>JANYKD010000200.1 GCA_025361735.1 Phycisphaerales bacterium
AGGCGGTTTTTCAGACCGCCTGAAGGCGGTACTCCGAATAACCCTGCCCCTTGCCGCGGCGCGCAGTGTGTGAATAATGGCAGCACGATGCCTCCCGAAAGCCCCAGCCAGACGCCAATCACATTCGCCGACATGCTCGCGGGCAAGCCGATGGTCTCAGCGGCGGTGGTCTTCATGCTGGGGATCGCGATGCACGGTTATGTTGGGGGTAACCTCGCGATCACGCTGCTAATGGTCGTGGTCATGTTACTGCCGGCGCTGCTGTTCCGGGCGCGGCCGGGAGTCTCCGCGGCACTGTTGGCTGGGGCCTTTGCGATGCTGGGTCAACTGGCCGGGCGCATCGAGGCATTTCGATTTCCGGCCGACCACATCGGGCGATTCACGGAAGATACGCCGCGCATCGTGCAGATCGAAGCGAGGATCGTCGATCCGCCACGTCTGCTGACTTCGCCCATGAACGAGCGGCCGCTGCCGCCGAAACAATCGACACAGGCGGATGTGGTGCGAATCTTCACCAAGAGCGGTTGGCGGAGCGCTTCCGGCCGGATCGTCGTACACCTGCGCGATCCACATCCGCGTCTGGCGGTGGCGCAAACGGTGCGGCTGGCGGGCCTGCTTTCCCGGCCGGCCGGGGCGGAGAATCCGGGGGAGTTTGACTGGTCGGATTACTATCGGCAGCAGCGCATTCTGGCCAGCCTCTCCGTGGCACACATCGAGAATATTGAGATCCTGCGGGCCGATCCGCCCACACTGCTGGACCGGCTGCGCATGGCCGCCCGCGTGTGCCTCGAGGTCGGGTTCACGCCGCGCCAGGCGACGGATCATGCGCTGTTGCGGGCACTCGTGCTGGGCGATACAGATCCGCAGTTGCGCGATGTTCAGGCCCAGTTTGTCCGCACGGGGACGAGCCATCACCTGGCCATTTCCGGAATGCACATCGCGATCATCGGCGGTTTGGCGCTGTGGTGCCTGCGGCTGGTTGGCTTGCGGCCGCGAGCGGCATGTCTTACCGCAATGGCCATCGTGCTGCTCTATGGCGCGGTGGTGCTGCCCAATCCACCGGTCGTGCGTTCGCTGTTGCTGTGCCTAGCCATCGGCTTGGGGATGCTCGGCCGGCGCAGCATCGATGCGGTGCAGCTTCTGGCCGTGTCGGTGCTCGCGATGCTCGTGCTCCATCCGCTGGACCTCTACAACGCCGGGTTTCAGCTCTCCTTCGGATCGGTGCTGGGACTCATGATCTTCTCGCGGCCGGTGATGCGTTGGCTCGCATCGTTCCGCGATCGGGATATCGCGCTGGCCGCCGATCTGCAGGCGCGATCGTTCTGGCGATCGGCGCGATCGTGGCTACGGCACGCGCTCACGGAGGCCGCCGTGGCCTCGAGTGTGGCCTGGCTCGTGTCGGCGCCGCTGATTGCGTGGCATTTCAACCAGATGAATCCGTGGGCGATTCTGGCAAGCGTAGTGTTGGCCATCCCGGTGTTGATCGCACTGGTTGGCGGCGTGCTGAAGATTCTGCTGACGCTGTTGTTTCCCGGCATGTCCGGGATGTTGGCGACACTGGCCGACTCGCCGGTGTGGCTGATGCGGTATTCGCTGGACCAACTCGATCGCCTGCCGGGCAGCAATCATGTGCTGCCGGCACCGTCACCGGCCATGCTCGCGTTCTACTATCTGGTGCTGGCCGTCCCGCTGCTGTTACGTGGCCGGCCACGCTGGCACAGACGCCTGCGTTTTGCGCCGGCGCTGTGCCCAGTGCTGCTCTTCGCCCCGGTGCTGTGGCATGGCGCACCGATGCAGCGGCCGCCGGACGAGTGCCGCATCACATTTCTATCCGTCGGCGCGGGGCAATGCGCCATCGCGCAACTGCCCTCCGGCCGGACGCTGCTCTTTGATGCCGGATCACAATCGGGCGGGGATCTGTACCGCCAAACCGTGCAGCCCGCGCTGCAGCAACTAGGCGTGAAGCGCATCGACACCATCTTCCTGTCACACGCCAACTTCGATCACTTCAGCGCCATCGGCGATCTGGTGCGGCAGGTGCCGGTCGGCCGGATTTGCGTGGGTCCGACGTTCCACCAGGATGCCGGCCACAACCATGCGGCCTCGCTCCTGCAGGCGGAAACTGAGCTGGCCGGGGTGCCGATGAACACCCTGGCCCGGCCGGCGAAGCTCGCCCTCGAACCGGGCGTGTCTGTCGAAGTTCTCTGGCCGACGGCGACACCGCCGGGCCATGACAATGACGCGTCCCTCGTGCTCAAGCTGAACGTGCGTGGACGGACGATCCTGTTCTGTGGCGACATTCAGGCGAAAGCCGAGGAGTCGCTGGTCTCGCGCCCGGGCGATCTCGCCGCCAGCATCCTCATCGCCCCGCATCACGGCTCAGCCGAGCAGACTTCGGCGGCATTCGTGAAAGCCGTCGGGCCGAAGATCGTGCTGGCGTGTAGCGCCGTCCGATTGAGCGGAAAACAAATCGCGTTTGACCAGGTTGTTGGTTCCGCGCCGCTGGTGCGAACCGGGCGCAACGGAGCCATCACCCTGCACGTGCAGCCGGACGGCCGGATGTCCGTGGACACCTGGCGGACGGGACTGCATTGGGACTGGCCATGAGTCGTTCGGGGTACCGCCTTTAGCACTACAGCGCAACTTTGGCTCAACGTATGTGGCGTGAGCGTGGTATGGCCTCCTGTTGACAAGGAGGTCATTGATGACGGAAGAACAGATTGCCAGTCTGACACCGGCGTTGCGGGGGCATCTGCGCGGCTTTGAAAACTGTCTGGGCGGCCAGGCGGTGCGGGAACATGTGGGCACCTACTGTCGCGGGCTGCTCAGCGACCTGCCCCGCAAGAGCGTCGAGCCGATCGCCCTGGCGTCCGGAGCCTGCGTCCGGAGTTTGCAGTTGCTGCTTACCCAGCATGAGTGGGACGAACTGGAGCTGCGGGATGCGCTCCAGCGGCGAATCGTGCAGGAGCATCTGCCGGCCCCGGACGAACCGCGGCTGGATGCCGTGGGTGCGGTCGGCTGGATTGACGAAACCAGCGTGGCCAAGAAGGGAGACAAGACTCCCGGCGCGCAGCGGCAGTACTGCGGCAGCACGGGCAAGATCGAGAACTGCGTGGTGACGGTGCATCTGGGGGTGGGCTATGGCCGGTTCAGTTGTCTGATCGACAGCGACCTGTATGTGCCGCAGAAATGGCTGGACGACCCGGATCGCTGTCGGGAGGCGGGAATCCCCAGTGATCTGCCCTTTCGCAGCAAGCCCCAGATCGCCCTGGACCAGGTGAAGCGGGCGCTGGGCAACGGAGTGCGGTTTGACTGGATCGGGTTTGACGAGGGCTACGGCGGCAAGCCGTGGTTCCTCAAGGGGCTGGAGGAATTGGGTGTGCTGTTCATCGGCGAAGTGCCCAAGACCTTCCGCTGCTTCAGCGCTCCGCCCAGGTATCGGTCCTTGCAGCGGCCCTACGTGGCCAGGGAGGCTCAGAATCTGGCCCGAACCGGCAAGAGCTTCCGCGGCAAGAAATGGAAGAAGTACCGCATTGTCCACCAGACGGTGGAGGACTCGATCTGGGAGGCCAAGGCGGGACGGGTGTACATGTCGGTGGAGGGAGAGTGTCACCGCCGCGACTACTGGCTGATCGTGGCCAGGAACTGCCAGATGGGGGAGGTCAAATACTTCATCAGCAATGCTCCGGTGCGAACGAGCCTCAAACGGCTGCTGGAGGCGGCCTTCAGTCGCTGGGGCATCGAGCATCTGTTCCGGGTGGCCAAGACTGAGATCGGTCTGGGACATTATGAGGGAAGGCGATACCGGGGGCTGATGCGGCACATGATGCTGTGCCAACTGACGCTGCTGTTCGTAGCCGAGCAAACCGAGCGGCTTCGGGGGGAAAAACCCACGGTTGACGAAGGAGCAGGTGGCCCGAGCGCTCAATGCGGTGTGCCAGCAGTGGATGCGTCGTAGCCGGGGCACGGGTGTCATCACTCACACGGCCGAGGTGATCCAGTACCATCAGGCGCGCAATGCCGCGGCCATGAGATCACGCGGGAAACTCGGGACTAAACTTGCGCTGTAGTGTTAGGCGGTCTGATGAACCGCCTGAAGGCGGTACTCCGAACGCTCCGTTTTGCATCGCCTCGCCGCGAATCGGCCGGTATAATATGTAGCCATGAAAAGCCCGTTCCCCGGCATGGACCCTTATGTTGAGAATCACTGGCGATCGGTCGACTATCGCAAGCCCTGCAAACCGCCGTTGCCGGCGGAGGACGAAACGTGGGTGGACGGACTTCTCCGGGCCGCCGGTAAACGTTGAACCTGAACCGCTTTCATTAACCTGCGAGATATTCATGACATTCCGCTCCGTGCCTTCGAGCCTCCGTGCCTTGGTGCCTTCTCCTGCCCGCGGCGCATGGGCATCGCGGCTCTCCCTGCTGCTCGCCCTTATCCTCACGTCGTGCGCCCGCGTGTCCGCGCCCGTATCACCGGCCGGGCGCTGCGGCGACGAGGGTATGTGGACCTTCGACAATCCTCCACTGGCCGACCTGAAGAACCGCTACGGGTTCGAACCCTCACCGCAGTGGCTTGAGCACGCGCGCCTGTCGGCCGTGCATGTCGGCGGCGCTTCGGGCGCGTTTGTCTCGTCCGAAGGACTCGTGCTGACGAATCACCACGTGGCGCTCGGGTCGCTCCAGAAACTTTCGACACCACAGAATGATTACGTCCAGAACGGATTCTTCGCCCGCGAGCGATCGCAGGAACTGCGCTGTCACGACACGGAACTGTCGGTGCTCGTGTCGATGCAGGATTTCACGCAACGCGTGTCGGGCGCAGTCGATGGCAAGTTGCCGGTGGCCGAGCAGAATCGCCAGCGCAAGGCCGAGATCGCCCGCATCGAGAAGGAAGCCACGGACCAGACCAGGCTGCATTGCACGGTCGTCTCTCTCTATGGCGGCGGGGAGTACTGGCTCTACAACTACAAGCGATACACGGATGTGCGCCTGGTCATGGCCCCGGAGTTCCAGGCCGCGTTCTACGGCGGCGATCCGGACAATTTCACCTTCCCGCGCTTCGATCTCGACTTCGCTTTCTTCCGCGTCTACGAGAATGACCAGCCGGCCCGCACGGAGCATTTCTTCAAGTTCAACCCGGCCGGCCCGAAAGAGAACGACCTGGTCTTCGTCGTCGGCCACCCTGGCTCAACCCAGCGATTGCGAACCGTGGCGCAACTCGAATACGAGCGCGACCATCGCCTGCCGTTGACGCTGCAGATGAGCCAGGCCGGCCGCAAGGCGCTTTACGAATATGCCGCCCGTGGTGCCGAGCAGGCCCGGCAGGTGAAGGATCGCATCTTCGGCGTCGAGAACGGAATCAAGGCCCGCACCGGATACCTCGAAGGCCTGAAGGAACCGGCCGTCTTCGAGCGTCTGCGCGTCGCCGAGGCGTCGTTGCGAGACGAGGTTTCGCGCCGGGGTGATCTGTCGGATGTTGCCGCATCGTGGGATCGCATTGCCGCGGCCGTTGCCGAAGCGGCGACGCGCCAGAAGCAGTCGGCGTATTACAGCCTCAGCGGCAGTCGCCTGGCCGACATCGCCCTGACGCTGCTGCGCCGGGCCGATGAGTTGGAGAAGCCCAACGACAAGCGCTACGAGGAGTTCCGCGACTCATCGCTGCCATCACTCGATCTGCGTCTGTTCTCCAAAGCCCCGATCTATCCCGAGCTCGAGGAGCATCTGTTGGGCGCGCAACTGGCCCGCGCCCGCGAGGCCCTCGGCGATGCTGATCCGTTCATCGCTGCGGTCTTCGCCGGGCGCGAGCCCAAGGCCGTGGCGCATGAGCTTATCTCGGGCACGAAGCTCGCCGACCCGGAGTATCGCAGGACGCTCGCCAATGGCGGCCGCGCCGCCCTGGCCAACTGCGACGATCCGCTGATCGTGCTGGCCCGCAAGCTCGATCCACTCCTGCGCGAGCAGCGCGAATGGCACGAATCCCGCATCCAGTCTGTCGAGGCCGCCGAAGGCCGCAAGATCGCCCGGGCGCGTTTCGCGGTGCTTGGCCGCAACACCTATCCCGACGCCACCGGCACGCTGCGCCTGGCCTTCGGGCGTGTCGCCGGCTACGAACTGAACACGACGCTGGTTCCCTGGAAGACCACGTTCTACGATCTATTCGGCCGCTCGGCCAGCTTCGACAACCGCGCGCCATTCGATCTCGCCCCGGGCATCGCCGCGGCCCGCGACAAGCTCGACCTGGCCACACCGCTGGACATGGTCAGCACCAACGACATCATCGGCGGCAACTCCGGCAGCCCGGTCATCACCCGCGACGGCCAGTACGTCGGCCTGATCTTCGACGGCAACATTCAAAGCCTGGTGCTGGATTTCGCCTACACCGACACCGCCGCCCGGGCGATCTCGGTGCATGCGGCCGCGATCATTGAAGCGTTAAAGAAGATATACCCCATGCCCAAGCTCGTGGAGGAACTGACGCGGTAGGGTCCGCACTGCGGACCAATGCCGGAGTTTGCCCACGAAGTTGCATGAAGAGACACGAAGACACACGAAGCGGAAGATCGAGTCCGGAGTTCCAGACGGTTCATTGTGGCGGCTTCCTTGGAATTGGTCTGCCTTGCAGAATGCCGGCAATTTGGTTCGAGTCGTCGGTGTGTTGACCGTTGGATGGACCCGCTTTGCCTGCCTGATCGGATCCTGAATTCTCGGCTTGGCCGGATGCTTCTGGACGATCCATGATCACGGGGAAGCCCGGCGGCTGGCGCCGATATTCGTTCGTGGTTTTGGCCCATTGCGGATATCTCCACTCGATTAGGCGGCGGATGACATAGGTGCCCCAAAGAATGCCCAGGCCCGCGAGGAACCACAATGGAACAATCGTAGAAAGAAACCCTTTGGGCGCAACATCCTCAAGGCGACTGGCTCCAGTCATCCCGCGGCTGAGGAACGTCAATGGATAGGCCACGGCGCAGACAGGGAGCCAGACGATTGACATAATCGCGGCTACGATGTGTGCCGGCAACCTGGGTATGGACAAGATGGCGATGGCGAAAGGGAAAAGCCCGATCATGCCGATCCAGATGAGCCACGCCGCAAGAGAGTTGTCTAAGCCAAGAAATGTCGCGTCTGCTAACATCATTGTTGTCCCATTCGACGAAGAACAAAGAACCAACCGTCAGCATTCAATCACATTCACCGCCAGTCCGCCGCGGGCGGTTTCCTTGTACTTGCTGCTCATATCCGCCCCGGTCTGCCGCATGGTGGCGATGACGCGGTCGAGCGAGACACGATGAGTACCGTCGCCGGCCAGGGCCAGCCTCGCGGCGTTGATGGCCTTGATGGCGCCCATGGCGTTGCGCTCGATGCAGGGCACTTGCACCAGCCCGCCGATGGGGTCGCAGGTCAGGCCGAGATTGTGTTCCATGCCGATCTCGGCCGCGTTTTCGACCTGCGGCACAGTGCCGCCCAGCGCCTCGGCAAGCGCGCCGGCGGCCATCGAGCAGGCCACGCCCACTTCACCCTGGCAGCCGACTTCCGCGCCGGAGATCGAGGCGTTGAGCTTGTAGAGAATGCCAATGGCCCCGGCCGTCAGCAGGAAACGCACGATGTGGTCATCATCCGTGCCGCGAACGCGGACGAGGTAATGCAGCACGGCCGGGATGATGCCGGCGGCGCCGTTGGTCGGCGCGGTGACCACGCGACCGCCGGCCGCGTTTTCCTCGTTTACCGCCATGGCCCACATGCTGACCCAGTCGAGCACGGCCAGCGGGTCACGGAGGTTCGTCTCCGGGTGTTCGGTCAACTCGCGATACAGCCGCGGCGCACGGCGGGTGACGGCCAGTTTGCCGGGCAATGTGCCGTCGGTGCGGCAGCCGCGATCGACGCAATCGGCCATGGCCCGCCAGACACACAGCAACCGTTCCCGCGTCTGCTGCTCCGGGCGAAGGATGGACTCGTTTCGCAGCATCATTTCGCTGACGCTCAGCCGCGACTGGCCGGCCATCAGGAGCATCTCCGCGCCGCTGCAGAAGCCGAAAGAAAGTGGGGCCGGCGTCACCGCCGGCCTACCTGAATCACGATCCGTCTGGCGACTCGGGCCAGCGAGGACGCTGGCCTCACTTGCCTCGGTCTCGTCCAGCACGAACCCGCCACCGACGCTGTAGTAGACAGCATCGAGGAGCGGCTCCCCGGCCGCGTTCCTCGCGACAAATCGCATCCCATTCGGATGCGCCGGCAGCGATTCGGCCTTTCGCCAGAGCAGGTCGCGCGGTTCATCGAAGGCGATCTCGCTCGCGCCGTCCAGCCGCAATATATGCCGGCTGCGGATGCGTTCGAGGCTCGCCGGAACGGATGCCAGATCCACATCCTCCGGCGTCTGCCCCTCAAGCCCAAGCAGGACCGCCTTGTCGGTGCCGTGTCCGAGTCCCGTCAGCGCCAGCGATCCGTACAATCGCACCTCGACGCGAGCCACCTGATCGAGCAGACCTCGTTGGCGCAGCGTATCGACAAATCGCCGCGCCGCTCGCATTGGTCCGACCGTGTGCGAACTGCTCGGCCCGATTCCGATCGTGAAGAGGTCCAGAACGCTGATGGACATGATGTTGCCTCAGTTGCGGTGACCCAGGACGATTCCTATGTTGCCCGATTCGTCTCTTGTACGCAATCGCCCCCTGCGGGAAGATCGGCCGGCAACCGAACAGGAACTCACTCATGTCACAGCCGATCAACATCCTGGACTACAGCAGCGTCGAGCGGCCGGTGGCCAGTCACTATCGCTGGTGGATCTGCGGGCTCCTGTTCTTCGCCACAACCATCAACTACATGGACCGCCAGGTGATCGGTGTGCTCAAGCCGGAACTGCAGGCGAGGCTGGGCTGGAACGAGATCGACTACTCGAACATCGTCTTCGCTTTTCAACTGACGTATGCCTTCGGCTATCTGCTGGCCGGGCGGGTCATGGACAAGATTGGCGTGCGCATCGGCTTCGCACTGGCCGCGGGACTGTGGAGCCTGGCGGCCATGGGCCACGCACTGGTGCGAACCGTGATGGGCTTTGCCCTGGCACGAGCGGGCCTGGGACTGACCGAGGGCGGCAACTTTCCCGGCGCGGTGAAGGCAGTCACCGAGTGGTTTCCCAAGAAAGAACGGGCGCTGGCTACGGGAATCTTCAACGCCGGCAGCAACGTGGGCGCGATGATTACGCCACTGGCCGTGCCTTGGCTGACGGTAAAGTTTGGCTGGCAGGCCGCTTTTCTCGCCACCGGCGCCCTGGGCTTTCTCTGGCTCGTCGGCTGGTGGCTCATGTACCGCAGCCCCGACCGGCATCCGCGCGTCTCGGCCGCCGAGCTGGCGTATATCCGCAGTGATCCCGCCGACCCGGTGGTGCGGATTCCCTGGCTGACACTTCTGCGCCACCGGCAGGTGTGGGCTTTCGCCATCGGCATGGCCATGACCAGCCCGGTCTGGTGGTTCTATCTCTACTGGATTCCCGATTTCCTGAACAAGCGCCACGGCCTGAACCTGTTGCGCCTCGGACCGCCCCTGGTCGTCATCTACCTGATGGCCGACGTCGGCAGCATCGCCGGCGGATGGATCTCTTCCGCGTTGATCAAGCGAAAATGGAGCGTGAACGCCGGGCGCAAGACAGCCATGCTGCTCTGCGCCCTGTGCGTGGTCCCGGTGTTCGCCGCCTCGAGCGTCTCCAGCCTCTGGCCGGCGGTGATCCTCGTGGGGCTGGCGGCGGCCGCGCACCAGGGATGGTCGGCGAATCTCTACACGCTCGTTTCCGACACCGTGCCGCAGCAGGCGGTCAGTTCGGTGGTTGGTATCGGCGGCATGGCGGGGTCCATCGGCGGGATGTTCGTCGCCAAATTGGCCGGCTATGTGCTGGAATGGACACACAGCTATGTGCCGCTGTTCATCATCGCATCGACGGCTTATCTGGTCGCGTTTATCATCATTCATCTGATCAACCCAAGACTCGAGCCGATGCCCGTGGAGGCCATTCCGCTCGGGAGTTGAGGATCCGTCATGCAGACGGGTAAACGCGATGCGGTGTGCAGTGTCCTGCAGCGCCAGCGGCCGGCCCGCATGGTCTACGCGCCGAACTACTGGCAATGGTTCGCGCATCACCAGAACCACGGTACCCTGCCACCGGAAGTCAGCCATTGCCGCACGCAACTCGACCTGATCCGGCACCTGGGCCTCGATGTTTTCAGCCGCAACATCTACTGCGACCCGACGCGCTGCTGGTTCGGCGGACTGGCCGAGGAAACCTGGGATGGCGTAGAGGTGCGGGAACAGTGCACGACCGTCGGCCAGGATATCGTGACCGAGAAGACCTATCGCACACGCGCGGGCGTGCTCAGCGAACGGCTGCGGTACATCTTCGCCGAGTCGACGCTCGTGCAGGAGAAGTTCCTGCTGGATGAGGCCAATCCGGCAATGGAGGCGTTCGCGGAACTCGTGCGCGGCCGCCGCTGGAAATTCCGCCCGGATCGCTTCAATGTGGTACAGCGAGATGTGGGCGATGACGGGATCGTCAACGCCGGCGAACTTTTCAGCCCGTTGAAGCTCCTTCACGTCGCGGCCGGGGCGGCCAACGCGGTGTTCCTGCTTCAGGACTACCCCGAACTCTGCCACGAGGTCATGGAGACACACCAGGCAGCACAACTTGAGCTGGTTCGCCAGATGCTGGCCGGCGGCGTGCAGGCCGCGATCTCCATGGATAATCTCGATGCCATGTTTCATCCGCCGCACTATGTCGAGCAGTATTCGGCCGGCTTCTACGAACAGGCCGCCCGGTTGTGCCGCGCCGCCGGCGCGGTGTTCATGATTCACGCCTGTGGCCAGCAACGCGTGCTGCTGCCGCTGATCGCCTCGCTGGGCGTGGATGGCCTTGAAGGCGTTGCCTTCCCGCCGTTGGGCGATGTGCAACTGGATGAGGCCATGCGCCTGTCCGGCGACCGGATGATCATCACCGGCGGCATCAGTGCGGCCGAGTTCGGCCGGCTCGCGACGCAACAGGAAGTGTCGGCGTATGTGCGGGAATTGCTCGAGCGAATGAAGCCATTCGCGCATCGCTTCATGCTCTCGGCGAGCTGCAACACGCCATACACCGCGTCGTGGGAAACGATCCGGCATTTCCGGGATGTGTGGCAAGAATGCTCGGCGATTTGAGATAGGAGAGGACCATGAGAACATTGTGGATGAGCCTGATTGTCCTCGCCGCTACGGTAGTGGCGACCATCGGCGCAAGAGCCGAAACGGTGACAGTTACTCTGCCCGCTAACGCCGGCCCGGTCGAGCGACTGGCGGCGGCAGAGTTGGTTGGCTATCTCGGCAAGCTGTATCCGCAGATGCAGTTTGTCGCGGGCGACCAGCGACCAGCCACGGGGAAAATCGTTCTTCTCGGAGTCGCCGGCACCGATCCGCTGCTGCCCGGTTTGCCCGATGGCTCCGGTCCCGAGAGCTTCGCGGTGAGCGTTGCCAAGAACGGCGGACACGAGCTGGCCAGCATCACCGGCGCCGACCCGCGCGGTGTCGTCTATGGCGTTTACGCCCTGCTCGTGAAACTCGGCTGCGGCTTCTATCTCTCATACGACGCTCTGCCGGCCGAACGCAAGGAGCCGTTCGCATTCGACGGCTGGCAACTCACCGACAAGCCGCTCGTCGGCGACCGCATGGTCTTCGACTGGCACAATTTTCTCAGCGGCTGTTCCACATGGAACCTCGCCGACTGGCAGCGCTGGACCACGCAGTCACAGAAAATGGGCTTCAATACCATCATGGTCCACGCCTACGGCAACAACCCCATGGTCAGCTTTGACTTCAACGGCAAGACCAAGCCCGTCGGCTATCTTTCCACCACGATCAGCGGCCGCGACTGGTCAACCATGCACGTCAACGATGTCCGCCGGCTCTGGGGTGGCGAAGTCTTTGCGCAAGCCGCATTCGGCGCCGATGCGGCGCTCGTCCCCGATGCCCGGCGCGCCGAGGCGGCGCGGAAACTCATGCGCGAGGTCTTCGCCCACGCGGCCGGGCGCGGCATGGAAGTCTGCTTCGCCGATGACGTCGACACCGCCTCGGCCAATCCGCAGGAGTTGATCCTTACTCTCCCGCGCGAGGCTCGCTTTCCCATCGGCGTGCAGGCTGTGCAGTGGATGAACCAGGAAGCCGGCCGGATGTGGCTGGCCGACCCGGACACGCCCGAGGGCTATCGCTACTACCGCACGCAGGTCGCCGCACTGCTCGCCGACTATCCGCAGATCACGCGGCTGGTCGTCTGGTTCCGCACGGGCGGCACACCGTGGATGGAACTCAAGGTGGCCGAGATGCCGGCCGCGTGGCAGAAGGAATATCAAGCCGAGATCGACAAGACGCCCGACGCGGGCAAGCTCTGGCACGCACCACAGGTGTTCGCGCTGGGCAAGATCCTGCGGGCCTTTGACCGCGCGCTCAAGGAACTCGGCCGCGAGCGCGTGCAACTGGCCGCCGGAACGTGGGATTTCAAGTTCCTCGCCCCCTGCGATCGGTTCTTCCCGCAACATGTGAAACTCATCGGCCTGGACTACAATGTGCTGCATGGCAATCCACAGCTCTCGGACGCCGAGTCGCGGAAGGTGATTGGGGATGTCGCGGCACACCGCGCGGTTGTCCCGGTGGTATGGGCTCAGCACGACGATGGCAACTACATCGGCCGGCCGTACACGCCGTTCGCCGACTTCCACGCCAAGCTCGCCGACGTCCACGCCGCCGGGTTTGGGATCATCCACTGGACCACCCGTCCGCTCGATCTCTACTTCCAGAGCCTGGCGGAACAGGTCTGGCAGTCGGGGAAAGACCGGCCGCTCCGGTCCACCTGCGAGGCGATGGCCGAGCGGTCCTTCGGGCCATCAGCCCGCGTCGCGATGGGCGAATACCTCGAACGCTGGGTGACCGATGCACCCACATTTGCCCGCGAGACCAGCGACTGGTTCATCGACCGCCCGCTGACGGATATCGACAAGATCGTCGCCGGCTCGCGCGAGCGACAAAAGCTGGTCGACTCCGTGGACGCCACGAAACTCACGCCCGCGCAGCGAGACCGGCTGGGTTATCACAAGGGCCTGGAGCAATTCATCGCCGCGTTCTTCCAGAATCACGACGCCTACCAGCGTTCACTGTTGCTGCTCAAGGCGGGCAACCTGCCGGCCGCCCGCGCCGCGATGGCCGACCGCCGCCCCGAGCCGGTCATCGAGCAGTTCGCGAAATTCAGCGCCCTTGGCGGCATTACCCGCGGCGAGCAGGGCCTGGTCGTCTCCATGAACCTGCGCTGGCTCAGCCACATCATCCGCCAGCGCCAGGCGCTGGGCCTTGATCCCGTACGGATCAACTTCGCGCCCACGCAGCACGACAAGCTCGCCCAGAGCCGCGGCATGTTCACGTTCCATTTCCAAGCCGACCGTCAGGTCTGGGAATGCTGGGGCCAGGAGGAAACCGGCGCCACCGTATTCACGCTGCCGGCTGAAGCGAAACTCACCCGCGATCCCGCGCTGCCCGAGCCGCTCGAGGAAATCGCCCGTACGGGCATCGAAAGCGACAAGCCGCTCACCTTCGCGCTTCGCCCCATCATCGCCCGCGACAGCCGTGGCTACAGCGGCCCGGCCAGTCTGCCCGCCGGCGAATACCGCCTGCGTCTGCTGCTGGTCGACCCGGTTTCCACGACCAAGGATCAACGTGTATTTGATGTGGCCATCGACAGCGGCTCAGCCTCTGGGAACGATAGCGCCCATCAGACCGACCGCGTCGACATCTTCGCCCTGGCCGGCCAACCCAATCGAATCGTCGAGCGAACCTACAAGGTCACCGTCGGCCGCTCCGGTTCGCTGACGCTGAAACTGACACCCGTGAAAGGCGCCGTCACGATCAGCGGCCTAATCGTCGAGAGTGCCCGCTGACTGGAAGGTCTATTGCTCCGTCTCCGGAAGCACAGGGGCGCGAGCCCGACAAGTTCACACCAGCCATTGTTTGCGCCATTCCGTGCGGATGAACTTCGCGGCTTCGGGGGCGTTGGTGGCTTGCATCTTCTCGCCGTCCCAGTCGAGCGTCTTGCCCGCGCGGATGGCGACGACGCCGGAAAGGCCGATCTCGGTGAGATGGCCGCCGGTGTCGAAGTCGGAATAGGTTTTCCCGTCGCCGCGGCAGGCGTTGATCCATTCCTGGTCGTGGCCGCGGCCGCGCGGCAGGGTGACGGGGATGTTGGCAGTGGCCGCGTGGCGGGTGACATCGGTCAGCTTGGCCTCGCCTTCCAGGCGCAGCAGCCCGCCGGTGTTCCAGTGGCTGGTGTAGATGCAGCCCTTTTCGCCGATGATCATGATGCCATCGGGAATTGTCTCCTTATAGACGTCCGCGAGCGGCTTGAGAATCTCGGCCGGCGGCTTGCCGCTTCCCTGCCAGTAGAGCGTCACAGGTTCGAGTTTGCCGCGGGCCGGAAAGTGGAACTCGAGGGCGGCCTTGTCGGCGATCTGCTTGCCGCCGCTGATATTGACGACGAGCTTGTCGGCATAGCCGAGGTCCAGGGCCCGCATCGGCAGGTTGATGGCGTGGCAGCAGAAGTCGGCCAGGCCGCCGTTGCCAAAGTCGAACCAGCTTCGCCAGCGGAAGGGGTGGTAGACGTCTTTCTTGAACGGCCGCATGGCCGACGGGCCGACCCAGAGGTCCCAGTTGAAGCCCTGCGGGATCGGGTCTTCGCCGGGGGCGCTGCCCTCATTGGCGTTAACGCCGATGCCCCAGTGGTAAATCTCGCGAATCTGCCCGAGGGCGCCGGCCTTGATGATCTCCGTGCAGCGTCGCAGTGACGGGCTGGCGCTGCCCTGGTTGCCCATCTGGGTGACGACTTTGGAACTGCGGGCGAGTTCGCGGAGTTCGCGGGCCTCGGCGACACTGTGGGTCAGGGGCTTTTCGCAATAGATGTGCTTGCCGAGTTTCATGAACGCCTTGCAGAGCGGGGCGTGCCAGTGGTCGGGTGTGGCGATGAGCACGGCATCAAATCTGGCGGCGTCGTCGATGAGCTTGCGATAGTCCTCATAGGCCTTGGCGTCCTTGGAGGCCTCGCCGCCGGGTTTGAGGGCATCGGCGCGGGCCTTGTCGATCTGCCCGGGGTCGGGATCGCACAAGGCGACGAGGTTGGCGCCGCTGGAGAGGATCCCCTTCATATCGCCGCGGCCCTGTCCGCCGCAGCCGACGACGGCGAGGTTGACTTTGTTGTTGGCGGCCGTGGAAGCGGCGCCGGCGGCACGAAGGATCATGGGCGCGCCGAACGTGGCCGCGCTGACAGCGGCGGAGGCGCTGAGGAAGGTCCGGCGGGAAGGATTGGCTGACGTTTCGTGTCGGTTGGTTGCACGCTGCTTCATGGGGTCTCCTGAAAATGCCGAGTCGGCCTATTACTTACGGCAGTCGGCGAGCGGCGTTTAGATGGGCACGGTTTAGGACTTCGGGGATTCAAGAGTTCAAAGGTCGCAATTTGCGACCATAGAGCGACCGGGGAGGCCACATGGAAGGCGGTCGCAATCTGCGACCACCTTCTGATTTCCCAGGGAATCGAAGATGCGTCGGAGCACCGACACCACGGCTGGAAGCCCGTGCCACCACACTCAGCCGGTCAGAGCGTTATCGGGAACAATAGACACGCCACGTTCACGGGTTGTTCCGGGGACACCATGGCAACGGGCGCTCGCGGGCGGGGTAATGGAAAATGGTTGTCTGCGGGCGTCGGAGCGCAAGCTGCTTGTGTGACCGACAGTTAAGACACCGAGACTCCACAAAGGACGGAAGAACACCGATGCGAAGCACTGAAAGAGTATTGGCGTTGCGAAGTTGCCTGGCGATGGCGCTGTTGCTGGTGACGCAGGCTGCGGCCGGCGATGGGCAGATGAAGACGGAGAGCTGGGCGAACAACGCCAAGGGCTTCGAGCAGATGGCGCAGCGGATCGAGGATGGGCACAGCCGCAACCTGCTGGCGCGGGGCAGCGTGAAAGCGTTCGGCGACGCGGCCGGCCGGATGGAACTGATCGACGGCTCGGCGGGCGTCTCCGGCGGCGAAGGGCGGGTCATGATCGATGGCCACCCGGCCGTGATGGCGTTCTACCTCGGAAGCCCCAAGGCCATCCACGAGATCGGCTTCTTCACCTACAACGGCGACTCGCGCGCCAACCAGGATTTCGAGGTGCGGCTGGCCGACAACAGCGCGCATCCGGGCCAGTTGCCCAAGTTCGCCGACGCACCGACATTCACCAGCGGGGAGAAGATTCTCGGCAAGGATGGCGGCGGCTTCCACACTTCGTTCGTCTCCGCCAACGGCGGGCCGCTTCCGGGCAAGGCGGACTGGGTCGAGTTCCGCATCTGGCGGACTTATCCGTCCAAGGTCGGACAGGCGGCCAAGACCAAGACTCCGCAGAGCAGCACGGCTGGCATCGAACTGGAAGTGCTGGGCGATCCGAAGGATGCCGTGGTCATCTCGCCCCAGGAAAAGGCCCGCATTGCGGTGCTGCGCGAGAAGGGGAACAAGCCTCCCTACGAGAAGAAAGCCACCTGGCAGGAGTCCATGCAGGCGTCGCGCGAGGCGCTGCTGAAATGGGAATGCGAGATCGACGAACTGGTGACGCATCGCGCCGGCGTCGACATGGGTCCGTGGCGTACGCTCGGAGCCCTGCCGGCCGCCAGCGAGGATTTGCGGCAGATCGAACGACTGGGCAAGGTGGATCTCACCAAGCCGCTGGCGCTGAAGGGCAAGGAACTCACCTGGCGCGATTGTGCGGTCAAGGACGGCGAAATGGCCGACCTGGCCGCGATGTTCAAGGCCAAACCCGGCGACGTCGTCGTGCTCTGCCGGACGCTCACGACGGATGTGGAATTTGCCGGCCGCGACGGGCTATCGATGGGCGTCGGCATGACCGGTGGCCGCATCAAGGTGCTCGGCGGGCAGTCGCAGTTGTCGCTGGGCGCTGAAAACCCCGCCGTTCCGAATCAACAGCCGTGGTCGCTCCGCGAGAAACCGGGACAGTATCACATGCTGGCCACCCTGCCCGTCGGCAAGGATGGTCGCTGCCAGCTCTGGCTCGTGGCCCAGCCGCCCGTGTCCAAGCCCGGGGCAGGCACGAAGGATGAGCGGATCGCCCGGCGCATCCGGCTCTTCGACCAGCTCAAGAACGACTTCACCGATCCGGTCAGTGTCCTGCAGATGAAGTGGGAGCGATGGGACAGTATCTGGACACGATTTGAAAAAGGCGGCATGTCCAGCCGTCACTATTTCTACACCGATTGGGCGCCCGGCAACCCGAGCCCGCTGGTGGAGCAGTACAACACCGCCACCGATGTCCGAGCGGCGGACGTGGAGAAGGAACTGAAGACGATCGAGCCCGCGATTGCGGCGCGCGTGACGCCATGGCTGACGGCGTTCAAGGCGGCCAAAGCGCCCGAGATGTTGGCCGCCGCCCGAGCCCGCTACTACGCCGTTGCCACCGTGCAGACCGCGATGGCCGAGCATCACAAGATCGAGTCCATGCGGCTGGCCGTCAAAGACCAGCAGAAGACGTTTGCCGAGCGCTATGCGAAGGGCGCGGAATATCTCAAGCGTATCGACGCCCTGGAAGTGCAGATGGTCGCGGCCTGGCCGGCGGTCATCGCCGGGAACAATGGCTCGCTGGCGGTCCTCCTCACGGTTCGCGATAACGCGGCCACCGAAGCCAAAGATATCCTCCTGGCCAATCCCGTGCTGGCGTTCGACAAGCTTCTGCTGGGCAAGGGTGGCCCGGGTTTCAATTCCAACTGGGGCGGGCCCAATCACATCGGCAACGAAATCGTCGCACTCTCGCCCGTGAAACCCGATGGCAAGATCACCACGATCCACAAGGGCGGCAGCATCAGCGACATGGACCTCAGCTTCGAAGCCAAAAAGATTCTCTTCAGCCAGGATGTGCGCATCCATGAGGTGAACGTCGACGGCACCGGCCACCGGCAGATCACCAACAGTGACGACAAGCACACAAAGAACTACGATGTCTGCCGCCTGCCCAACGGCAAGATCATGTTCGTCTCCACCGCCTGTGAGCAGGCCGTGCCCTGCACCGGCGAATGGTATGTCGGCAACATGCACCTGATCGACGACGACGGCAAGAACGAACGCCGCCTCTGCTTCGACCAGGACCACGACTGGAACCCGGCCGTGCTCAACAACGGCACGGTGATGTACACCCGCTGGGAATACACCGACACGCCGCACTACTTCACGCGCCTGCTGTTCACGATGAACCCCGACGGGTCCAACCAGATGGCGGCGTATCACAGCAATTCCTACTGGCCCAACGCCACCTACTGGCCGCGGCCGATTCCCGGGCATCCGTCGCAGATCGTCGGCATCGTCTCCGGCCACCACGGCGTCGGACGCGTCGGCGAGATGGTCATCTTCGACCCCGCGCTCGGCCAGCATGAGGCCGAGGGCGCCGTGCAGCGCATCGGCGGCCGCGGCAAGAAGGTCGAGGCCGTCATCGAGGACGCCCTGGTGTCGTACACCTGGCCGCGTTTCGCCTGGCCGTATCCGCTGGCCGAGGGCGACGCCAATCGCGGCGCGGGCAGGTATTTCCTGGTCAACTGCCAGATGGACGAGCAGAGTCCTTGGGGCATCTATCTGGTGGACACGTTCGACAACATGACCCCGTTGCTGATGGGCAACTATGCCCAGCCGATTCCGCTTCTGCCCCGCCCGACGCCGCCGGTGGTACCCACCCGCGTCGACCTGCAAAAGAAGGATGCCCAGGTCTACATGGTCGACATCTACCGCGGCGGCAGCCTGAAAAACTATCCCAAGGGCTCGGTCAAAGCCCTGCGGATCGGCGCCCACGACTACCGCTACGGCGGAAACGGGGACACTTACGCGGTCACCTACGAAGGCGGCTGGGATGTCAAGCGCATCCTCGGCACCGTGCCCGTCGAGGCCGACGGCTCGGCGTTCTTTAAAGTCCCGGCCAATACGCCCATCTTCGTCCAGCCGCTCGACGCCGACGGCAAGGCCCTGCAGGTCATGCGAAGCTGGTTCAGCGCCATGCCCGGCGAGGTGCTTTCCTGCGTCGGCTGCCACGAGAAAAACGAAACTGCCCCCGCCATCCAGACCATCGCGGCCCTGCGCGGTCCGTCCGACATCCAGCCCTGGTTCGGCCCGGCCCGCGGCTTTGGCTTCGAACACGAAGTCCAACCCGTGCTCGATCACCGCTGCGCCGGCTGCCACGACGGCAGCGCCCGCAAGGACAACAAACAACTGCCCGACCTCCGCGCCAAACAACTCCGCCCCGACAGCAAGGGCAACTACAGCCCGGCCTACATGGCCTTGGCGCCTTACGTCCGCCGTCCCGGCTATGAATCCGACTACCACATGCCCGTCCCGGCCGAGTTCCACGCCAGCACCAGCCCGCTGATCCAGATGCTCGACAAGGGCCACCACAACGTGCAGCTCAGCCGCGAGGATCGCGAGCGCATCTTTACCTGGATCGACTTCAACGTTCCCTTCGCCGCCAACTGGAACGAAAGTCTCAAGCCGCCCGAGCAGGAACAGATTGACCGCCGGGCGAAGTACAAGACGCTGTTCGCCAACGTCGGGGATCGCACTGAAGCGCCCGTGTCCACGCCGGCGGCCGCGGCGTTCGAGCGACCTGCTCCCGAGGCGACGCGCCCGGCGCCGGTCAAGCTTGAAGGCTGGCCGCTGACGGCGGCGCAGGCTGCCGACATGCAGAAGCGTGCCGGCCGCGAGATGGTGCTCAATCTCGGCAACGGCATCACCATGCCGCTGGTCGCCATCCCCGCAGGCAAGTTTGTCATGGGCGATGTCAACGGCCTGCCCGATGAGTATCCCGAAGCCCCCGTCGCCATTGCCGCCGGCTTCCACATCGGCCGGATGGAAGTGACCAACCTTCAGTACGCCCAGTTCGACCCCAGCCACGACAGCGCCTACATCGACGCCCGCGGCAAGGACCGCATCAGCCGCGGCTATCCCGTCAACGAACCCGACCAGCCCGTCGTCCGCATCACCTGGCACCAGGCCATGGCCTTCTGCCGCTGGCTGTCGGCGAAAACGGGACAGGAATGCACCCTGCCCAGCGAAGCCCAGTGGGAATGGGCCTGCCGCGCCGGCACGGCCACGCCCTGGTCCTTCGGCGACACCTTCGCCGGCCAGAACAACCTCGCCAACATCGCCGACTCCACGCTGAGCGGCTGGGCCTGGGGCCGCGTCGACAGCGGTTATTCCGACGGCGCCCGCTTCACCGTCCCCGGCGGCCGCTACAAGCCCAACGCCTGGGGCCTGGCCGACATGCACGGCAACGCCGCCGAGTGGACCCTGACCGACTATCGCCCGTATCCCTACGTAGACACCGATGGCCGCAACGCCCCCGGCTCGCCGGCCAACAAGGTCGTCCGCGGCGGCTCCTGGAACGACAAGTTCCAGCAATCCCGCTCCGCCAGCCGCCTCCAATTCCCCCCGCACCAACCCGTCTACAACGTAGGCTTCCGTATCGTCTGCAAACCGTCCGGCATCGCGAAAGGCGAATGACCCGCGACCTCGCAACATTCCCCAGCCCCAACGGGGCGTCTCAAGACAGCCCAGGGCACCGCCCTGGGTCCAAAAGGCAACGTCGTCGTTGGGCCACCAGACCATCCACCCCCAACGGGGCGTCTCAAGGCAGCCCAGGGCACCGCCCTGGGTTCAAAAGGCAACGTCACCGTTGGATCACCAGAGCCCCCAGCCCCAACGGGGCGTCTCAAGCCAGCCCAGGGCACCGCCTTGGGTGTCCACAGGCGTAGCCATCCCCAGCCCTGTAAGGGCGAAAGATGTACGCACGCAAGATTGCACACCAGAGGTCCCAGGATGATCTCAACCCGTGATCTATCATCCTTGCCCGATGTGCCTCGACTCAAGGCCCTGCTCCAGTCGATGGCGATGCTCGACGCCATCCTCGAGCCGCAGTGGCAATACCGGTACTACTCGTTCAACCGGCATTGGTCCGTCGGCCGGCAGATGGGATCGATGCGTAACGGGTGCGGCGAGGAGTTCTTCGCCCTGTTCAATTCGTCCGGCTGCTGGATCAAAGGCTTTGACCATGAGGCGCCCATGACTCCCTATCTGGCCAAACCGATCCGAGTCTGGCCAGGCGTGTTGGATTCCGTGCCTGCCGAGTTCGCCGACTGCCTGCGTGAACCCGCATTCAGCCTGGAAGACACCACGTTCTGCATTTGGCGACGACATGGCGAGCACGGCTGGCAGCTTGGTCCCGTCTCATTTCCGGCCGGCCCTGTTGCCAAACGGAGCGGCGCGGTATAAACACGACTGGCGGGTCCGTAACGTCAAAGGAGACGCTGCCGGGTTACGCAGAGTCATCTCACGGGAGAACAGATGATCCATCGTTGCTTCTTGATCTTGGGTGTTGTTGTGTCGTGCGCCATGTCCGGCGGTTGTGCCATGTCAAGGATTGCCGTTGAGGATCTTCCTCTATCGGTACAGCGTGGTGCCCCCAAATCCGAACCGGTGCCAGTTTATGAAATTGGAATCTCAAAGCCGCCACGAGCCGTCATTCCATTTGCGAGATTAGGTGCCCATGGCAATGGATACGCTACAAAAGACACACTAACAGCCGACCTTGCCAACCGAGCCGCACAGCTTGGAGCCGATTGTGTGATTCTAGGCGGTTCACAAATCAATGACGCTGGATCGGTGACTTCTTATGGCGGGGGTTTAGCCATCTCCTCACCAGTTCGCACTCTCAGTTTATATGGAACGGCGTGTGTATACAGCCGCGTTCGCATGGGCGCAAGCTGGGATTCAGACTTCAAAATAACAGACGTCATCCCCGCCTCTCCGGCAGACAAGGCGGGAATGCGGATTGGTGATCGTATGCTTGCGGTAGGCAATATCCGGGTCGCGGGCGATAAACTAGCGTTTCATCGTGTGATGACCACGGCAAAGCCTGGAGATGTCGTGCCTGTTGAGGTTGTGGCTTCCGACAACACCACACGGAATCTGATGGTCACGCTGGAGACGAACTGAAGACTTGGCCCCATTTCGCAAGAATCAAATGAAGAATTAGACAGCGCCCGACATGGCCGATGGCGGCGAGCAAGCTGCTATTAGTGCATAGCCCCGTTCAAGTCGGCCGGAGTTCCTTTCGAGCAACGGGCGCGCGGGCACCGTTGCCTTCGATTGACGTGTTACCAGCAGGAGCATCCTATGGCTAAGTACGATCCGGCTGTCATTCAGAAATTCGCAGATCGCCTCTATTTCCAAGCCAACACGATCATTGTCGTCTGGACCATCTTGGGGGCTATCGTCGGGGCGGCCGTTGGCGGAACCACGGTGAGTGGCTTCTTACGCGTGGCTGATCCCATGGTGTGCGTCGGCATCACGGCGGTTGTGATGGCGATCGTTGGTTGCCTCATTGGTCAGACTCGCGCGTTTCACTTGAAATTCATGGCTCAACAGATGCTCTGCCTGATGCAGATAGAGACGAATACCCGCTATTTGACTATTGGACACTGAGGAAGATTGAACGGGACAGATTCGGAAAGTTAAACGGAACAGGTTCGTTTGTTTGAAAACCGTCGGGGCCGCCAAAAGCCGATTGATCCGCGCACGTCAGTTCCCGCGCAGAGCCAAGCGAAGACCATCTCACGCAACGCCGCCACGACGCCACGAATTCCGCCTCCGTTGCGTCGCTGCGTCGTTGCGTGAGATCTGCCGGGAAGGTCCCTGGCGATGAAAAGAATTGGAACCACAGAGGCCACAGAGACCCGCTTGACCGGCGAGATCATCCCGCGAATCAAACCCGAACGTACGCGGAATGCGCCTGCCGAATCCGCAAAGTCGCTTCGCCAACAGGAAATATCTCTGTGCCACAACCCGTCAGATTCTTCTCAAGCTGCGGGGGATATTTCCGCGGGATAACGCCATCAAATACAAGGCAAAAAGATGGCAGGTAAAAATCAAATACCATGCCTGTGCGCTCGATTCATGTTTTACCCGCCATTTTTTTGCCACTCTTGAATTGCGGTGAAATCGCGCTGTGGCCTCTGTGGTTCATCGGTATGGAGCGGACTCGGCCGCGAGTTCAAGACAAACCCAATCAATTCCTGCCCACCAAGCACCACCAAGAACCACGAAGAGAAGATGTCTCACGCAAAGCCGCCAAGCCGCAAAGATTCCCGCGTTCTTTGCGCCTTGGCGTCTTTGCGTGAGACATCCGTCTGGGCGTACCGCTTTCGTTGCGTCGCTGCGCCGTCGCGTGAGATCCGCTCTTCCTTCCTCTTCTTCGTGGCCCTTGGTGGCCCTTCGTGGGCAACATCCGACCACCGTGTTCGCGCCTCAAATCTTCGCGGCCGCGTTCCTTCGCATCGGCTCCCCCATCTCCGTACAAAACCCACCAATCGGCGCTTGACAAAACCTAGACGTACTGTGGCGCCATGCGATACGCCTCGTTCATTCGCCCGCCGCTGGCGGCTACCGGCACTGTCTCGGTCACGCCCCGTCCGGTTATTCGCATCGCCCGATCTCCGCTGCATTTCTTCCTTCCTCCTGCTTTCGATCCTTCGTCGGATTGGGGAGGGTTTGGGGGTGCTTTGGCGCGGCTTTGGGGGCGCTTTTCTCTCCCTTCAGGAATTCTGCAAATAAGATAACCCATTTGGAAAAAACCGCTTACGGTTCATTGCCCGGCAAATGGCCCCGCACAGATGCGACTTTTTCGTCCATCCTACCCCCTCAACGACAGCCGCCCAAGGGTCAGGGATCCGTCACCGGCCACGCCTCCGAAGCCATGATCATGCGCGACATCCTCTCGGCCGGCATCGCCATCTATGACGACTTCCCGGAGATGTACAATCTCGCCGCTGCCCGGTTCTTCCGCGAGCACCTGCCCGTGCGCAACTGGCTCTACGCCGGCCACGCCTACCACCAGGGCGATTCCTACGGCGCCCACCGTTTCTCCTGGGAGACCTTCCCGCTGTTCATCTTCGACCGTCTCGGCGCCGGCAACGTCTACAACCCCGAGCAGCGCGAAGTCCCGTACTACTGGATCTACACCACCCGTCCCGACGGCCAGCGCCTCCGCAACGGCGACGGCTTCGCCTCCAGCGCCAAACGCGGCGAGCCCTGGTCGGAATATATGGGGACACTCATCATCGCCAGCTACTACAAGGATCCCGTCCTGCTCGGCCACAACCTGACCCAGACCGGCCGGCGCACGGGCGACGACATCTTCGACTTGCTCTGGCACGACATCGAGACCCAGCCCAGGCCCGCCGACGACCTGCCCCTGTCCCGGTATTTCGGCTTCCCCTTCGGCTGGATGGCCGCCCGCACCGGCTGGGGCAAGGATGCCGTGGTGGCGCAGATGAAGGTCAACGAGTACAACTTCGCCAACCACCAGCACCTCGACGCCGGCGAGTTCCAGATATACTACAAGGGTTCACTGGCGGCCGACTCCGGCGTCTACTCCGGTGCATCGGGCGCCTATGGCAGCGAACACTGCATGAACTACTACTGGCGGACCATCGCCCACAATTCGCTGCTGGTTCACGATCCTGACGAGATCTTCGCCAAAGCCGGCTACGGCGACGATGGCGACCAGCGCCTGCCCAACGGCCGGTCGGAGCCGCGCAACCTGCAGATGCTGATCGATCCGCAGAAGGGATATCGCACGGGCAAGGTGCTGGCCCACGGCTTCGGCCCGGATCCGCGCACGCCCGACTACACCCTGCTCAGCGGCGACATCACCGACGCCTACAGCAAGAAGGTCCAGAGCGTCATCCGTTCGTTTGTCTTCCTCAACCTGCGCAACACCCAGGTCCCGGCCGCCATGATCGTCTGCGACCGCGTGGTCAGTTCCAACCCCGCCTTCCGCAAATACTGGCTCCTGCATTCCATGGACGAGCCTCAACTGGCCGGTGCCTCCGCGATCGTGGATTCCACGCAATTCGGCGGCCAGGGTCGGCTCCTGCTCAACGTTCTCTGGCCCAGCCCCGACAACTTGACCCTCTCCAAGATCGGCGGCCCGGGCAAGGAATACACCGTCTTCGGCAAGAACTACCCCAACGACGTCCCGGCCGATCGCGTCGCACGCAGTTCGATCGAACTCGCCGCCTGGCGCATCGAGGTCTCGCCCAAGGCGCCCGCCACCGAGGATCTGCTCCTCAACGTCATGCAGGTCATGGATCGCCCCAAGCCCGGCCAGCCTGCGAACTCGACCGGCTGGCCGGTCAAGCGATTCCAAACCGCCGCCCACATCGGCTGCGTTCTCGAAGGCCCCGAGGCCTCGTGGATCGTGCTCCTGCGTCGTGATGGCCTCCAGTCGGCCGACGCGGTCGAATTCGCCGTGCCCGAGGGACGACCCGCCCATGTCCTGGTCGCCGGTCTCGATCCCGGCCGCTGGACCGCCCGGTCAGGCGACGGCCCCGCGCGGCAATGCGATGTGGCCGCCGACTCCGGCGCGGCGTGGTTCGATGCCCCCGCAGGAAAATGGACGCTCGCGCGTCAGCCCGCACGGTGAGACGATGAATCGCGCGTTTCCACGGAAGGCGCATGAAGTGCCGCCGGTGTCCTCACCGGCGGAATCCCGGGACGGATGTGCGACGCCAAACACTGCCGGTGAGGACGCCGGCGGCACTGCCTGCGATCCCGCTGAAAGTGCCATGCACTTCCCGATGCGTAGCGCAACCACCAATCGCTTGTCCTTCGGGCACTTACAGGGTAGATTCGTTGTGAACGTGTGGCGAAGGGAACTCGCGCAGAGTGTTCGCGCGCTGGATTCCCGGCAAGTTGTCAGTGTTGCATGAAGCTTATCGTTACCATTCCCGCGCTGAACGAGGAAAAGACCATCGGCCAGGTCGTGCGCGGAGTTCCGCGCGATATTCCCGGCATCAATGACGTCGAGGTCATCGTCGTCAACGACGGCTCGACCGATGCCACGTCGCAGGTGGCGGCCGACGCGGGAGCCAGCGTCATCAGCCTGCCGGGCGGCGGCGGACTGGGTATGGTTTTCCGCACGGGCTTCGAAAACGCCATGCGCCGCGGGGCCGATATTATCGTCAATATTGATGGCGACGGGCAGTTCAACCCCGCCGATATCCGCCAGCTGGTCCAGCCAATTCTCGAAGATCGGGCCGACTTCGTCACCTGCACGCGCTTTGGCGACCCGGCCCTGCGGCCGATCATGCCGCCCGTGAAGCTATACGGCAACATGATCGTCGCCCGGATCATCAACTGGATCTGTGGCGGCACGAACTTTTCGGACGTGGCCTGCGGCTTCCGGGCTTTCAATCGCGAGGCCAGCTACCGCCTCACGCTTTTTGGCCGGTTCACCTACACCCAGGAAACGTTCATCGACCTGTTCGCCAAGGGGATCCGCATCGTCGAGGTGCCGCTGAAGGTCCGCGGCGTGCGCGAGCACGGCCAGAGCCGCGTGGCCCGTTCGATCTTCAGGTACGGCAGCAGCGCCCTGCCCATCATTCTGCGAGCCATGCGCGACATTCAACCGCTGAAATTCTTCGGCGGTATCGCCCTGTTCTTCGGGCTGATCGGCGTGCTCACGGGCGGCTTCGTTTCGGGCTGGTACCTCTGGCACCGCCACGCCACACCTTATCAGTCCCTCATCGTCATCTCGGGCGTGTTTGTCATGTTGTCGTTCCTGCTTGGCGTGCTGGCGCTGCTGGCCGACATGATGGGCCGGCATCGGCGGATCACCGAGGAACTGCTCTATCTGGCCCGGCGCCGGGCGTACCACGCTCCGCGCTTGCCGCGGCTGATGGTCAACGTCCCGGAACAGGATGAGATTGCCGTGGGCGAGTCGCGCCAACCCGCGCCTGCCCGCAAGACTGCCTCGATCTGATGTTCGTAGTACCGGCTTCAGCCGGTCCGCATCCCAACACGCCACCCCCGAAACCGCGAAACAGCGTCGCTCACCGGGCAAAACCGCTTGAGTGTCCGCGTTCGTCCGCCGATGACACTACTGGCTTAACTGGTCGGGCGGTGCCGGTATGGAAAAGACGAAACATGATCCGCTCGAAAGTGCGGTTGCCCAGCACGCTGCGGCCGTGCTGTCGATTCCCGTTGGCGGAACCTTGCGGCACTTCAAGGTCCGGCTGATGTCGCTGGACGAAAAGTGCCTGTGGACCGAGACCGGCGTGGAGCAGGATATGCTGCTTCAGCAGATCGTCGACTGCAAAACCACCGTCGGCATGACCTTCAGGCTTGACCAGACCAAGTTCATCTTCACGACCGTGGCGACGCAATTGGGTCAGGAAAGCGGATTGACGGGTGTTCCGGCCGGGCGGCTTTGCCTGCAACGGCCGGCACTCCTCAAGACCGTGCAGCGGCGCATTGGCTATCGCGTCAGCGTGTCGCCGGCGGCCGATTGCACCCTGCGAGCGTGGAAGATCTCCGAAGAACACCGGCTGGAGAAGAAGGTCAACTCAGCCTGTGAAATACCGCTCAGCCTCCGCGATGTCAGCGAAGGGGGGCTCGGTTTTGGAATCGCGCCGCGCGACGGCAAGCCCTATGAGCTGCCCGTGAAGCAGCGGCTGCGCCTGGCCGTGAAGTTCGAGGGCCAGGAACTCGTCATCGAGGGCCGCGTTCGCCACTACAAGACACTTCCCGATATGTCGCTCGTGGTCGGCGTGCAGTTTGTACAAAACCTCGAAGACCCGGCCGCCCGGCAGACGATGGCCGCAATTCAGCGCGTCGTCACCCAACTCGTGCGCCACGAGGCCCGCTGGAAGAAAGTCGCGGGCTGACGGCGTGGCAATTTTTTCGGGAGAACGCCAAGGCCGAC
>JANYKD010000272.1 GCA_025361735.1 Phycisphaerales bacterium
GGTGTCATAGGACGACGCTCACACATTGCGCTAACGTGCCTTATCCAGCATTGTTCTTTGTGATGTATTCCGCGATGCTCTTGCGATTCCACACTCTCTCTTTTTCGATTACCTTCCCCGCTCGATGATATCGGTACTCCATCTTCTTCCCGTCGGCGCGGACTTCCAGACCGCGCGCAGCGTGGAACTGCTGGCCGGGCATCTTGGTGCGGAATATCGGGTGCAAGTCCGCACAATTGGCCGGACGGGCACGTATCGCGACGAAATCGCCGCAGGGTTCGCGCTGCGCCGCTCGCGGGAATTTGATGTCGTTCACGCCTGGGGCATCGGGGCGTTCGCGACGGCGGTACTGACCTCTCGTGCGAGCATCGTGTTTTCTCCGACGGACCCGCTCACCAGCGGGCACATCCGCTGGTTACGGGCTGCGTCGAGCTATCGTCAGTTCAACTGCGTGGTGCCGTCGGCCACGCTCAATCGTTCGCTTGTCGAGCGCGGCATCGCACCGGAACGGGTTCACCTGATCCGACCAGGCGTCGAGTTCTCACGCGTCAAACGCCGGCGCAACAACGAATTGCGAGCCAGCCTGGACCTGGCGCCGGACGATTACGTGCTGCTGGCACCCGGCCAATCAACGCGCGGGGCCGGTCACGTGGATGCACTGTGGGCCGCGGCCATCCTCCACCACCTCGACCCGCACTACAAGCTTTTGCTCTGGGGGCAGGGTCCGGACCTGGACCGTGTCACTCGTTTCCGGCGTCACATCGTCAACGTCGACTGCCTGCGCGTCGCCCAGCCACTCCTGGGACGCAGGCTCGATTTCGAGGACCTGCTTCCGGCGACCGACATGGTGCTGATCTCAGCGGCGGGGCTGACGCAGACGCTGCCCGTGGCGATTGCCATGGCGGCCGCGCTGCCCATTGTGGCGGCGGTCACCTATAGCGTCAGCGAACTTCTCGAGGACCACCACACCGCACTGATGGTGGCGCCCGGATCGCCGAGAGCGATGGCCCAGCGGTTACTCGAACTCAGGGAAGACTCCCACCTGCAATGGCAACTGGCCGACCGAGCCCGGGCCGAGGCGTTTGACTTCTATGCGCTGACGCGATTCGTCGACGAGCACCGGACGCTGTATACGCAACTCACGTGCGGGTCTTGAGCCGCAGCTTCGCCTCCACAGCAGGGCGGCCGATCGGGTAATACTGAAAGCCGTTCTCGCGCATAACGTCGCGGTGCAGGCAATTGAGGCCGTCGAAGATCAGCGGCTGGTTCATGGTGGCCGCGATCTTGCGGAAGGGCAGCGTGCTGTATTGCGGCCAGTCGGTAAGCAACGCCACGGCATCAGCACCGGTGGCGGCGGAAACGGGGTCGGGCATCCACTCGACCTTGTCCTTGAAGACCTGCTTCATATTCTCCATGGCCTTGGGATCGGTGGCGCGCACATGGGCGCCCTTGTCGAGCAGATACTGGATGACGTCCAGGGCCGCGGCTTCGCGGATGTCGTCGGTGTCGGCCTTGAACGCCAGGCCCCAGACGGCGATGGTGGCACCCTCAATGGGGCGGCCGAGTTTGGCGACGATCTTCTCGGCGAAGCGCCGCTTCTGGCTCTTGTTGGTGGCCTGGATGGCGTGGACGAAAAGGCTCTCGTGGCCTGCCGTGCGGGAGATGTGCTCCATGGCCGCCACGTCCTTGGGGAAGCAGGAGCCGCCGTAGCCGCATCCGGCACGGAGGAAGTGCGGGCCGATGCGGACGTCGGTGCCGATGCCCTTGCGGATGTCCTCGATGTCAGCGTTGTAGTGTTCGCAGAGGATGGTCATCTCGTTCATGAACGAAATGCGGGCGGCAAGCATGGAGTTCGCGGCGTACTTGGTCAGTTCGGCCGACTCCCAGTTCATGGTAAGGAAGTTCTCCTCGCGGCGGATGATGGGGTCGTAGAGACGGCGCATGATGCGGAAGGCCTCGGGCGATTCGCCGCCGATGACGATGCGATCGGGTTCGAGAAAATCCTTGACGGCCGAGCCTTCGCGCAGGAACTCGGGGTTGGAAACCACCTGCACGTAGGCGCGGGTCTGCTCGCGGAGGAAGTTATAGAGACGGCGGTTGGTGCCGGCGGGCACGGTTGACTTGACGACGACGGTGATCATGTAGTCGCCGTTCTTGTCGGCCAGGGCGTCGCAGAGTTCCTTGCCGGCGCCTTCGAGAAAGGACATGTCAACGGTGCCGTCGTCCTTCGGAGGCGTGCCGACGGCGAGATAGACGACCTCGGCGTCCCTGACGGCCTGTTTGATGTTGTCCGTGAACTGCAGCGAGCCGGAAGCGAAGTGCTCGCGCATCAGATCCTGCAGGGCGGGCTCGAAGAACGGGGGGAGGCCCTCTTTGAGCGCGCGAAGTTTCTTCTGATCCTTTTCGACACCACGGACGGAATGCCCGATGGAGGCCAGACAGGTCGCGGTGACCAGACCCACGTAACCACAGCCGATAACTGCAACGTCCATACGCTCACCATTGGTTTGCCAGTTTCGTGATGACTCTTCTCATGTCATCAGCAGACTTTCGCGTTCGCTTGCGAGACTCAGGCCGGCCCGTCGCCGGTTGGCGATTGAGATGCGATGCTGATGACCGATCCGGGTTCGACCCGGCCGGACATGGCATCCTCGTCTCCCGCGCCCAGGGGCTTACGCGTCACCGCCTGCACCTGTTCGTGGACCATTCCCATCTTGTAGGCCGCCACGATGATCGATCCGAAGACGACCAGGTAGATGGCCACCGCATAGCGGGTGCGGATGTAGACAATGGCCGCCCCGAGCAGCACGAACAGGATGGCCAGCCCGTAGGAAATGAGCACGGTCTGTTTTACGGTGAATCCGCGAGCCACAAGTTGATGATGAATGTGGAACTTATCGGGGGAAAAGAGCGGCCGGCCATTGACCCAGCGCCGCACGAAGGCCAGTGCGGTGTCGAGAATCGGCAGCGAGAACATGACCAGGGCGGCCAGGAGCCACTTGGCGTGTCCTTCCGATGCGAAGAGCACCATGAGCGTGGCGCAGCAGAAGCCGAGGAACATCGATCCCGTGTCGCCCATGAAGATGGATGCCGGATTGAAATTGAAGGGCACGAAGGCCAATACGCCGCCCATCAGCGCCAGGCCAAGCACGACGCGCAGGGCGTCCATGTTGGCATTGAGCGGCGACGACTCGGTAGCCAGGTGAACGGCCAGAAACAGGAAGCCGGACGCCGTCACCGCCATCACGCCGCCGCACAGACCGTCCAGGCCATCCATGAGGTTTGTGGCGTTGCAGCACCCCACGACCAGGACCACGACGAAGATGGTGCTCGCCAACTGCACGAGCGGGTGCGACTGAAGGGCGGACATGTCGGCCACGTGCGGCCAACCAAGATAATTGTGCGTCCGCACCAGTACCGGCTCCATGAAGAGCCACGCAGAACGCGAGCCGATGCCGGTCACGAGCAGGCACGAAGCCGCGAAGATCTGGCCCATGATCTTCTTCCAGGGCGACATGTGCAGGACGTCATCCCAGAGGCCAAGCAAGACGATGGCGCAGGCAGCGACGACAATCGAGAAATTGACCACCAGGTAATTGGGCAGCCCCGGTTCCCGCCGGTGCATCAACAGGAACTGGCTCATCGTCAGCCCGGCGAGCCATCCGAGGAACACCGCGACCCCGCCGAGATAGGCCACGGGACGCGAGTGCATCTTCCGCGCACCATCGGGCTCGTCCACAATCCAGTAGTGGACGGCAATCTTCCGCATTACGGGAGTGAAGACGAAGGAAACAATATAGGCGGCATAGAAAACGAAGACGTAAGGAGACAACACGTCGTCCGCTGACAACCTCAACACTGGCCCGAGTTCATTTGCACCCAGCAACCACATAGAGCGCTCGTCATGTCGATGGACCAAATACCGGAAGTCGGTCTTCGCCGACCCGCGCCACTTCGCGCGTGAGCCCTGCCACATCGTACCGCAATTCTACTTTCGACCCACTCGCCGACCTACTCCAGTTTACACCGGCAGGATTGTCGATGGTATCATCACTTTCGCACACCCAACGTCCGATAACAACACTAGGTCGCCCGACGATACTCGTCTACCACACTCTGGATGATTTGGTCGAGGCTGTAGCTGGCCTGAAAGCCGATCTGCCGGCGAATTCGCGACAGGTCCGGCACGCGCCGCGGCAGGTCGTCGAACGCCAGACCATAGGCCTGCTCATAAGGAATATGCCGGATCTCACTGCGGGAGCCGGCGAGGCCGATAACCCGGGCGGCAAGATCGTTGATGGACACCTCTTCGCCGCCGCCGACATTGAACACGGTGCCCACGGCGGCCGGCGTTTCCATGAGCCGGACCAGCACGTCGACCACATCGCTGACATGGCAGAAGCACCGGGTCTGGTTGCCGTCGCCGTAAACTTCGAGCGGCCTGCCTGCCAGGGCGGCCTCGACGAAGCGCGGCAGGACCATGCCGTACATGCCCACCTGACGCGGCCCGACGGTGTTGAACAGCCGCACCAGCACGACCGGCAGGCCAAACTGCTTGTGATAGGCCAGGCCGAGGAATTCGTCGATTCCCTTGCTGTAGGCGTAGCACCAGCGAGAGAACTGGGTGGCACCCATGATGACGTCGTCTTCCTCCTTGAACGGTACGCGCATGCCCTTGCCGTAGACCTCGGAACTGGAGGTCACCAACACCGGCCGGCCAAAGCGATGGGCCGCCTCCAGTACGACTTCCGTACCGTGGATGGTGGTGCGGATGGTGCGAACGGGTTCTTCGGCAACGAGTTTCACGCCCACGGCGGCCGCGAGATGGAAGATGGCGTCGGTGGAACTGGCCAGCAGGTTTACCGTGGCTTGGTTCTCGACCGAGTCGCGGACGAACTGCAAACGCGGGTTGGAACGGAGGGATGCAAGGTTGTCGATCCGGCCGGTGGACAGGTCATCCAGGACAGTAACCTGGTGGCCGTCGGCCAGCAGCCGCCCGGCCAGGTGCGACCCGATGAATCCCGCGCCGCCCGTGATGAGATAACGTTTGGACATTGAACAAAGCATATCGCGCCAGGGGGATTGGAGGAATCCAGCGCGGCGGCTCATTTCTTCTCATCCTTGTATGCACCGGACTTGATTCGGTCGCCTTTCTTGTACTCCTCCCAGGAGCTGCGCTTGCCTTTCTTATCGTAGTAGACCCACAGACCCTCCTTCTTGCCGTCGAGGTAGGCGCCGGTTTCTTCAAAGCTGCCATCCTCATGGTGCAGTTCATACTTGCCGGAAGGCACGCCGTCCTTGTACTCGTTCTTCGAGGACACCTTGCCGTTGCCGTGATAATTGATGCAGGAGCCGTGCAGCTTCCCGTTGCTGTAATTCATCTCGGTCAGGAGCTGATTATCCTTGCTGCGGGTGATCCACGGGCCGTCTTTCTCGCCGTCCACGTACTTGCCTTGGGCAGTCACGACGCCGTTCTCGGCGGCCTCGACATACGGGCCATGCAGCTTGTCATTCACGTAGTTCTTCTTTTCCTGCAGCGCTCCGTTCTCGTAGTTCTTGATCCATTCACCGGTGGCAAGGCCCTCGATATTGTGGGTGACTTCCTTGAGCTTGTCGTTGTCCCAGTATTCCCATTTCTTCTGCTCGATGACTTTGCCCTTGTCGTCGTAAGTCACATCGGCCGTGGGATTGCCTTTCTCGTTGGCGTATTCCCATTTGCCCACCAGGACGGCGTCCCGGGTCTGGCCGCGTTCGGCGGGCTTGCCGCCTTTGTAATTCCGTTCCCACGGGCCGTTGCGACAGCTCTCGATGTTGTCGCGGGTAATCAGCGCGCCCACGCCGGCGTTGCGGAAACTGCTGCTGATACGCGGCGAGCCATCCTTCCATTTCGCGATATAGGTTCCCTCTTTGCGGCCGGCGGCGCCACTCTGATTCTGGTACGTGCTACGTTCCATCACCGCCGCGCCCTCGCCCCAGTACGTGGTCTGCGAGATGATCTGCTCCTCGCCGTCGTACTCCATTTCCCAGTTCTTGGAGCCGTCAGGGTAGTTGCAGAGGTGCTTCACCTGCTTGTCCATGCTGAACGTTGTCTCCGCTGACAACCAGCGTTTCTCCGCACCGGTTGCGTCGCCGCCGGTGTCATAACTCGTCATGACCCCATCCTTGTAGCCGTACTTGTACTGTGTGATCCGCTTCTCGCGGCCCTTGGAGTCATATTCCGTGAATTTCCCGTGATAGACCTTGCTGCCGTCAACCTTCACCGGAACGCTGGGCTTGTACTTCGGATTCTTGAAGGCGGCCGCCTCGTAGTAGGTATATCGCGTCCAGATGCGTCCATCTTCGTCCTTGCCCACATATTCCAGCAACGTGGGGCCTTCCGTCTTCTCGGGCAGAATGACCGTCACATTGAAGCCGGTCTCGGCCAGCATCACGCCGCCGTCCGTCACGGCGGACACCTTGAAGCTCTGCTTCACCTGTTCATGCGGCTTGTAAGCCTTGCCGTCGGCCGGGGGCGACAGCGGCCCCTGGTCCACTTCAAACGCCACCGACGGCACATCGGGAGGCGCGTCGCCCGAGCAATGGAGAACGAACTGGAACCGTATCGGCTCGTCGCCGTCGATCACGTCGGGCAGGGGTTGTCCCGCGAGTCTCACCTCAATGGTGTAGCCGGGTTTGCCGGATGCCGTGGGTATGAACGATTTCTGGACGGCCGTGGCTATCTGGTTCATGTCAGCGAAGTTGGCGGTCGCCTCGACGTCACGCCTGGCCTCGTTGCGCTCGATCTGCTGCGTTTGCCACACGGCCGTTGTTCCCAGCAACAGGTCTTGTGTGAACCGCGCCACCAGCCCCTCTTCGATGACGTCCTTGCCATCCTGGATGTACTGCCGCACGCCGGACTCGGCCAGCACGCCCTGCACAATCGGGCGCGTGTGCAGCTCAAGCGCCTTGTAGTAATCCGCCATGGCCTGATTGAGTTCTTCCGGTGTTGGCTTGATCGCCTTGGACTCGCCAAACCAGGCCGGCTCCTGGCACGCCGCCTGGTTCTGAAGCAGACGGATGAGGCCATCGTGGTATTTGACCAGATGGGCGGCCTTCTTCTCGCCGATGGGCGTGGTGCGGTCGTCGTAGTCGCGCCCGGTGAACCTCTTGAAATAGCTCACGTACATTGCCGGCTGATTGATGACGATGCTGACCTTCTTCGTCTTCTCGTCGGTGTCCTTGGTGACATGGGCAGCATCGAGCACGCAGAAGCCCGAATCGCGTAGTTGTCCGGCCACCTTGCCCGCGGTGCCGTCGTTGAGCCGGCCGGCCTCGCCGGTGTACAGCGCGTCAATGAGATCCGAATTGAGGCGATTGATGGTGTAGCCGACGGTGATGTTGACCAGACCCTTCTCGATATCGAAGGCGATCTTGAATGTGCCGGCGGCGGGAACCAGGCGGGACAGCGCATCGAAGACGACATTCTTGCCCAGTTCGCAAAGATCCTTCTCGCTCTTAACCTCGGCGGCCTGGATGAGGAAACCAAGGGCCCAGTGGCCGCGGTTAACCAGGCTGATTCCGGCCGCTTTGCCGAGTTCAGCCTTGCCGCCGCCGTTCTGGTAGATCTCAATCAGGCTGATGATGTCCAGCGCCGTCGCCGGGCTGGCGATTTCGTGAACCATCTTGTTCAGGACATAGCTCTTGACGCCCACTTCGCGAACGTGGGCGCGGAAGCCCGCCAGATCGGTCGGCGGAAAGGCCTCCTCGATATGTTCGTAGAACCGCGATTTCAGTTCCGCGTAACCCTCGCCCAGGGGCGATGCCTTACGGGACTTGGTCGATGCGACGTACTCGTCGGCCGAGGTTTTGCTGGCCTTGTCGATCACGGCTTCGCCAGCGCCGGGAACTCCCGTGAGCTGCTGCAACTGCTTTCGGTATCCCTTGAGCTTTTCCGCGGCCAGCGCGCGGCGGACGGGGTCCTTGGCGGTGTCAAGCTGCACGGCGGCCTCGGCGTGATCGATGGCCAGTTCCAGGATGGGCCGGGTGCGGTCGTTGGCGGAGTCGAGCATCTGCTGAAGCGCGTCCCGGCCGGGTTTGGTTCCCTTGTTGTTGTACTCCGGCAGATCGAGTTGCCTGACCTGCTGGACGATGCACATCAGGTTCTCCATGGCCGCAACGGAGCAGCACTTCTTGTAGTTGCTGTCGGCTTCCATCGCGAACTTCGCCCGCTCGGTGGCGTTCATCAGATCCCAGTTCTGGCCCGCCTTGCCGGCAACTTCGGCCAGGAACCTTGGGTCGAAAGGCGGTGGCGTGAGCATTTCCTGGGCCGCCGCGCTGGCGGTGACCGCTGCGGCCTTGCGCATGAAGATCATGGCGACCTCGGCATGCTCCTGCACTTCGGCGGTTTCCATCGGACGCTTCTTCTGTTTGCCCTCGGCGTCGAATTCGGCGCCAATGAGCGACCAAGATCCGGACTTCTCCGGCGTCGCCTTCCCGATAAACGTGAGGTAGGCGACATCGATCGACTTTGACATCCTCTCCAGAATCTTCTGCTCGCCTGGGGTGTCGCCATACCCGCGCGGGAAGAGGCTCTTGAGCACGACCATGCGGTCGGCGGGCATCAGCTCCGGCCAGTTCTTCATGCCGTGGTATTCGCACAGAGCCTCGATCGTACGCCCGGCATATTTCAGTGCGCCCTTGCTCAGATCGTGGTCGGGGCCCTGCTCGTGTCGGAAGGCCTGGAGATAGTGGTTGGTGATGTGGCTGGCGTTCTGGGCCCGGCGATAGCGCTGGCCGATGGCGCCGCTGAGCATGCCACGTACTTCTTTCTGGCAGGCAGCGATCTTGCCTTCGTATTGCACCGGCTTGCCCGGTTCGCAGATGAACTCCTGCACCAGCGTCTGGCCGGGCTTGAAGGAAAGCGATCGCCGGCCCTGCACTTCCACCTCGAATCCGTAGCCGAAATACGCTTCGGGGTTCTTGGCCTGCGACTCGATTACGCGACGATAATTGGCCGCGAAGATCTGCACGTCGGAGGCAAAACGGGCGTCGGGCAGATCGTTGTTGCCGCGGTGCATGGCGACTTCAATCTGCGGGAAGTTGATGCCGGCTTTGACGCCCAGCTTCGGGTCGATCTCGTACTTCAGCTTCGGCTCCATGGCCTCAGCTTCGGCGATAATGGCCTCGAAGAGATATTGCTCGCGGACCTCGTCGCCGCCGAAGATGGTGACGTCGACGTCGCGGGTGAAGTCGCCGGTGCCGCCCGAATTGACGGTGGTGGCTCTGGCCAGGGGAGTGAGCTTGTCCGCGGCCAGTCGCTGGTTGGCACGTTCGCAGGCGCGAGCCAGGAGAAACTTCACGAGGTCATGTCGGCCCACGTCCAGGTTGCGCGGAGCCTTCTTGACGGCGGCGCCGCCGTGCTCGATTTCGGCTCGCAGGCGGGTGCGGGTCATCTCCGGGTGGGTGGCGACCTTCAGCGCCCGCTGTGCGGCCGCGGTCATCGTCGCGGCATTATTCGCCTTCCAATTCTCCTGCCATTTCATCCCCTGCGTGCCGAACTCGCCGACCATTTCGCCGAGGATCAGCTTCTCGGGCTTGGGGAGTTTTGCCTCCTCCTCGGCGCGCAGCATCGGCGGGACGGAGAGCAGCGTCAGCAATGCAAGTAACAGGAAACGGCGGAGCCAACGTGAGACCGTGGTCGGTTGCGTCATGATCGTGACCTCCTCTGGATACCTGTTCAACGATTACCGGGCTGTCTGTTGCCCAGTGCCTCCAACTCAGCCAGATCCGGGTCGGGCAGGGTGACTTCGCTGTTGAGAATGCGATCCTGGGCATCGGCAAGAACGCGAAGCGTGGCATTGCCTGACAATGGTCTGGCCTGGGCGGAGGCGCGGATCTCGACAGGCACCGTCATGTCAAGGATGCGTGCGGAGCCGGCCCGTGCGGTGGCCCGGGTGACCGCGAGTGTCCCGGTGATCTTGCACGTGGGCGAGGTCAGTCTTGGCAGAGCCAGAACGGCCTTCGCGAGCGCGGCCGAGACATCGGGCGAAGCGGACAGCGTCGGTACGGCGGGCGGCGCACCAGGCGGAGCGTTGATCTGAGGTATGGACGCCGGCTTGCCGGACGCAACTGCGGCCGGTTGGCTGGCGGGGCTGCCTGCAACAGTTGGATGGGCCGGGCGCACGAGTCTGGCGATGAGCATCCACATGAGGCTGACCGCCAGCACAACAACAGCCAGGGTCGCGGCCGAGCGGATGGCGCCGCCACGATTGGCGCCGGCTTGCACCTGGTTCTGCGACGACTGCTGGCCAACAACCGCAATCTGCTGCATCAGCGATCGAGCTCGGGCAACGGACTCGTCAATGCCCGCACCCGAGAGATTGGCATCCAGCACTGCCTTGCCCAATGCTCCATGCGCGGCAGCAAGCGAGCCTTCACACTCACCAACGGTGGCCTCGGCCGCTTTGATCGCCGAATGGCTTCGTGCGATCTCCTCATCACAGACGGCCATCGCCAGTCTTCTCGCTTCTCGCGCACGATCAAGCTCGGCCTGTTTGTCATCGGCCACCCGCGTCGCCTGCCGACATTTCTCCGTGGCTGCGACTCCGTTCTGCCGGGCCGGACCGAGAGCCTGCCGCAGGTCCGCCAGTTGCTTCTGAAGCGGCGGCAGCGGTGCGGACGCCGGCTTTGCCAACGCTCCCTCAACCCGCTGGATCCCTCGTTCGATGCGGCCGACCTCCTGTCTGGCGGCCTTTTCCGCCGACGCGGCCGCCGAGGCTTCCTGGCGAAGCTGATGGCAAGCTGTTTCGACGGGCGCGATGATCTGATCGTGACGGGCCTGCTGCTGTCGTCGCTCCTGCTCGGCCGCGGCCAGCGCACCCTTGCGCTGTTCCATTTCGGCCTGCGCCGCGATGAGCGCCGCCCGCGTCTCTCGCACGCCGTGCATCGCCTCCAGTTCGTCTCCGAGGTGCGCCTTCTCCGCCGCGTCCCCGATTTGCCCGTGCGTGAGGGTCAGTTCCATCTCGATTCCGCGTTGCCGCCGCGACAGCATCAGCATGTTCCACAGCGAGTGGAGATAGGACCATGCGGCATTTGCGTCTTCGATTCTCTGCCGGACAAAACCGGACCCGGTGGCTTGAGACATGTTCGTTCTCCCTGCTCAGGCACACCATCCTACAGATGGCTCATCGCAACGGAAAGTATAATCCGCTGAGTTCTTTCCCGTGACCGGGCCGGCAACACCCGCGGAGTCGCGTGCGTTTGCCTTGCAGGCACACGGCAAGCCCCAGTAAACTTCCGCGAGTCCAAGACTTGGTCCTGCAAATGCAGCGGATGGACGCATGAGTAATGGCCCCTTCAAGGTTGTCTACGTTAACATCGATCTCGCGAGCGGGCTGCTGCTCCTCGTCGTGAGTCTACCGCTTCTTGTACCACTCGGCGTTGCCACATGGCTTGGCCATGTACGACGGCAAGCGTTCTTTGTGGCGCTGGTGATCGTTCTGCTGGCAGCGGCCGCGATCGAGATTGTGGGAATTGTGTACAGGCAACGGTCGCGATCGGCAGGCTCGGTTCCGCCGGCAACATCACTTCGCTGGTTCTTCGCCGCCACACCGACCGGCAAATCAACCGCCGCAAATTGCAAATCCCTGTCCTCAGTCTAAACTCCGCAACATGGCCCACACACCCATGCTGGACAATGGCAAGTCTCCGCTCAAGTGGTATCAGGGACTCGACCGCTATTGCTGGATTGTTCTGACCATCGCCGCCCTGGGGTGGCTCTTCGATACGATGGACCAGAACCTCTACAACCTGGTCCGGCCGGCGTCGATGCGGCAACTGCTGCTGGCCGACTACACCAACCCACTGACCAAGATCGTCGACGAGGCCGGCCTGAAGACGGCGGCCAATCAGAAGGGTGCCTGGATCAACGCCGTGTTCCTCATGGGCTGGGCCATCGGCGGGTTTGTCTTCGGAGTCCTCGGCGACCGCATGGGTCGCGTCAAGACCATGGTCACCACCATCCTGATCTACGCCTTGTTCACGGGCATGTCTGGGCTGGCGTGGAACTGGCAGATCTACGCGGCCGCACGCTTCCTCACGGCCATCGGGGTGGGCGGCGAATGGGCGGCCGGGGCGTCGCTGGTCGCGGAAGTCTTCCCACAACGCTCTCGTGGCATGGCGCTGGGCATGCTCCAGGCACTGTCGGCCGTGGGCAATATGATGGCGGCCGTCATCACGCTCATCCTGGGTAATCTCGACAAATACTGGCCCATCGCTTACTTCATCGGGTTTCTACCCGCTCTGTTGGTGTTCTGGATTCTGCGCAGCGTGAAAGAGCCCGATGCCTGGGTGCAGGCCAAGGCACATGCAACCTTCGGCAAGGAACTGGGCGCCATCTCGGAACTGTTCACCAACCGCGTCATGCGGCGGAATACCCTCGTCGCCATCCTGCTGGCCACCGCGGGCGTCGGCGGGCTGTGGGGCATCGGCTTCTTCTCGACGAACATGATCGACAACGAACTGCGCGGGGCCGGCTGGGACAAGTCGGTCGTGGGGCGGGCCATGAGCATCATGTTCCTGATCCAGCAGATCGGGGCATTCGTTGGCATTTACCTGTTCGCTGTCGTTGCCGAACGTATGAGCCGACGCGCCGCATTCGCCATCTGGTTTGCCCTGGCCTGGGGATTCGTGTTGCTCTTCTTCTGGGGCCTGGCCGGCACGGGCGGCAAGGCGTTTGCCTGGAGTCTGCCGCTGGCGTTCCTGCTCGGCTTCGGCACGCTCGGGCCGTTCTCCGGCTTCAGCATTTACTTCCCCGAGTTGTTTCCAACGCGTCTGCGCACCACGGGTTGCGGGGTAGGCTACAACGCGGCGCGCGTCTTTGCCGCCCCGGCCGCCGTCATCCTGGGCAACCTCTCCCGATGGTTCGCCACGCAGGGATTCACCGGAAGCAAGTCCTTTGCCATGGCCGCCTCCAGCGTTTCGGCCATCTACATCGTGGGATTCATCGCCCTGATCTTTGCCCCTGAAACCAAGGGCAAGGGACTTCCTGAAGACAGCGTATTTGAAACACCCGCGGGCACGGAGAAGGCATGAAATTCGCCATCTGCAACGAGATCTTCGACGGTTGGGCCCTGAAGCGCATCTGTGAATTCTGCCGGCCGCTCGGGTACGAGGGCGTGGAGCTATCGCCGTTCACACTGGGCGAGAAGCCGGTCGAGCTTTCCAAAGCGGATCGGCTGCTGATCCGCCAGACCGTCGAAGGCGGCGGGATGGAGGTCGTCGGGTTGCACTGGCTGCTGGCGAAAACCACCGGCTTCTATGTCACGCACCCGGACGCCGCCATCCGCAGGACAACGGCCGAGTATCTCCTGGCACTGGTTCACCTGTGTGCTGATCTGGGCGGCAAGGTCATGGTCATCGGCTCGCCCAAGCAACGGTCCCTTCTACCGGGCGTCAGTACCGCGCAGGCGATGGAATTCGCGGCCGAGGTCTTTCGGCCCAGCCTCGAACCGGCCCTTTCGCGCGGCGTGACACTGGCGATCGAACCGCTCGGGCCGGCCGAGACGGATTTCCTGACCACCGCGGCGCAGGGCATCGAACTGATCGACCGCCTGCACCATCCGGCGTTCCGGCTGCATCTGGACGTCAAGGCCATGTCCAGCGAACCCAAACCGATCCCGCAGATCATCAGCGACTCCGCGAAACACATCGCGCATGTCCATGTGAACGACCCCAACCTGCGCGGCCCGGGCATGGGGGATGTGGACCACGGGCCAATTGTGGCAGCCCTGCGGCAGGCGGGATACGATGGCTGGCTGAGCGTGGAGACGTTTGACACATCCGTCCCACCGGAAACAACGGCCCGAGAGAGCGTGCGGTATCTCAAGCAGGTGTGCGCACTGTAGCCGCGATCGCTGATCGGGGCGCGGGTATCGGACGGTTATCGCGGGCGCGATCTTGGCCCCAGCGGGGCCGAGACCCTGTTCGTAGACAACATCATCACCCTGTTGGTACTCCGACAGGGTGATCGGTAAGGAGGCTTCGCCATGCGTCACGTCGCATTCGTCGTCGTTTCTGTTCTATTGTCACTGTCCACACTCGCCCAGGTCGCGGATCCGCGACTCGCCAAAGCTCGGACGTTGTACGAGGGAAGCGATTTCACGCCGCCGGCCACGCGCCAGGCGTGGGAACAGCGGGCGGCACAGGTTCGCACGCAGGTGCTCGTGGCCGCCGGGCTGTGGCCACTTCCTGAGAAGACGCCGCTCAACCCGGTCATTCACTCGCCCATCCAGCGCGATGGCTACACGGTCGAGAAGGTCTACTTCCAGTCGTATCCCGGTTTCTATGTGACGGGGAACCTCTATCGCCCTGTCGGCAAGACGGGCCCCCTGCCGGCCGTGCTCAGCCCGCACGGACACTGGGAAAATGGCCGGTTCTATCAGGCCAAAGAGAAGGATGTCGAGAAGTCCCTCAAGGGCGGCTGGGAAACCGAAACCGACGCCGCGCGCTATCCGCTCCAGGCCCGTTGCGCCAACCTCGCCAAACTCGGCTGCATCGTCTTCCACTACGATATGGTCGGCTACGCCGACAACGACGCCACGTTCCCGCATCGCAAGACCTGGCTCGACGCCGACAGCCAGATTCGCGGGCTGAACATGCTGGGCCTGCAACTGTGGGATTCCATCCGGGCGATGGATTTCGTGCTTTCGCTGCCGGATGTCGACAAGACTCGCATCGCCTGCACAGGAGCCAGCGGCGGAGCAACGCAGACGTTCCTGATGATGGCCGTGGACGATCGCCTGACCGTCGCCGCGCCGGTCTGCATGATCTCGGCCGGCAACCACCAGGGCGGCTGCGTCTGCGAGAATGCCCCCCTGCTCCGCATCGGCACGGACAACGTGGAGATCTCCTGCACGTTCGCGCCCAAGCCGTTCGTACACCCGACGGCCACCGGCGACTGGACCGCGCACTATCTGGAGCAGGGCTATCCGCAGACGCAGGCCATCTATCGGCTGTTCGGGGCCGAGGGCAATGTCCACAGCGAGCGGTTCACCGCCGAGCACAACTACAACAAGAACTCGCGACAGGTCGTGTACAACTTCCTCAACAAACACCTCAAACTCGGGGCGGCCGAGCCGGTGCTGGAACAGAAATTCACGCCCATGGAGCCCAAGGATCTCGCGGTGTTCGACGCGACCCACCCGCGCCCGGCCGACTGGACCACGCCGGACAAACTCAAGGAATACCTCATCAAACAGCACGCGGCGCTGATGGCATCGCTCCTGCCGCGCGATGCGGCGGGCATCGCGGCGATGCAGACGGTGCTGCGGCCCGCGCTCAAGGTGATGATGGCCAGTGAGTTACCTGCGATTGAGGCAAGCGAGTTACCAACGTCCTCCCAGCATCTCGATCTCTACTCGCGCCGGGGCCAACGCGCCTGGCGCACGGAAATCCAGCGGCCCGGCAATTCGGAGAAACTGCCAGTCAATATATTCCTGCCCGAGAAGGCCGCGTCGGCCGTGACCATCCTCATCTCCGACTCCGGCAAGGAGGCGTTCGGCAAACTTGAACAACCCGGCGAACTCGTGCGGCAGCTCCTGGCCAAAGGGCACATGGTCATCGCCGCCGATGTGTTTCTGACGGGCGAGCTTCGGCCGGAGAAGCTGCCCGACTGGTCCAAGATCGAGTTCATCCACGGCTACAACCGCTCGACCTTTGATAACCGAGTCCATGACATCCTCACGCTCATCGGCGTCTGCCGTGGTGCCGGCCTGGCGCGGACGCTGAACCTCGTCGGCCTAGGTAAAGCGGGCTCCTGGTGTCTGCTGGCACGGATTCGGGCCGGCGATGCGCTGTCGCGCTGCGTCGCGGAGACCGGAACATTCGACTTCGATCAGGTGACCAGCACCACGGATGAGCAGTTCCTGCCGCATGCCATGCGATACGGCGGATTATGGCCGCTGGCCGCGACGGGCGGGACAAAGCCACTGATGATCATCGGCCGCGAGACGCCGCCGCCGTGGGTTACGGACGTGTTCAAGGCGGCCGGGCAGACGGAGAAGCTGATGAGCATCGCGAAGGCGGACAATTCGCAGATCGTCGAATGGCTCGGCCGGTGACGACGCGTGCCGGCACAGTGCGAGGCGTCGCGACGGTCGACTGAAACTGCAACATCGAAGCCGGGAATAACGGGACACCGGGTGTTTTACCGTAGTGTCGCCAGTGTCCCCTGTTGGTACGAATTAGCGTTGCGCGCGTGTCCGGGGATTCCGCCGGTGGGGACACCGGCGGCACTACATGCGAATGCCTGGCGGGACATCGTTCAGGTCGTTTGCTCGATGGACCACAGGGGAGACGACTTGAGTCGTGTCCCGTTTTCCGATTTACGGCTTGGGCTCCAGCGGGTCCTTTGTGCCCGCTTCGATAAACCGGGCGAAGCCCCAGACGGCATGATCCCAGCCGTAGCCGTCGCCGCCGTTGAGAACGCGCAGGGTGACTTCTTTGGCGCCGGTGATGTCGACCGTGAGGTCGTGGGTTTTCTTTGGCCGCAACACGGGGCTTTCGGACAGTGGCTTGCCGTCAACAATCACCTGGAATTGAACGCTGCCCTTCTCGCCGAGGTCGTCGAGTCCGACGGTCGTCTTGAACGCGGCGAACTTCTTTCCGCTGATGTCGAAGACGATGTCGGCCGGCGTGTTGTCGTTGAACGCGTGGGTCCACAGCGCCTTCTCAATCACCTTCCCGTTGATCTTGATCGGCTGGTTCTTGAGATTCACATCGCGCCGTACGGGGTTATCGGCTCCGCAGGTCGCTTTGGCCCACTTCATGTCAGAGGCAAAGGTGATACCCCTGGCCAGAGCATCCGGCGTCGTGAACGTCCCCGCGGCGCCACTGTTGGGCTTAGTGCCACCGTAGGCGATCGCCTCAACTTTCCAGTACAGCTTCCGCGCCGGCGGCAGCTTTTGCATCACCACCGCCGGCAGAGCGGCCGTTTCCTGCAGGACCGTGCCGGTCAGCTCGGGCGTCTCGCCGACGGTCACGCGATAGAGCCGGGCGTTCGCGCTTTCTTCCCAGTTCAATTCGGCCGATGTGGAGAGCAGGCCGCTGGTTGCCTTCACCGTTTTGAGGGCAAAATCCCCCGGTTCCTGCAGACCGGCCGGCCGGCCCAGCGCGGCATCCTGAATGAAAATGATGTCGCTGCTGCGCGGCTGGGGCAGGCGGATGGTCAGCCCGGTTTGCATCAGGTTCTCGCCCTTGAGTTGCGCCGGGGCGATCGAGCCATCCTCACAGTACAGCCAGTATGTCGCACTGGCGTCCAGGCCCTTGAGGCGGACGGTCTGCGCGCCCTCCGGGCTGTCGGGGCGGAAGACGTAGATGGCGCCTTTCTTTGCCTCCGGGTCGAAGTACTCGATGCCATCCCACACCTTGTCGTCGGGCCGGGGGAAGATGTGGTAGATGTTGGCGCTGCGAACCAGCGGGCGGATGCGCGTCTTATACGTGTTGACCGCGTCCTTGATGATCGCCTTCTGCGACGCGTTCCACACGGGGCCGCCGTTGCCGCTGTTGGGCGCATCCGGATGCCAGTAGGCCGCGCCCATGGACGCGGAGCGGAATTCGTAGACCGACCCCGTCGCCTGCCACTCGGCCCAGGAGCCGCACAAGGCGGCGATCTGCATGGGGTGCAGGGCGAACGAGGCATCGTAGAACGACCGCCGGGCGTCGATGGGGTAGTAGCGGTCCTGGTTCTGGATCTTCATGCAGCGTTTGAGAACGCCGTAGTCCTTGATGCGGCCGCCGCCGGAGCAATTCTCGTAGGAGAAATTGGGGATGGCCGCGTAGAGGGAGTCGAGCACCTCGTAGTATCCCTTGGTTTGCCAGTAGCCGGCGTCTTCGGCGTAGTGGGCGCGCATGCCCGGGCCGTGGCCGCCGGTTTGCAGGACATTGCCATCGGTGCCGTCGGAACGGAAGAAGTCGATGCGGAACTTGTCGTAGAGATACTTCGCGTCATCCTGGCGATGCTCGATGCCCGCGCGCGTGGTCATCGACGGGTTGCAGTTCCAGTAGAGGCCGAAGCGCATGCCTTTCTTGTGTGCGTAGTCGCTGGCCGCCAGGATCCCCGACGGCCAATCCACGGGATCGCCGACGGGCGGATGCGGCTTGTGCGTCGCATCGCCCGGCCACCAGCCGACATCCAGCACGACTTCTTCAAACCCCAATGGCGCCGCGTCGTCGATCAACGGGTAATACTTGCTCTCCACGGAATCCCAACTCCCCTGGCTCTTGCCGGTCGGCGCGAACGCGTTCCATTCCACCTTCGGATACGCCGTATCGTTCTTGAGCGTCGCGGGGATCGAATAGTTGAACAGGTATTTGTGCAGGCTGTTGGCCGCGTCGTCCATGTCCCCTTTGTAGGCGCCGATGAATCCGGGCGGCACGGCGAACGTCTCGCCGGGCTCGATATCCGTCTTGAACGCATCGCCGTTGCCGGCCTTGACGGCCGCCCCGCTGGGCGCGTTGTGGGCGGCGATCTCCAGCCGGCCGATACTCCACTCCCAGCCGATGTACACGCCGTGCGCCCCGCCGGCGTCGATGACCGTCAGCGGGATGAAGTCCTGGGCCTCGGAGATGCGCAGCGTCTTGCGATAATTGGCGGCGAGTTTCTCGTGATAAACACCCGTCGCATCGGGCAGGCTGCCATCGTCATTGATGTACCAGACGCTGGTATCACTCCCCGGCCCGACGAGATGGACATCCAGGCTTTCCTGCTCGTAGATGGTGACGGGCTTGGCCGAGTTGTTCTTGATGAACATGGTGTGCCGCACCGGGCCGGGCCCGCCGCGGGCGTGCCAGACCGAGGTCAGCTCCAGCGCGGGCTCGGCGTTGGTGAAGGTGATCGTCACCTTCGTCCCGTCGGTCTTGTCCTCCGTCGCTTTCTGAAAGACCCAGTTGGGCGTCTGCGCCGCTCCGCCGTCATCCACGCGACCCATCAGCGGCAATACCGAAGGAGCGGCCGTCCAGTTCCAGGCCGCGGGGCTGGCGAGTTCGTAGATGCAGAGTTTGTTGTCGTCGCTGACGCCAATCACGAGGCGCGTATCGGCGGTTGACAGCGTCCAGCGATTGGCCGGTTCGGCAGCGTATGCCTGGAACAACAACATCGATGCGAACAACGCAGCGATGAGCGGTTGTAAGGATGCTCGTTTCATGTTTCCATTCTCCTTGTCGCGGTACGACCGGCTCGAACCCGCGTAGCGTTATCGATCTACCGTGCCGGGCGGGCCGACGAGCAGGAGGTACAAGCCTCTCGCTACGAACAAGGGCTCAAGTGAAGAAGACGTACAGATACTCTTGGCCAAAATCCTCATCCCGATCAAAGCCTCTGCTCTCCGCTTGTTCGGCGGTCCAATCGAAGACCCGGTCTCTGGAATGCTGGTCATCTGGCAAGCGGATCAGCAATTCGCAGCAAACCTCGCCTTCGATCTCGACGGCCATGACTTCGACCGCACCAAGTTCGTAGAGTTGCTGGATCATTTCAACGGAGCGATAATGTGCATGCTCCCAGATCGTGCAAGCCGGATTGCCTCGAAGCCACGACAGCGCCTCGGCTTTGTTGGGACTCTGCAACTTCTCCCGAATGAATTCGAAGTAGTGTTGGGCGTTCTCCATTTCTTCTCCGTTAAGGTTACCACGCATCCACCATCTGCAGGTTCAGAGTGGCCGCCGATGCGCTCAATCATGTCGGCTGTCCATCTGTGTAGTGGAAGTGCTCATGTCCGCACGCGAAGCGCCCAATGAAGCCGGACGTTCGCTGATCATCGCGTTTGGGTTTGAAATGCCCTTCTGAGATCGCCCACTCGTACGCTCCTATATCCAGCGGGTATTTCGTGAGGCAGCCGCTAAGTCGGTTGCCGGCAATCCAAGCCTCCGCCTTCTCGCGGGCTGAAAAGACGCCGGAGGGAAATGTGCCACCGCCGTTGAATACCCAGACAAACTGCGACTCCATGCCGTACTCCATTCCTGGTCAATCTGGACACAGTACATCGGTGCGCTAGGTCCACCACCGAGACGCCTTCCGGATCGTTCCTTTCAATCTTGGTCAGGATTCAACGTCATTTGTCTTCTCCGCAACCGGCTGTTGGTTCACAGGGACATGAACGTGGTCTTCACTGGCCGCTGGCTGCCTTTGCCGATCTGGATCATTTCGGTGATATCACCGAAATGATCCTCGATTCGTTGCCCGCTGTTGAAACAGGCGACCTTGGCCCTGTCGATTACCTGCTCGAAATTGCGATAGTCGGCGTATCCGAGCACCTGTGCAAATTCCCGGCTCGACCAGTGCTCATTTCCGGCCGCGTTGACGCGACGGATGCGCTCGAACGGCGATGCATGGCCGGCCGCGGATGATCGTTCGATGTCTCCATTCATCATCTTGGGCTCCTGCACAATCGAGTGGCTCACAGTGTATCCGATGAGTCGATTGCATGTCACATCCACAGACAGGAGAACACGGCTGCGACTGTGGTGCAGGCGACCGCCGTGAGTGAAAAAGTCTTGTTAGGTGGGTTAGCGGTGCATGAGGTGGCGTAAGTGATTGGCTTGGATCGAGTTGTCGTCATGATGGGAAAGCGAGAGGTCGGAAAAAGCGCCCCCGAAGCGCCCCCAAAGCGCCCCCGAAATCTCCCCCAAGTCACCCATGCAGTTGACGGCGGTGGATGGGAAGATATTTGCGGGAGGGTGTTTGAGAGGATGGGAATCGCATAAACGTCTTGGCTACAATGGGTTGTGGTGATGGCGGGGAGGGGATGAGTCGCAAAAAAGCCGTCCTTACCACGTCCAAAAACCGTCCTTTCCGCGTCCCGTCCAGTCCCGATTGGTTCCGTTTGGCTTCTCGATGAGTCCAGCGGGCGGCTGGATGTCAGGTCGCGGGTTGTGATGAACAAGGTAAGGTGGCGAACGGCAACGGAGGCAGGTGAAGGGAGATCTTGGGAACCCCGGGGAGAAGATTTTAAAGAACAACGCTGCTTTGCATTGTACTTACTTGTTAGGTCTTGTGTCAAGAGAGAATTCGGGGAATTTTCGGGAGTTGGTTTTGGCTCACGAAGAAGCCTACCGGCATTGCGTTCTCCGTACGGTATGTCTTGTCGCCACCGTGGCGATATCAGGACTTGTTCTTGGTGTCATCCACCAGCTTCACCTCAAAGCCACGCTGCTGTGGATCCTTCCGGTGTCTACGCCTCAACGTCCACCACATCGCGACAAACATGAATACGAGCACGATTGTCAGGCCCAGCCATGGAACGAATGCCGGGTGGTGGTACGGAAAGCCGTCGAAGAAGCTGTCGGGCTCCACTTTGCCACCGTTGCTGCCCTTGACGCGACCAATCGCAACGAACCGAAACAGCAGGCTCATCATGGGCAACCTCGATACGTTTATTCGTCTTGTCCACTGCATCAGCGTATGTCGAGCAATTCCCGCATCTGTTGCTGCCACCGACATATGAGAGCCTCGAACACGACTTGAACGTAGTCCTCGTTCTCATTGGCAAAGACCACCGGAGGGAACCAATCGAATGGGCCATGATGGCTCATGTTGATCGCCTTGAACGCTTTGTACGCGGCCGGTTGGTCACCTCGTTCCAATGCGGCCAGGCACTCACGCAATTGACGAAAGTCAAGCCCGTTGTGATCCTCGTAGAACTTCAGAAGGGCGGCGGTCGTTCTCAACGCCTCAGGGTATACCCGATGGTGCTTCATGGTAATCCACGATTCTATATCCGACCAGATTCGTTTGAGCCTGTTGAGCATTGCCATCGTTTTCCATACTTGATCATCTTGCCGCGATCGGCAACGCCACATCGCGACCGTGACCCTTCCAGCCATTTCTGTTCAAGCGCCGCGAGAAACTCATCAGGAGGCAGATACCGGTGAACTTCGATGTAGTGGAAGACCATCATCGGTAGGACGTAGCGAAGGCCACGGCATTCAATCCAGAACTCCCCGTGCGAGTTCGCGCGTTTGCCCCTCTTGCAGACTTCGCAGGTGTGAACACCACGGTAGCCGTCCGAGTGATAGCACGTCTTGCTGTAGTATCGCAAGGCCGCCAATAGGTCCGGCGCAATTTGGCCTTCTCGTGGCACGTCTACGCCGAGCCAACCCACGGCACGAACTTCAGCACCCGTGTGCATGCTGGGTTCATACGCCTGCGGACTTAGTTCGGGAATATGCATGCGGTTCTCCGCGCGCGCTCATCGTACCCGCGATATCAGCAAGTGCTACCCCTCATCAACGAACCAACCCAGGATCAATAGGAGAATGGCCCACTACGTTGCAGGAAGACACACGAAGGAATTCTGGTTTTCAGCCTGCCCGGTTAGTGAAGATCGCGAACCTGACAGTAGTACGACATAGCGCAATCCAGAACACAAACTGGCAATCCCAATATTTATTGCGACGCGCACAACACAACGAGGTCACCGCAAACGAGGCCGCGGCGCGGTTCGAGGTGCAACTGTTGGGGTGCAATCTTGGAATTGTGGCCGGGGTGGGCTAGCATGCGACAGATGAAGAAGGCGCGGCGAAAGGCGGAGAAAGTCGTCAAGCCGGGGCAGTATTACGAGGACTGCTCGTTGCACCCCTGCTTGTGTGTCCGCGTCGATGGGGATGAGGTTTCCGGCATCTCTCTGATTGATGGATCCTATCCTCGCTCGTGCAGTCTGAATCATTGTGGAGTCATTGGCCTCACGTTCGAACAAGCGATGGATCGCAAGTTCTATGGCCCGCCACATCCCGACGATGCCTCGTGTATCCCCAAAGAGCATCGTTGGTGGGTGATGTGGAAAGGCGATCGCAACCACCCGCGCTATTACCTTTGGCCTGAACCCAAGACACCGGATGGGTCAGGTTGAGACGTGCAATCCTGCTCTCGTCGCAGCCCATCCGAGCACTCTTGCGTGCTTCACCCCCCGCCTCGCCTGTTTGGGGATTGGTACCGATCACCTCGGATCCGCCGTCCCCGTCTGCTCTGATAGTGAATTCGCCGAATCGTCATGTTGAGCATGTCGGCGAAACATCAGGTTTAGAACTTCGAGGCCAGATTCTTCGCGAGTACGCTCAGAATGACGCTCCTGACATCTTCCGTCAGATGTGGGTGACGAAGGCGCGGGACGATTCCATATACCCGACCTAGGATACCTGTACAGGGACTGGTTGCATGGAGTCGAGCGTGCGTAGACTGCGTTGTGGAGGTGTGTCACGTCACGGGTCGGTACTCGCGACAACAAGTCGCAACAAGGGCAGGAATCATGAGCAAGAATCGAAAACCCATGGGCAGAAATAGGGCAGCGTCCTTGAGGCCAGGCGCCGGGAGCGGGCCCGATTCGATGCGAGACTGGGCGCGCCACATCATCGAGTTCGACAGCGAGAAGCCGTCGACGTATGGGCCGCATACGCTGCCGCTGGCCGACATCATGCGTGCGCCGGCGCGGACGCCCATTCCCTGGCCGGCGGGGAAGGAGCCGGTGCCGGCCGGGTTGATTCCGCAGCCCGACCCCGCTTCGCCGTTGCCGCATGCCGACTACCTCGTGGTCACCTGGACCGTGGAGGAGGCGCGGTGTCTGGCGGACATCCTGACCCCGGGATTCCCGAGCAAGAGCGCGTGGTATCATTACCAGCACAACTTCGAATCCGACTACGTGCCGATCATCCGACGCGGAGCGCCGTCGGTTTACGACAGCCACAGGCTCGGCAGTTATTTCCCCACGAGCATTGCCGGAAAGTCCGTGCTGTGCGTCAAGTCCGAACTGCACATGAGCCAGGACGGACCCAAGCTGCCCATCGAAAACCTCTGGCATCAAATGATCGACGAGGTGCGGCCGAAACTCGTCATCACGACCGGGACGGCCGGCGGAATCGGGAGCGCACTCGAGCTGGGCGACGTGGTGATCGGGCGGAATGTCCGTTTCGACTGCCTGTCCAAATTCAAGAATTCCCCGTTCTGCAAGAGCAGCTACCGGTGTTCAAGGCTGAGCACCGATTCGCTCGCCGTGGCCGAGCAACTGTTTACGGCCAACATTTCGCATCTTCCCGCCAGTGCGCGCCCGCCGCGGATCTTCAGGACGGCGGTCGCGGGCGTGAAAGTGCCCGATGTGGTGACGACCGATTTCTTCGCATTCGACGAAACCACCAACCATTTCGGCCTGGAGGGGCTGGGCGCGGCCGTGGAAATGGGCGATGCGGTGCTGGGCAAGGTTATCCAGGACATCGGCGCGGGCGCGCCCAAGTGGGCCGCCGTGCGAAATGCCTCGGATCCGCAGATTGACTCCACGGGCCTGACCATCCGGGAGGCGGCGCAGAAGGCCGCGCTGATCTACGAGCGATTCGGCTATTGGACGACGATCCCGAGCGCCCTCGTGTGCTGGGCGCTGATAGTGGACAACTGACACGGGTAAGGCAGCGTTAATGAATAGACGTTGCGAAGATACAAGCTGCAGACCCTCACCCCAGCCCTCTCCCGGGGTACCGGGCGAGGGAGTGCGCCAAAAGCGACTTACTACAGTTGTTGTTTTACAGCGCACCACCACGACCAATTCTGTCCGTTGCGCCCGGTCAGCCGACCACGGACCTCGATACCTTCACCATGTAGACGTTGGAATTGTCGTGGTGCCGGGGAGAATACCTCACAGCCGCAGGGTAATCGCATACGAAGAACGACGTCGCTGCGAAGTAGGGCCGACGCCCCCGTCGGCCGCTTGAGAGCGCGGGGGAAGGCCGACGAGGGCGTCGGCGCTACTACATGCGATTGCCCTGCCCACAGCCGCGGCGAGCCCGCAACATCTTGCTCCGGCAACACTAACTTGATATACGAAACGAGAATCCGATTGGGTGTTTCTTGGGTCTTTGCGATCGTCACTGTCTCTTGTCAGGTAAGGAGATCCTTCATGCGATTTACCATCTCTTTCTGTGTGCTGGCGGCCGTGGTTTTTTGCGGGGCGACGGCCCGGGCGCAGGGGCCGGCACCGGCGGGGCCGGGCGGGTTTAACGGGCTGGACATGAACATGGGGAACCTCTCCCGGCTGTCCAATGCCGAGACGCGGTCGATCAGTCCGGAGAATCCGACGGGCGAAAAGGGCAAGGGCGGCATGGCGACCGAAGGCACGGGCAAGGGCGCATCGCGCGAGCTGGGCCAGGGGTGGAAGGTTTCGCCGTCGGTGCGGATCAAGGCGGGGACGACGTTTACAATGGCCGACATCACCGGGTCGGGCGCGATCCAGCAGATCTGGATGACGCCGGCGCCGATCAACAAGACGCGGCTGTTCATCATCCGCTGCTACTGGGACGGCGAGACCGAGCCATCGGTCGAGGTACCGATGGGCGACTTCTTCGCCTGCGGCTGGGGTTCGTATGGACAGATCAACTCGCTGCCGGTGTGCGTGAATCCGGGCAGCGCGTTCAACTGCTACTGGAACATGCCCTTCCACAAGAAGGCCCGGATCACCATGGAGAACCTGGACGACAAGGACATGACGCTCTACTTCCAAGTCAACTACACGCTGACGGACGTGCCGGCCGACGCGGCCATGTTCCACGCCCAGTTCCGCCGCGTCGGCAAGCTGCCCGTCAAGACCGACTACACCATTCTCGACGGCGTCAAAGGCCGCGGCCAATACGTCGGCACCTACCTGGCCTGGGAAGTCCGCAGCCCCGGCTGGTGGGGCGAGGGCGAGATCAAGTTCTTCATGGACGGCGACAAGGAATTCCCCACCATCTGCGGCACGGGCACCGAAGACTACTTCTGTGGTTCGTATAACTTCGAGAACCAGCTCACCAAGAAGTACCAGACCTTCAGCACGCCCTACACCGGCCTGACCCAGGTGCTGCCCCCCGACATCGCCTACAAACCCGGCCAGCGCTTCGGCCTCTACCGCTGGCACATCGCCGATCCGATCCGGTTCAAGGACGACCTCAAGGTGACCATCCAGGCGTTGGGTTGGCAATCCGGCGGCCGGTATCTGCCGCTCGAAGACGACATCGCCTCCGTGGCCTACTGGTATCAGGCCGAGCCGCACGCGAAGTTCCCGGCCCTGCCGGGCAAGGAGCAGTTGATCGTCGGGCCGCTGAAGGTGGAGGCGCCGAAGGCGCCATGAGGGAACCTAAGAGATGTGTAGAGTGGTTGGCCGGTATGAAATACCAAAGGCTGTAACCCGGAGCACTCTCTCAATGAAGATCCAGATCGCCGAATCGAACCGTTTCGGAAGGCTGACGCTGGCCAAATTGACAGCATTCGAGCGCTCATTGGGAACGAAGTTGCCCGAGGCGTATCGAAAGCACCTTCTTGAGCACAACGGAGGTTACGTCGACGGGTCGCGCCGACTCATGATCCTTCACCACATCCACGGGATCCATGACGGCCCCGATTGGGCGAGATTTCCAGACGGTTCTAAGAACTATTATGGTGGGCTCGTCCCTGAACACCTGCTTCCGATTGCGGACGATCCCGGCGGCAACCTGATCTGCATTGTCCTCATCGGCCCGGATCGTGGCGCGGTCTGCTTCTGGAATCATGAGCGAGCCGATAATCCGGTGGAGAGTATCACACAACTCGCCCCGGACTTCGACGCGTTTCTTCGCGGCTTGGCGATCAGGGTGGCGATTGCACGCAAGCGTATTGGCGTCATCAAGGAAGCGATGGCGGACATTGGAATCAACACACCTGTTTACGCAGGAAAGACGGTGCTCGACTTGGCTTTCGAGCGAGGCAGTTTGCGGATGATAAGACTGCTTGTCCATGCGGGAGCGAAGATACGACCAGACGCATTGATCGAGGCCGTACGCAACAATGCGCCTAACACGATTCGTTTCCTTCTGGCACATGGCGTGGATGTCAATTACGCGATTCCCGACACTGGATTCACGGCGCTCATGCTCTCCGCGAGCAGGGACGGCGTTGACGTGGCGAGACTTCTGCTCACGCACGGCGCAAACCGGAGCCCCAAGAATCATTGGGGTAAGACCGCAGCCGATTTGGCCAACTCACGTTCCATGAAACAACTACTTCGCAGGTGACCTGACATGGATAACTATCTGACTCGATCGACATCTTCACCCCGTCCCGGCATCTGCTGGATCTTCGCCTTCGTCTCCGTTGCCTTTGCGGTCGTACCCGCGCGAGCCCAGGACTGGACCGGCCCGTTCACGATCATCCCGGCCAGCGCACCGGAGATGGCGATGGAGGCCGTCGATGCGGGCGTGGCCGAGGGGACCAAGGTGTCCATCGGCAACCCCTCCGGCAAGGACCATCAGAAGTGGATCATCGCCGCGAAGGGCAATGGGTTCTACGCCATCCGGTCGGCACACGGAGAGAAACTCGTGCTGGCCGCGGATGCGGGAGGCAAGGCCGATGGCACGCGCATCGTGCTACAGAAGGACACCGGCAGCGACTGGCAGTTGTGGGCCATCCGCAAGAACCCCAACGGCTCGTTCAGCCTGACCCCAAAGCACGCGCCGGAATTCGGCATCGACGATTTCGCCGGCGGCAACACGCCCGGAACCCGGCTGGATCTGTGGACCTACAAGCCGGATGATGAGCACCTGCAATGGATGCTGAGGCCATTGGCCGGGGCGACGTGGCCGGTGGCGGCCGGGGATCTCAACGCGCCGATTCCGCCCAAGGGCACGATCAAGGAGTTCAAGTTCGAGGAGAGCGCCATCTTCCCCGGCACGCGCCGCAGCGGCACGGTCTTCATCCCGGCCCAGTACGACGGCTCCAAACCCGCCTGCGTCTACGTGCGGCAGGACGGCTACAACGCCCGGGAAAAGGCCATGCTGGAGGCCATGATCGCGGCCGGGGAAATGCCCGTGACCATCGGCGTCTTTGTCCGCCCCGGCGACCTGCCCGCGCCGATGCCGGGGACGATGGGACGCCGCAACCGCTGCTTCGAATACGATGGTGTTGGCGATAACTACGTCCGCTTCCTCGTCGAGGAACTCCTGCCCTATGTCGCCAAGACGTTTGACCTGAAACTGTCCAATAGTGGCAACGATCGTTGTATCGCCGGCGGCAGCAGCGGCGGGATTTCCGCGTTCAACGCCGCCTGGGAACGCCCGGATGCGTTCTCACGCGTCTACGCCAACAGCGGCAGTTTCGTCGCCTTTCGCGGCGGGCATGAGTTCCCGACGCTGATCCGCAAGTTCGAGGCCAAGCCCATTCGCGCCTATCTCACGACCGGCTCGCACGACATGGAGAACTGCGCGGGCGACTGGTATCTGATCGACCAGGAGATGGATAAGGCGATGAAGTTCTCGGGGTATGAGTATGAGTTTCATGCGCTGGAGGGCGGGCATGTGGCCGGGTGGAACGAGCACTTTGCGCCGGCCATGCGGTTCATCTGGAAGGGCTGGCCGGAGCCGGTGAAGGCCGGGGCGAGCGCCCCGCGCGTGCGCGATGTCATCGGGGCGGGCGGCAAATGGGAAGTCGTCGCCCAGGGATTCCGCGACGCCCGCGGGCCGGCGTGCAATGCCAGGGGCGAGGTCTTCTTTGTCGACCCGCTGACCAATTGCATCCACCGCATCGGCGTCGACGGCAAGGTCGAGAGGTTCACGATGGATTCCGCCGGGGCGAACGCTCTGTCGGTCGGGCCGAAGGGCGAGTTGTACTCGGTGTCGAGCACGACGGGTCGGGTTTTGTGCTACGACAACGCCGGCAAGTCGCGTGTTTATGCCGAAGGCATCCGCGGGCAATATGTCCTGGCCATGCCGAGCGGCGGGCTGTATGTCACCTGCGCGGAGGAAAAGGCCGGCGAAGGGAGCACCGTCTGGTTCGTCAAGGATGGGCAGAAGACGCGCGTCGATGCGGGGTTGAAACTGGCGACGGGGCTGGCGTATCGCCCGGATCAGTGGCTGCTGTCGGTGGCCGATGGCCGGTCCAAATGGCTGTACAGCTACCAGATGAAACCCGACGGCACGCTGGCGAACAAGGAGCGGTTTTTCTGGCTGCATGTGCCGGACTGGGAGGACGACGCCGGGGCCGAGTCCGTCTGCTATGCAAAAGAAGGACAGATGCTGGTGGGCACGCGGTACGGCATCGAGATCTGTGCGGACGACGGGCCGACGCAGGTGATCCTGCCGCTGCCGGATCGCAGCCGGGTCATCGGCGCGTGCCTGGGCGGGCCGGAAATGAACACGCTGTACGCGTTCTGCGGCGAGCGGGTCTGGAAGCGGGTGATCAAACTTCACGCGGTCGGTGCGTTTTCGCCGTGGGTGAAGGTCAATGGCACGCCGCTGTGACGTTCGTAGTACCGGCTTCAGCCGGGCTTTGACCGGCCCAAGTGCGTTCTGATAGTATGGCCGTGCGGAATGAACCTCGTGACGGCCATGCGCGGGTGAGGTTTGCCGGAGGCTTGGTGATGCAACCTCAATCATGGTTAGACAACTTGCCTCTCCTCTCGATCCTGATCATTGCACTGTTTGCCGTGGGATTCCTGATCTTCTTCTTGATTGTGGCAATGATCGAGAAACGCGCGATGAGGCCATTGACACCAGTCGGAGAGGATCGCCTTCGCGAACTGTCGCCCAGGTCGAACCAGATCATTGCGGCGGCGATGTCAGAACATTATCGCTACCTCGGTTGTTTTTCCGACGGAGCCAAGGGCTGGTGCGAGAGCGTGATTGCCTTGCTGCTCTCTGAAGATGGCTTAAGCTTGCTGTGGGTACAACGTCGGCCGACCCTGTGCCGAATCATCACCGCGCTCAAGGATGGGATGTGGCTGATCAGTTCCGATACTGCCCCAATGGCTGACTTTAGCGGCATGCGCGATGAAGAGGTGTATCCAGACGCCCCTTTCCAACTGCTTCAAGAATTTCACGCGCAACGGTTGATGCAGGAGCAACGGGAGGTTGAGCCGTTCACGGTCAAAACGATCCTTGACTCCCTGCTACGGCATTTAGAGGAGCAAGCAAGACGAACGGTGCTGCGGGGGCTGGGCCGCTATCGCTCACCGAAGCAAGATTGCTGGAGTTTCACGGCAAGGGGCGCGATCCGCCAAGTGGCTTGGATTTTCTACGCGATTCACCGGATATCCCGGAAATCAAAGATGCTTCAGGCGAGACTAAACGACCACCGGCTAAAGCCGGTGGGTTTGAGGAGCAACTGAAAGTTGCCACGCGGCTGAAGCCGCCTGAAGCACAATCTGGCCGGGCGCGTCGGGCGGCTGCGTAGGAAACTCGTTTCCTACCAGCGCCCACAGCGACCGTCCAGTCCTCGACAATGCAGAATACCCGCTGAAGCGGTTCCGCCTGAAGGCGAAGGTTTCTAACCGTTAAGATGGAACAATGAAGGGATGGTCCACGGAAACAAGTGAAGATGAGGACAGATGCGGGCAGCCGTGAGTGTGGCGAGGCGGTCGTCTCCCGTTGGCATCGTCGTTACGCATGATTCTTGTTCAATGCACGTTTGCATTGTTCGGATGATGTGACATGTGTTTATGGACTTCACGTCTGGTCTTGTTTCCGGAACCCGAATATCGTCATGACTTGGCTTCTCGGCCACGCTTACTCGGCAGCACGAGACCCCGGCCGATGAACGACATCCTCCACGCTCACGAACTTTGCCAGTTCTGCAATGAAGATTCGATAGAGCTTTCGGTGGTTGTCTCTTAAGTCAACATTAAGTTGTGGAATGGACGCGTGGCCAGGAATCGGATCGTCGTTTTGTGTCGGTATTACGGTGGGCCGCAGTCCGTCGATGTTAAGCGACACGATTCGCGACACCAGAAGCCGCGCCACGCAGTGTTCTATGAGTTTGCGGTCTGTCGCGACCGACACGGCGGTGGCACCACATTCAGGTCGATAGACCGAAATCCCGTCGACGTCACTGTCTGTCGGGCGGAATGCTGCCTGCGATACGGGCCTGGGCAGACTGGGATCGAAGTGCTCATTGCGAACGCGCCTGTACACCTGCTCAGCCGGTGATACTGGCTCCGACGGATCCTTCACGAGAAAACCCCTCCCATGCGATACCTATGCGCAAAGCAATTCTGTCGTTGTGGAACTACGGAAGCGGACGGGCAAGATCGAACGTGTCTCGGTCCATTGTGGGGAACGCCCTGCAGGCATACACGCGGGTGTCCACTGCTCGACGAGGAATTCTGGACGATACCCCTCTCGCTCGATTAACCATTCGCCCTCAAACGGAATGCGGACTTCAAGACTCGCGAATTCGGGTGGATTCTGCCACTCAATGAAAATGGTCCCATCAGGCGTGGGGACAATTGCAGAAGGGGCTGGCCTGTTGGACTCACGATGCCGTCGCATGAGTTCTGCGACGCTTTCGACCAACTCGCGTGATGGCGCTCTCGCGCCTTCGCCATCCCAACCATCCTCCAATTGGTACATTTTTGAAAGGCAGGCATCCTGTTTCGCCCAAGAGAGCGCGTCGTTCGGCCCGGCAGCACCACGATCACGAACACTGTGGTAAGCAATGTCAGCGGCTGTCCAGACAACTGGTGTCGTTATGTCTTGCGCCAGCATCACGACCTCTCTTTCCACGCAATATGCGCCGCGTCGGATGTCATTCGGTAAAACGTCTTGACGATGGCGTTATGTCCCAAGGAAAACCCGGCATCCGCAGTTTCTGTTTCAAGCGTGCCAATCGGACCGCGTGCCGTCAGATGCAGCATCAATACTTCGGATCTGTCCGCTTCAGCAGTCTGGCCGTGCTGAATTGACACATGCAGCCGGCCCCGGTTGCTGGCCAGGCGATACTGCCAACCACCACCCAGCGTCTCAAATGCAACCGACTCCTGACACGACACATCCGGGATATACAGGCTCGGTAACAACTTGGCCCAGTCCGACACTTCATTCCACAATTCTCCTCGCGGAATGTGGTTCACATACGTGACTTCCCATTGGTTTGCCTGAGGACTAGGAAACCGGGATTCGTCGAGATATTTGATGAAGCGTTCCCACAGTACGTCGAAATCGGGCTTGATGGCGGTGTAGCTAGGGTAAGAGCCTTGTCTCTTTCGCCAGTTGTAAATGAACCGCGTATCTTGCACCTGAATCATTCGTTCTTCGTCCGAGCGGATTATCTGCGTACGAGAGACGCCTTCGGCCGGTCGGAGTTGAAACGCCATCCTCTTAAACGCTGGCTTCGAGCCAAGATCTTCAAATTCATCCTCGATCTTTGGTCGTTCCTCCAGTTTCGCGCTTTGCCATTCCAATAAGTCGGGAGCCAATGATCGCTGCCAGAAGCACCCTCCATGAGCAGCGGTAAACCCCGGCAATGGGGCGAACTGAATGCACAGCACCGTCTCAATGACTGGCGGAGCATCGAACTTCGGTAAAGTCTGACTCATGCTGCAATTATCTTTGGGTACGACCTCGACAAGTATCCACTGCAAAACGACGAAAAGCAAGTGATAGCACTTCACCGGGCGGTAATCGATAGCCGTTCGCGGCACCCCCATTGAGCGTCAGTTACTTGTCGCCTCGTCAGGCGCTCGCCGGTCGTGTCGCCCGCACTACGACGCGATGCATCCCAGTTCCCCAACCACCGGCAGGAAACTCCACGCCGTTTCGCACCACTACACCGCGGGCATCATTCACGGCGGGAGTCGTCATCCCTTCTTCGGGAAATAATCCTGCAACGGTTTGACACCCCACGACTGCGCCTTGATGGCGCGGATCGCCATCGCCGACGCCATGGCTCCGGTCAGCGTCGTGATCGTCGGCACCTTGTTCGTGACCGCCAGGGCGCGAATCTTGCCCTCATCCGTCTGCGGACCTTTTTTGGTCGGCGTGTTGATGATCAGCTTGATCCGGCCATTCTTGATGTGGTCCTTGATGTTGGGCCGGCCCTCGGCCAGTTTCTTGACCAGCACGGCCGGGATGCCGTTCTTTTCCAGTTCGGTTCGAGTGCCGTCGGTGGCGAAGAGTTCGAAACCGAGTTCGTGCAGCATGCGGGCCGTGGGCACAACCGCCGGCTGATCCTCTTTGCGAACCGATATGAAAATCGTGCCACTGGTGGGCAAGGCGGTGCCGGCCGCCATCTGGCTCTTGGCGTACGCGATCGGGAAGTCGTGGTCGATGCCCATGACCTCGCCAGTCGAGCGCATCTCCGGGCCGAGAATGACATCGACGCCGGGGAACTTACTGAACGGGAAAACCACTTCCTTCACCGACACATGATCGGGATCGGGCAACTCTTTGGCGCCGAGCTCGGCCAGCGATTTGCCGGCCATGACCTTGGCCGCGATCTTCGCCCACGGCATGCCCGTGGCCTTGGACACAAACGGCACCGTTCGCGAAGCACGCGGATTAACCTCGATCAGGTAAATCTCGCCGCTCTTGATGGCGTATTGCACATTCATGAGCCCCCGCACACGCAGGGCCTTGGCCAGCGCCCTGGTTTGCCGCTTGAGTTCGGCAACGATTTCCTTGGAGAGCGAGTAGGGAGGCAGCGCGCAGGCCGAGTCGCCCGAGTGAATGCCCGCTTCCTCGATGTGCTCCATGACGCCGATGATGATGGCTTGGCCGCACGTAGGGTCCGCTTCAGCGGACGCGTTTGTTGCCATCGAGTGCTGAGTGGCCTTGCTGACGCCGAGCCCGGCAGCGTCCGCTGAAGCGGACCCTACGTGGGGATCGTAATCGGCGACGCAGTCCACATCGACCTCGGTGGCATTGTCCAGGAATTTGTCGACAAGAATTGGCGCGTCGGCGATCGTGCTGGCCTCGACAGCGTGGGCCATGTAGTAGTTCAGTTGGTCCTCGTCGGAGACGATCTCCATCGCCCGGCCACCGAGCACGAAGCTGGGGCGCACGAGCACGGGATAGCCGATGCGCCGAGCCACTTCGCGGGCGTCGGCCACACTGCGGGCAATACCATTTTCCGGCTGCTTCAGGCCCAGCTTGCTCACCAGTGCGCGGAACTGCTCGCGGTCGCCGGCTTCGTCGATGGAATCGACGGTGGTGCCGAGGATTGGCACGCCTTCCCGGGCCAACCCGCGGGCCAAATTGAGCGGCGTCTGGCCGCCGTATTGGACGATGATGCCCTTCACGAGGCCGGCTGGATTCGCCTTCGTGCCTTTGTGCCTCTGTGCCTCTGTGCCTTCATTAACGAACGGCCCGCCATTCAGCCGCTCGCACACATTCAGCACATCCGCATGCGTCAACGGCTCAAAGAACAGCAGGTCGCTGGTGTCATAGTCGGTGGAAACCGTCTCCGGGTTGGAGTTGATCATCACCGACTCATAGCCCAGTTCATCCATCGCGAAAGCGGCGTGTACACAACAGTAGTCAAACTCGATGCCCTGGCCGATGCGGTTGGGGCCGCCGCCGATGATGATCACCTTCTGCTTGTCCGAAAGGCGAACCTCGTCCTCTTCGACCGGCTTGCCGTTGACCATCGCCGGCGTCTCATAGGTCGAGTAATAGTACGGCGTCGCCGCTTCAAACTCGGCCGCGCAGGTGTCGACCAGCTTGTAAATCGGCCGGATGCCCACCTTCAGCCGCACGTTGCGGGCGTCGTTGTGCGACATCTCCCACGCCAGCGCCAGTTGGATATTGCTGTAGCCCCACTGCTTGGCCTGACGGATGACCACGGCGAGACGTTCGATGGTGGCCGCGTCCGCGTTCCCGGCCGCCACGGCCTTGACCAGCGGCGTGGCCGCCAGAATATCCTGTTCGAAATCAACAAGCTGTTTCATCTGCGCCAGGAACCACGGGTCGATATTGGTGATCTCGTGGATCTGCTCGATCGTCCAGCCCATCTTCATCGCATAACGAATGTAGTAAAGTCGGCCCTGGCTGGGCACCGCCAGTTTGCGGCGCAATTTGTCCACGTGGATCGGCCACTGCTGGTCCAGCGACTCGCCCTGCGTGGTTTTGTCGGCCGCATCGGTCGGATCGTCATCCTTGGCCGCGTCACGGCGGGCCGGCGCCTGGGCGGCCAGCGGGTCGGCCGTCTTGCCACCGCGCTGGGCGGCCAGCCACTTGTCGTAGCGGTCCAGTCCGAATCCAAACCGCTTGACCTCCATCGACCGTATGCCCTTCTGCAGCGCTTCCTTGAACGTCCGGCCGATCGCCATCGCCTCGCCCACGCTCTTCATCTGCGTGGTCAGCGTCTCATCGGCATCGGGGAATTTTTCGAACGTCCAGCGCGGAATCTTCACCACGCAATAGTCGATCGTCGGCTCGAAACAGGCCGACGTGTAGCGCTCGTATTCGCCAGGAATGCGCTTGCCGGTCCCGTCCAGCCGGCGCACGGAGGTAATGTCGTTGGCCAGTTCGTCCAGCGTGTAGCCGATAGCCAGCTTGGCGGCCAGTTTGGCGATCGGATACCCCGTCGCCTTGGACGCCAGCGCCGACGACCGGCTCACGCGCGGATTCATCTCAACAAGCACCATGTCGCCCGTGTCAGGATCGATGGCGAACTGAATATTGGACCCACCGGTTTCAACGCCGACAGCGCGAATGACCGCGATGCTCGCATCGCGCATCCGCTGATATTCCTTGTCGGTAAGCGTTTGGATCGGCGCCACGGTGATCGAGTCGCCCGTATGTACGCCCATGGGGTCGATGTTCTCGATGGAGCAGATGATGACGACGTTGTCATTCTTGTCGCGCATCACCTCCATCTCGAACTCTTTCCAACCTATAACTGATTGTTCAATAAGGACTTCCGACACGGGTGAGGCATCGAGTCCGCGCTGGATGATGGTCTCGAACTCCTCGAAGTTGTACGCGATGCCGCCGCCGGTGCCGCCGAGCGTGAAAGCCGGGCGGATAATCGCCGGTAACCCAATGTCCTCCAGAATCTTACGTGCGTCGTCGATGTTGTGGGCCGTGCCCGATGCCGGCACTTTCAGCCCGATGGAGATCATGAGGTCTTTGAACGCCTGGCGGTCTTCGCCGCGGAAGATGGCGTCGCGGTTGGCGCCGATCATCTTCACGCCATATTTCTGGAGAATCCCCTTATCGAAGCACGCCATGCCCGTATTCAGCCCGGTTTGCCCGCCCAGCGTGGGCAGGAGGGCGTCGACGGGGGTGCCGCGCGACTTTTCCAGTTCGAGGATCTTCTCGACGGCTTCGACGGTAATGGGTTCGATGTAAGTCGCGTCGGCGAACTCCGGGTCCGTCATGATGGTGGCCGGGTTGCTGTTGATCAGCACGACCCGGTAGCCTTCTTCGCGGATGGCGCGGCAGGCCTGGACGCCGGAATAGTCGAACTCGCACCCCTGTCCAATGACGATGGGACCCGAGCCGATGATGAGAATGGTGTGAATATCGGTGCGTTTAGGCATCTGTTTGGTCTCTATACGAGATTGCCTTTATACAGGCGAAAGGGCCTGTTTAAAAGCGGGGGTGCTGATTACAGGATTAACATTCAGCCCCCGCGTTGGTATTGACCCACGGAACCGCGCCAAGAGTGATTGGCGTGGATTGAGATTATTTACTTCCGGAGATGCCCTGTCATGAAACTGAAACGATTGCTCCCCCGGTTGCTGGTTTCTGGATTGCTGACATTATCCGCGGGCTCGTTCGCCTTGGCGGCGGACGCGCCGGCCAAAGTCGGCGACTGGCCGCAGTGGCGCGGCCCCAACCGCGATGATCTCTCAAAGGAGACCGGGCTTCTGAAAGAATGGCCGGCCGCGGGACCAGCACTTGCCTGGAAAATCACAGGTGTGGGCATCGGTTATTCCGGCGTCGCCGTCACCGGCGGCAAGATCTTCACCATGGGCGACATCGGCAATGACAGCCATGTCATCGCCCTCAACGAGGCCGACGGCAAGCAGCTCTGGTCGACGAAGATCGGCGCGTCCGGGCAGTACGGCGGTTTCGTCGGCACGCGCGGGACACCGACCGTGGATGGCAACCTGGTCTATGCCCTGAACCAGCACGGCGACCTGATCTGTGTCGAGGCCGCAACCGGCAAGGAGGTCTGGAAGAAGAGCCTGACCAAGGACTTTGGCGGCGGCACGCCGCAGTGGGGTTATGCCGAGTCGCCGCTGGTCGAGGGTGATGTCGTGATGTGTACACCCGGCGGCAAGGGCGGAGCGATTGTCGCTCTGAACAAGAAGACCGGCGCCACGGTCTGGCAGAGCAAGGATTTCACCGATGGCGCGCACTACTCGTCGCTCATCATCGAGACGCTCTTCGGACAGCGCCAGGTGATCCAGCTAACGGCCGCCAGCGTGGCGGCGGTCGCGGTGGCCGACGGCAAACTGCTCTGGCAGGCCAAGCGTCCGGGCAAGACCGCCGTCGTCCCGACACCCATCTTTTCTGACAATCAGGTCTTCGTCACGTCCGGCTACGGCGTCGGCTGCAACGCCTTCACGATCAGCAAGGACGCCAGCGGCTACAAGACGGCCGAAGCCTACGCCAATACCAACATGATCAACCACCACGGTGGCGTGATCCTGCTCGATGGCTTCCTCTACGGCTTCTCCGACAAGGGCGGCTGGACCTGCCTGGACTTCAAGACCGGCAAGGTCGTGTGGACCAACCCCGGCGTGAACAAGGGCGCAATCGCCTATGCCGATGGCCATTTCTATCTTCGCAGCGAAGGCGGCAAGGGTGGCAAGGGCACAATCGCACTGATCGATGCCTCGTCCAAGGGGTATGTCGAGCACGGCCGCTTCGACCAGCCCGACCGCAGCGACAAGAACAGTTGGCCGCACCCGGTCATCTCCAACGGCAAGATGTACATCCGCGATCAGGATGTGCTGCTGTGCTATGACGTGAAGGGAAAATAGACCGGCGCCTCATGTAGCGAGCAAGCTCGGCTCCGTCGGCCTGAAAGGCCATTACTTTGGGTAGCCGTGGCCGTAAGGCCACGGCTATCCAAGTTTTTGTAATCAGAGGCCCGAAGGACCGGTATTGTGGGAGAAGAAGAACTCATATGGGCAGCGCATACTTCATCACCCTGGACAATCCCGATCCCGGGTTCGACCCTTTCGTCAACGGAAAGGCCATTGCACGCGAGGCAGAGGGACTATCAGAGCTCGCGGTCTCAGTGGGTCTGAAGGCACCCGACGCCTATGTTTCCCTCGGCACCGAAGAAGCGGCAGCAATGGCCGATGAGTTTGGCTTCGGCGGCGAGATGCCGGTTCCCGCCGAACTGTGGTTCGAGGCTGATGAGGGTCTTGCGTGGGTGGCCCGGTTGCAGGAGCACGTCAAATCCAATCCGAAGTTGCTCAGGAACGCCGACGCCGTGTTGGCAGACCTTGACGAGTACGAGCGCGTATTGTCGCAGGCAAAGAATGTCGGCGCACGATGGCATCTGGCCGTAGACTTCTGATGGGACGAAGGAATCGCCGAGTGATTTCCGCACGGCTCGTTGTCGAATTACCATCCTGGTTCGTCTTCTGTGCGCCACGCCACGGTGGCTTCGAGGGGTGGTCTTGGATACCGATCGTCTTTCGGATCCCACGTTGTCCACTCCAGAACTGAGGGGGGTGACGTGGTGCATCACCATTGCCATCTAGCCGGATCTTTCGCGAAACCAGCGAGGCATTGGCGTCTTAATTGATTAAGGAGGTTCGCCAGTGGCTCACTGTATCCTTGTTCCCGTAATTGTTCTTTGTGTTTCTCTGCTCGCCTCCGCTCAGGAGCAGACCCACAAGACCGATCACGTCATCGTCCGTTACACGGGGATCGAATTGCAGCACGCGCAATCGATCGCCCGCACTGTCGAGGCCGCCCGCAAACATGCCATCGACAAATTCGGCTTCGACCTGCCGGATGTCGTGAATGTGATCGTGGATTGTGATCCACAGCATCGCAACCACCTCGAGACCGATGGCCGCGACCGCATCACGCTGCTGATCCCCAACATCGCCGCGCTGCGACGTCCCGCGCAGACGGGCATCTTCCATCTCTATGGCATGTGCCACGAACTGGGGCACATGGCCATGTACCGCACTATTCCCCGCCACGACTGGATGACCATCGCCGCGGCCGAGGGCTGGGCCCACTACATCGGCTCGCGCCTCACGGACATCGTCTATGAGAGCGAGGGCGAGGCCGCCTGGTGGGATGCGTATGACTACCGCGCTGATGGCATGAAGCGGCTGGACCGGCAGATCGCCGATGGCGGCCGTGACGAGACCGTCGCCGGGGCCAAAGCCTGGAAAGAACTTGCGATCATCGCCGGCGACCGCAAACTCCCGGCCATCTTCACCGCCTGGGGCCAGATCAAATTCGATCCGAGCGACCCGGCGGCCACCCTCGGCCCGGCGCTGGCCAACGCCTGCGACGACCCCAAGGCGGCCAACTGGTGGACGCGCGAAAGCGAGCGCCTCGTCAGCAAGCTGCCCATGAGCGACTTCCATGTGACGACGCTCACGGCCGCGCAAGTGGCCGGCCAAGCCAGGGACCTCGCCCGCGACGACGGTAAATCCGCCGGCATGCGCAGCTTCAACGGCGGCGGCCACGCGGTCGCCTTCGACGCCCCGGCCGGCGAATGGTATCTGACGGCCGTGCGCATGTACGGCTCGCGCTACGGCGCCGTCCGACCGCCGGCCGAGGACTTCCGCGTCTGGCTCTGCGACGAGCAGGGTAAGGTCATCCGCGAGTTCACATTCCCCTACGCGCGTTTCGAGCGCGGCCAGCCGCAGTGGGTGACGCTCAACGTCGCCCCCACGCAGGTGCCGGCGAAGTTCATGGTCTGTGTCAGCTTCAATCCCACGGGCAGCAAAGGCGTCTACGCCCATTTCGACGCCGCCCCCGACGGCGACTCGCGCAGCGGCCTGCCGACCTATGGTTTCGAGAAATTCGACAAGGGCGACTGGCTGATCCGGGCGACGGTGGATAAGGCGAGATAGCCGTGTTCTGACGTTCCAGCTACTGTTGATGACGTCGTCTCCCAAGTAATTCCCTTAGTTCCCCGATTGCCTCTCCGACGTCCTGCCAGTTGGTCGTACCAATGGAGAGATACGTCGCGGTTGACGCGACCATTTCCGCCTGTCCCTCTTCCAGCTGCGCCAGATCGATTTTCACTTCCAGCCGCGACCAATGCTGTTTGATCTGCTCGATGCGCGCACGCGTGGCTCGCACGAACCTCTCTCGAAACGACCACACCTCCGCCATGAATACTTCCACGGGAACAGCCTGCTCACCGCGAGAAGCTGTCCACACGGGAACGTCCTGCCAGAAATGTTCGCGGTTGTCCCACGATATCGTGACCTGTTCGCCGACCCGCCACATTCGAATTCGCGGGCTGTATCGGAGATGCATAACCTGCATTCGACGTTCTCTCCACCATTCAGTGGCTCGGCTGAAGAGACGTTCGGAGTAGGTCACTTCCTCGCCTCGCTGCAATTTCAGGGCTTGTACTATCGCAGCAGGCACCACTGAGGTGTCCCGACACCACGAATCGACCTCCGGAATGTGCGCGGCGATGTTCTGCGGGATGGGCTCAAGTGCCGACGGAAGCAACATGCCCAGATCATCCACCAGCCGCATGACCTGATAGGCGTCGTATGGGGCTCCAAAAGAAGCATACACTTTCCCGAGCCTCGCGGCCTCAGCATGCCATGCCTGAAGAACTTCTTCTGTGTACCGGAAGAGTTCGCTCTGCCCACACTCCAACCAATAGCAACCGTCGGTAAGTCCAAAATACCCGAGATTCAAATCAGGTGCTGATCCCCAAGGTTGAATCTCGTCCACGGGCCGCAACCGAAAGTGGAGGGCAAATGGTGTCACGAGGTCATGATATCTCTCGCCCACCACGAGGTATAGCGACTCGGGTTCTGAGCTTCCATTTGTAAATCCACTGTAGATTCAGGTGGCGATTCTAGGGTAAGATGAGTGTTCAGGAGGCCCATAGGCCATGACACTAAATCTATCGCCTCAACTCGAAACCAAGTTGTCCGACGCCGCTCGGCGCGAAGGGCTGCCTGCTGACCAATATGCGATTCGCGTGCTCGAGCGGGCAGTGGCATCACCCGATCGCCGGGCCGCAGCCGTGAACCTGCTCCAGAGTTGGATTGAAACGCCGGATCCACAGGAGCAAATCGCGGCGGGTCAATATCTCGTTACATCGCTTGATGCGGATCGCCTTTCCGATCGCAAGTTGTTTCCACCGGAACTGAGGGGGGTGACGTGGTGAACCATGTGGTGTTGCTTGACGCCGGGCCACTGGGATTGGTAACCAATCCGCGTATGTCGCCGGCGAGTCTAGCCTGTACGCAATGGCTGCAAAAGATACTTTCGGCCGGCGCGAGGGTGCTGATTCCAGAAATTGCGGATTATGAAGTCCGCCGCGAGTTGTTGCGGGCTCGCCTCAATAAAAGCGTTGCTCAGTTGGACGCGCTGGCAACTCTAATTGAGTATCTTCCACTCACTACGGCCGCAATGCGCCAGGCGGCGGAGTTCTGGGCCATTGCCAGGCAGAAGGGGCAACCCACGGCCGGCGATCAGACAATTGATGCCGACGTCATCCTGGCCGCTCAGGCCATATCGCTTGGAGATTCCGACGTGGTGGTAGCAACTACAAACGTTGGGCATCTCTCGCGGTTCGTTTCGGCGAAGTTCTGGCGTGACGTTGGATGCTGACTGCATATGGAGCATTACCATGGTTGCCATCCAGGTTTGCCTTCCCGAGTCGCTGCATAAACGCCTGCGCGAGCTGGCCGAGCGCGACGATGTGTCAATCAACCAATTCATAGCGACCGCCGTGGCCGAGAAAATGTCGGCATTGTTGACGGCCGAATATCTCGGCAAGCGGACACGCCGTGGCCAGCGCCGGAAGTTCGACTGGGTTCTCAAGAAGGTCCGGCCGGCTGAGCCACAACGATTGGATCGGTTACGCTAAGACTGTCGGCGCGCGTGCGAACCACTCACTTGTGCTGCCGCAGCTTCTCCGCCGCCGCCAGTCCTTCTTCCGAGAAGTTCGGCGCGATGCGCTCGACGGCTTCCTTGGCCGTGGCGATCGTTGCTCCCGTGTACTCGCGAAAAATCTTGATCGCGATCAGACCGCGTCCGGCGTGCATGTGTTGTTCGATCTCCCGTCGTCGGTCGTCGGGCAGTTTCGCGAGCATGGCCCGCTCTTCCTCGCTCGGTGGATCGGCCATGACCGATGGGTCCTCCATGGCCGCGACGAGCTCCCGGACCGTCTCGCCGGCTTGTTTCGCCCGCTCGATGTAGACGCCGGCCCGTTCGGCGATCGCACTGATCAGATCGGGGAACCTGGCGAACGTGTCCAGTTTCACGTCGCGCGGGCTGGACGCCCAGGGCGTGACGTCCAGATCTTCCGCCGACAGCTGAACCTCGCCGCTGGCGTCGCGACGCTCCGTGGACCGCGTCCGCACCACCGCAATGCCGAATTTCTTCTCGATCCGCCGGTACTCGAGATAAACGTCGATCTTGCGGCGAAGGCCGGCCGACTCATCCCCCGCGTCGAGAATCACGCCCGATGACTCTTCTTTGACATGCACCGCGGCCGGTATGCCCAGGCTGAGTGCCGAGAGCATGCTCTCGACCCTTTGCGCCAAGGCGTTGGCCTCGTCGGTTACTTTGTTCAGTTCGGGGGAACATTTGCGGATGGTGGACAATGCCGCTTTGAGCTGCTCAGACATGTCGTTTCCTTTGGCCTGCTAGGCCGGTTTGCGTCGTCCGCTAGGACGGTGTCCGACTAGGACATCCATAAGTATATCGGCCGTCCACCGGCGCTCCAAAGAAAATCCGAAGTTTCAATCTGCTGAGGTGTACTAACAGATCAACAACATGCCCGTCGGCGGTATCATCTATCATGGGTAGAGCAATCCAGTATGTGCCGATAACGACGATCCTGCTGGTCTTCACCGGCGTAATCGCCGCCAGGGCCCAGGAACTGCAGGTCGATTGTGGCAAGCCCATTGGCCGGATCCGCCCGTTGCATGGCGTCAACAACGGGCCGCTGCAGTCGGGGGAAATGATCGACAACTCGAGGTACTTCAAAGAAATCGCGGTGCCCTACGCCCGCCTGCATGACTGCAACTGGCCCAACCCGGACGTCGTCGACATCCACGCCATCTTCCGCGACCCCCGCGCCGATCCGGCCGACCCGGCCAGCTATGACTTCCGCCGCACCGACGATTTCCTCAAGGCCCTGGTCGCCACCGGTTCCAAAGTCGTTTACCGTCTCGGCGAATCCATCGAGCACACCAAGCGCAAATACCACGTCAACCCGCCGGCCGACCCGGAACGCTGGGCGGCGGCGTGCGTGGGGATTATCCGCCACTACAACCAAGGCTGGGCCAACGGGTTTAAGTACGACATCCGTAACTGGGAAATCTGGAACGAGCCGGAAAACCGGCCACAGATGTGGACCGGGTCCGATGACGACTTTCTCCGCCTGTACGAGGCCGCGGCCCGGGCGATCAAGGCCAAATTCCCCGACCTGAAAGTCGGCGGCCCGGGCTTCGGATACTCCGGCAAGTTCGTCAACGGGCGCTTCGAGCCGTCCGAACTCCTCTTGAAACTGCTCGCCCACTGCCGCCAGAAGTCGCTGGCGCTGGATTTCCTCTCCTGGCATCTCTACACCAACGACCCGGCCGAGTGTGTCGCCCGCGCCCGAGCCCTGCGCACGCTGCTCAACGAGCAGGGCTTCTCCAGCACGGAGCTCCACTTCAACGAGTGGAACTACCTGCCCGACAACGACTGGGGCCCGCTGGGCAAGCCCGGGCAGGCCAGGCAGACCGAGGAATACTTCGCCAAAGTCAGCGGCGCTGCCGGCGCCGCGTTCTCCGCGTGTGTGCTGATGAACCTCCAGGACAGCGCCGTCGATGTCGCCAACTTCTACTCGGCCGACATCCAGGGCTTCGGCATGTTCAGCACCTACGGTGTGCCGCAAAAGACCTTCTACGCGTTCAAAGCCTTCCGCATGCTGCTCGATACGCCGCTGCGCATTGAGACACGTGGCTCGCAACCGGGTCGCATCGTGGTCTGCGCCGGGACGAATACAGAGAAGTCGGAAGTACGAATCCTTGTGAGCAATTACAGCTCGGCCGACCCGGGCGTGAAACTCACGGTGCAAGGCTTGCCGTGGAAAGGCCCGACCGTCTGCCGCTCCTGGATCGTGGACGCCGTACGCGAGTTGGTGGCCGAGAAGGACATCGAACTCTCCGGCGAGTCGCCGATCATCACGCACGAACTGAAGGCCCCCGCGGTGTGGCTCTTGAGCCTGACCCCGCGCGAACACTGACGCCATCGCCGCTATGGCGAATGGCATCGCCTTCCGGAAGGAAGGTGGAATATTCCATCGTCGGGATACTAAGGCTGAACCGCGTTGCCATTATATACACCGACGTGGGGAACTGCGGAGTCAAGAACCGGGTTGCCCCAGTAATCGGAGCCGCCGTTACCTGGGATCAGCAGGCCGGACTTCAGGGCGGGAGAACCGACGGTGAGCTTGTATCCAGCGAGCGAGTCCATGCCCAGATTACCGCTGCCCGGAGCTATGAGGCGCGGGTCGCCCAGAATCTTTCGTTCATCCTCGACGATGTGGCCGTTGCCGAAGTAGAGGTTGCCCTCGAAACGGCAACCCTGCGGGGCCTTGAAGGTTCCCTTGCCGGCGTTGATGAAGATGTTGTTCTGAAACAGGATCGAACTCTTGCCGCTGCTCGTGCCCTGCTCGAACAGCGCGGGGTTGCCGTCCCGCACGTAGATCGTGTTGTTGTAGATTCGGTAACCGTGATTGCCGTCGCCATGCACCAGGAACACGCGGCTGCCGGCCAGGCAGCCGTCGTTCTGGCTGATGTTATAGCGAACGATGTTGTCGTTGGCGTTGCCGTCGCAACACATGTTGACAAATCCGCCCTCGTTGTCGTGGCTGTAGTTGTACTGGTAGATGCAGCGCTGGTTGCTGTTGTCGAAATCGAAGGCCATGCCGTCGAACTTCGTCCTGGTCTCGCAGACTTCGTTGTACTGGAAAGTGACGTCCTCGCAGAAATATGGCCAGACCGCGGCGTGACCCTGCTTGAGCGAGTTGTTGTTGGCCTGGCGGACGAAGTTGCGCTCGATCATTGCGCCTTTGACGCACCAGGGAATGATCCCGTCGCCGCCAATGCGCTCGAGGCGGTTGCCGGCGATGCGGATGTTGATGGAGGGCGTGTAGGCGCCGTGGCCGCCCCAATTGGAGTTTGGATCCTTCGGCTTGTTGATCCACTGCGACTGCATCAGGATGCCGTTACGGGCGACGTCGTGGATGGTGTTGTTCTCGATGCGAACCCCGTCCCACCGGGACGGCACCGAGAGGTTCGCGGCCGTGATGGAGAAGACGATGCCCCCACTTTCCTTGCCGTCGCGATAGTCGGTCAAATCGCCGACGACATCGTGGA
>JANYKD010000371.1 GCA_025361735.1 Phycisphaerales bacterium
AGGCCGTCGCCGATGGTCAGCTTGGTGTAGAGCTGCAGGCAGGCCATCAAGTCCCACTTGTTCTCCACCATGCCAACATAGAGGCCGCCCAGGATGTTGACGAAGGTGATGATGATGCCGGCAATGGCATCGCCGCGGACGAACTTGGACGCACCATCCATGGCCCCGTAGAAGTCGGCCTCCTGGGCAATGGCGGCGCGACGACGGCGGGCCTCGCCCTCGTCGATGGTGCCGGCATTGACGTCGGCGTCGATGGCCATCTGCTTGCCGGGCATGGCATCGAGCACGAATCGGGCGGCCACTTCGGAGATACGCGTGGCACCCTTGGTGATGACAACGAACTGAATGACGACGATGATGAGAAAGATGATGACGCCGACGGCCAGCGAACCGCCCGCGACGAAATTGGAGAAGCCGAGCACGACTTCGCCGGCGCCGTGGAGCGGATCGCCGCCGCGATCGCCGACAGTGAGAATCAGTCGCGTCGTGGCCGCGTTGAGCACCAGTCGGAAGAGGGTAACGCCCAGCAACAGGGACGGGAAGACGCTGAACTCCAGGGGCGACTGGATGAAGACGGTGGTGATGAGCACGAGCGTCGAGAGCGCCAGGTTCAACACGAGCAGGCCATCGAGCATGAACGGCGGCAGCGGCACCAGGATGACAAAAAGGAGACTGATGAACGCCATGGGAAAGAGCAGGCCGCGGTTCTGGTGCAGTCGGAAGAGGAGAGGATTGGCGGCTAGGGTGAGGGCCATGGGGGTCGCTTATGCTCCGAAATCCGAAATCCGAAATCCGAAACCCGAATCAATGACGAATGATTGAATGACGAAAAGAGCGCCCGCGTGACCGGAACCCGTTGGGCATTCGGTCATTCGGATTTGATTCGTCATTCGAGTTTCGAGTTTCGTCATTCTTATCTCCAGTGGTCTGTCCAATCAGGCCACGTTTCTCCTTCTGATCTTGCCTGAGAGTTCGTACACATATGCCAGTATCTCCGCCACGGCGGAGTAGAACTGCTCGGGGATTTCGTCGCCGACATCGCAGGCGCGATAGAGGGCGCGGGCCAGCGGGGCACGCTCGACGATGGGCACGCCGGCCTCGATGGCCAGTTCGCGGATGCGTTTGGCCATGAAGTCGGCGCCCTTGGCGATGACGCGGGGGGCGTGCATGGCGCCGGAGTCGTACTTCAGGGCGATGGCAAAGTGCGTGGGATTCGTGACCACCACGTCGGCCGTCGGCACGTCCTTCTTCAGCCGCTTGTTGACCAGTTGCATCGCAATGGCACGGCGGCGCTGCTTGATCTTGGGATCGCCCTCCATGTGCCGCATCTCGTCGCGAATCTCCTGCTTGGTCATGCGCAGCTTCTTCTCGTGGCTGAACCGCTCGTAGACATAGTCCAGCGCCGCCAGAAAGAGCAACAGAACCGAAATACGCAGGGCGATGGCGAAAACCAGTGACATTCCCAGCCCGAAGGCACTCAGGTAGTCGAGTTGCTGGAGCGTGATGATCTGTCCGATCCGGGAGCGGACCGCCGTCCAGGCGACCGCCAGCACCAGGCCGACTTTGAGCAGGTTCATCACCAGGTGAGCCATGCCCCGGCCGCCGGCGAGGAGCCGGGAAAACCCCTGCATGGGATTGAGCGTGCCGAAGTTGAACTGAATCCGCTCGGCGCTGATCAGAAACCCGACCTGGGCGACATTCATGATCACGCCAAGCAACATCGCTCCGAGCATGATCGGCAGCAGCGCCACGCCGACATTGCCCAGAAGGTGCGCCGCGGCGGGCTCGAACGGACCCGAGCGTACGTTGGAGAAGAGTTCGGGCGAGAGCAGCCGCTCGGTGATCGCCCGGAGCGCTCCGATGAGCCCGGGACCAAAACCCTGGAGCAGCAGGAGGAAACCGAGGATCATCGCCGCGGCGATGAGATCCTGCGAGCGGACCACCTGGCCCTGCTCGCGGGCTTCCTCGCGACGCCGTGGCGTCGGGGCTTCGGTTTTGTCCTCTGATTCCTCTGCCATACGATTCTCCAGACCCGCTATCACACTCCACAAAGATGACAGACAAGAGTGTCTGTCCCATTAATCAATTCCGTCGGCGACGCTACAGCAGCGTCAGGCGAACTTCATCCAGCGAACTGGTCAGCGACTCGCGTATCACATCGCTGGCGGTCGCCAGCGTCAGCACCAGCACGATCATGCCCACGACCGTCCGCAATGAGAGCCCGGCGGTCAGGATGTTGAGTTGCGGCATCGTCCGGCCTAGGAACCCAAGCACCACGTCGATCACCAGCATGGTGACCAGGATCGGCCCGGCCAGACGCATGGCCATCGTCGTCGCCGACGTAAGCAGGCGGATGACCACGTCGAACAGGTTCGTGTCCATGCCCAGCGAAAGCGGCGGTAGCGTCCGAAAACTGCCCAGCACGCCCGCAAAGAAAGCGCGGTGCCCGCCGATGATCAGGAACAGCACCAGTGTGAACATGAAGTAAAGATCGCCAACGACCGCGCCCGACTGGCCCGACTGCGGGTCGAGCACCTGGCCGATGCCCAGGCCCATCTGCTGGCCGATGATGTCGCCGGCCCAGTTCACCGCGATGAAAGACAGGTTCAGCATCACGCCGATCGCCAGCCCGAAGACCATTTCGCCTGCGATGCCCGCAGTCAGTTGCCACTCGCTCAGGGGCAGGCCCTGCGGCAGGCGGATCATCGGCGTGGCCGCCAGCGCCATGACCAATGCCATGAGCAGCTTGACACGCCTGGGCACCCGGCCGCCGCCGAGGATCGGCGCCGAGAGCATCATGCCGGCCATGCGGAAGAAGGCCAGCACAAAAGCGGGGACGAAACTGAGCAGCGATTCGAGCGGCATAACAATTCGATCCGTAGGGTCCGCTTCAGCGGACGCTGTTTCTCTCCGATGCACAATCCGCGTCCGCTGAAGCGGACCCTACAATGTTCCTGTCCACAGTTGTTGCGTAAAAGCCATTAATTTAGAAGCAATCCACGGCATGACCACCACGGCCGCGCCGACCATGGCGAGAATCTTCGGGACGAACACGATGGTCTGTTCCTGGATCTGGGTCACGGCCTGAAGCAGGGAAATCACCAGGCCCACAACGAGCCCCACCACCAGCAATGGCGCGGAGATCATCAATGCGAGCAATAGTGTCTGGCGAACCAGTTCGCCGGCCTGTTCAACGGTCATGGCTCACACCCTTCCTTGAGTGTCGTCGCACGAGCCCGTGAGGGGAGCGACAACCAACCGGACTGCACATCCGTGTGCTGCCGGCGGACCTTTAATCCGTTAAAGAATCCGCTGGCACTCGTCCGATAACTTCCTACGAAGCAACAAAGCTACCGATCAAACTCGCGCTAATCAAGCGCCAACCATCCACAAGGACAAATAACAGCAACTTAAACGGCAATGACACCAGCACCGGCGGCAGCATCATCATGCCCATGCTGATGAGGATCGCCGAGATCACCATGTCCACGATCAAAAAAGGCAGATAGATCTTGAAACCCAGGAGAAACGCCGTCTTGAGTTCGCTGAGCATGAACGCGGGAATGAGCGTCAGCGTCGGGACTTCGCCCCAGGTCTTGGGTTCGGCCTTGCCTGCGTAGTCAGTGAAGAGAAGGACATCATCCTTATTGCCCGTGTTTTCAATCTGGCTGATCATGAAGTCACGCAGCGGAACCTGAGCCTGTTCAAGCGCAGCCTTCTGGCTGATTTGGCCGTCGAGATACGGCTGCAATGCCTGGGAGTTGACCTTGCCGAACGTGGGGCCCATCACCAAGAAAGTCATGAACAGCGACAGCGCCACCAGCACCTGATTCGGCGGCAACGACGCCGTGCCGATCGCCTGGCGAAGCAGTGAGAGCACGATGACGATTCGCGTGAAGCTCGTCATCATGATCAGGATCGCGGGCGCCAGCGAGAGGACCGTCAGCAGCATGACGAGTTGCAGTGCCGACGAAAAGGTCTCGCGCTTGGTCAGGTCGGGCAGGCCCAGGGTCTTCGCAGTGTCAACCGCGGCCGGCACATTCGCCGGGACAGCTTCGGTGGAACCTGCGGGGCTTGCCGGCGTGCGCGGCGTGGCCGAGGTCGGGCGGGCATCCTGCGCCAGAGCGGAACCGGCGACGAGCAGCCCCGCCAGCAACATTGCCAGGCAAAGGACCTTGCGGAATGGATTGGCTTTGACATCCATGCTCATGACCCGATTCTCAAGGACGTTTGGTTGCACTGGAAACCAGCCGGACCTTCTGCAGCAGATTCGACAACTCGTTCCGCGCCGCCGACAACTCGGCTCCAGCGGGGGCATCGTCCGCCGCCTGTGGCGCTTGCGATTCCTCAGGCGGAGCCTCGTAGGCATCGGCCGCCTTGCCGAACATTGACCCGAACGAGGTGGCCGCCGAAAGCCGCCGCTTGGCCGTTTGGGCGACGATTTCCGCAATCTCATCAGGATCGCTGATTTCAGTCAGCGTATTCATCTGCGAACCAGCATTGGCGACAAGCACCACGCGCCGGCCGACCTGGACAAGCATTAATTGCTGTCGCGGCGCCAGGGTCTGGCGGGCAAGCACATTGATCGCGCCGGCTCCCGCGTGCGGTTGCAGCCCCATCAGCCGCTGCCCGGCATATTTGGCGGCGAAAATCAATCCGAGCACCGCGCCGAGCGAGAGGATCCATCGGGTGTAGCCGAAGGACGTATCAGAACTGGGCTTATCGCTCTTGAAAGTCGGTCCCCTGGCGACATCACCTGGACGGTGGATGGGCCTGTCGTCACCCGAGCCGCCCGGCACGTTGGCCGTGATCCGCGTGGTCGGCTGAGTCTCCAAGCCCGCGCCCTGCAACCAGGGCAGCACCACCACAAGCAGAATGACGGATCGAGGCACGCGCATCGCTCACTGCCCCTCTTCCTGAAGCCCAGCCACGATCTCGTTAATGCGCACGCAGAAGTTATCGTTAAGAACCAGGACCTCGCCGTGTGCAACCAGACGGTCATTGACCAGAATGTCGACCGGATCGCCGGCCAGTTTGTCGAGCTCGACCACCGAGCCCTCGCCAAGCTTGAGGACTTCCTCAACCATCATGCGGGCTCGGCCCAATTCGATCTTCACATTCAAGTCGACATCGCGCAACAGATCGATGCCGCTGACCGCAGCCTCGGCCATCACCTGTTGCAGATTCGGCAGCGAGAATTCCTGCCCGACGGGAAGCGGTTCCGCCGCAACACCGCCTGCAACCTCCCCGGCCGTCGCGGCGGCTGAGCCTGCCGACACCTCGGGCGATGCCACATCCTCAAAACTCGCCTGTTTCAGAAGGTCATCAATGGCGGCCTGATCAATAGCGCCGGCGTCAAACTCAGCCGTAGCATCACTCGGAGACGGACTTGCACTAGAATCGGAGGGTCTATCGTCTGCCACGGTTCACCATCCTTGGCGAAAAGGCAACTCCTTCGGGTCCTTGGCTAACTGGGGGGGCATTATACCACGCCGGACATTCTCATGCCAGCAAAAACGTCTTCATGCCGCAGAAATCTTGCGGATTATTGGACGATTCGTAGAAATACGCCGATATAGGCGGGAGGTTCCGGGCCGCTCAGAAATCAGCCCGATATGGAATGCACTTGGGGATGACCACTTCGTCGATAAGTCCTTCCCCGATGATCTCTTCAAGCTGATGTTTGATCTGCCGGCGAAGCGTTTCCAAGCCGGGCTCCTGCCCCCCACCGAGCTTGGTCGGGTCGGTCTGTGCGATGATGGTGCGAATTCGATCCATGATCGTGGCCGACCGGTTGGTGATGGCGGCCGTCATCGTTTCCTTGTTCGCTCCCTTGGTCGTGACCGCAATCTTCACGTCATAGATATACGTGGTGCCCGTGGCGCGATTCGGGGCCTTGAACTCGATCACGGTGATCTCGACGACCTTCTTCGGATCTTCCTTGGCCTTCTCGCCGCCGGCCGCGGCACCATGCCCACCGGCCGCCGCCTCACCGTGGGCCTCAGTTGCTTCGGTGGCAGGTTCAGCGCCTGCGGTTTTGGGCGAGCCACCCATGAACTTGATTCCGGCGAATATCACCGCGGCCTCGACAATCATCACCACGCCCAGCATCATCGGCAGGCCGCCGAGCTTGCCGCCGGCCTTCTTGTCCTTGGGCGGAGAAGCGGGCTCGGGAGCGGGTTTCTCTTCTTTGCGTTCTTTCTCTGCCATCGCACGTCTCCGCAAACACAGCTGGCGGGCCAGGCGCGCGATCCGCGCCTATGAAGGTTATCGGCAGATTGGCTTCCGAGGATTTGGAGGTCGCGATCAGGCGAGGTCAGCATCGGCTCCGCCATAGCGGCTTGTGCAACCAATTAGTCCCTGAAATACGCCTTTTATCGCTGCAAATCCGCTGGCGCAAAGTACAATCTCAGTACAATTGATCTATCTCCTATAGGAACTATGGGTTATCCGTATTGCTCGACGGGGGTGCCGCATCGCAGCATGCCGGTGATCGACGTCCAATAGAATGGACACCGAAACTCATTTCGATGGCTGCAGGAGCGTAGATACGCACCGATACGTCGCCGGCGTTTATGGCGTAACCATCGTTCGTTTATACAGTTAGCATGATCGAAGTGCGGTTATTGTCGTCTGGTTCGATCCGGTCAACACGCGGTTCATAGAAGGCAACGGGTGCGCCTTGTCTGTACGACAAAGCGGTTTTCCCTATTGAACAACGACGCAAAGGCCGTATTCTCTACTAAGCATATAGGATTAATAGTAGTTGATAGCAAAGTCGTCAGGATCCCGGTGTCACGTTGATGAAGGACCCCGACGGACCAGCCAGCGGAAACACAGGATTCAGCCCATGAACGGTGCATGGAACATCGGAAGTCGTTTTGGCGAATGTATGGCTGTATCTCTCTTATTTGCATTATTAAACCTAACTGCCTGGGCGGAACCGAGTCAGCGGCCGCACGTCGTCATCGCCGGCGCCAACGACCGCTCGGACGAACACCCGGAAATTGTCCGACGCCTCGGGAAGTCCTGGGACGCACGGCACCGCGACAACCAGAATCCGAAATTGAGCCCGGACAACCCGCCGCCCGCCGGTCCGGCCGCCGGCGCCGCCCGCTGATTTATACACACGGAGTTACTCCCATGATTCGCAAGCGAGTTTCACAATCCAAGGCGTTCACCCTCGTCGAACTGCTGGTTGTGATCGGCATCATTGCCTTACTGGTCAGCATCCTTCTGCCCGCGCTCAGCCGGGCACGCGCTGCCGCGAACGACACGGCCTGCCTGGCCAACCTGCGGCAAACGGGACAGGCGCTGGCCATGTACGCCGACCAGTACAAAAACATTTGGCCCAGGCCCGCCCGTCCGGTCTACGACGAAGCCTGGCACAAGAACTGGATCTATCCCTTCGTCTATCGTCGCGAGGTGACGCCGGAAGGGGCGACCAAGAACGCGTTCATCCGCGGCACCATCTTCGAATGCCCGGCGGCCCGCGGCAACGTGCCTGCATCACAGGTCAGTTGGGTTCTGGCCGACGACCACAACCACGTCAGCTACGGCATGTCCGCGCGGATCAACGACCCCAAAGACTCCACCGTCGACGGCCGCAACCAGTTCAAGAACCCCGGCCAGATCCGCAACGCGGCCGAGACCTGCGTGGTGCTGGACAACGTCGGTCCCTGGGCGGGGACCCTCACCACCGACAATCCCTATAACGGCCCGAAGCAACCGAACAAGGACAACCAGCTTCTGCGTCTGCAGGCGGCCGCGTACCGACATCGCGGAAGGATTAACGTGCTCTTTGCCGACTATCACGCCGTGCCTGTCGCCTACGAGCGCATTCCCAAGCTTCGCAGCGACGATGACTGGTGGCAGTTCTGGGCCGGCCACATGTATTGATTTCCTTTTCCCGTAAACACCACGGAAGGATCGTCTCATGTCACTTTTCAATCTCAACTTCAGGTTGGCGCTACCGGTGGGGCTGCTGGCCGCCACCGCGTTGATCGTCGCCGTTTCCCTTGTCTTTCGCGGGCAGTCCTGCGAGATGAAGTCGGTGTTCATCACGCTGAGCCACCACGACGTGCCGTCGCTCCAACAGGAACTGGCCCGGGACCGCCGTGCCATCGAGCGAAAGGATCTTGACGGCAACACGCCCCTGCACATCGCCGCACTGGATGGCTGGACGGAAGCGGTGCGCGTCCTGCTCGATGCCGGCGCCGATCCCAACGGCGTCAACACCCGTGGACACACGCCCATCCATCTCGCCCTCAACGCCAGCGCCAACCAGTACGACATCATCCGGGCTCTGATTGCCGCCGGCGCGGACCCGGGCACGCCGCTGCCAAACGGCCGCAGCGCGAAGCAGACCGCTGAATCACTGCACCACGTCGATCCGCGCGTCCTGCCCCTGCTGGCTCCCGCGTCGCGTACAGTGGCGGGAATCCGCTAACCATAACAACTGGAGGAAATCGCCATGACCTGGCCATGTAGAAGCCAAGCCCATTTTGACCGCGAATGTCATGTACATTGTAATAGTATTAAACACATTCTAACTGACTCTTGAGGTATTCATGAAAGCGCATATTCATTCCCGTCGTTCTTCGATTCTTGCCCTGGCAGCGGTATTCGCCGCCACGGGCGCCGCCCAGGCCGCAAACGTCACCTGGGACAAAGGCGCCGGCACACTCAACTGGGCCGACGCCGCCAACTGGAGCACCGACGTCCTGCCCGGCACCGGTGACGTCGCTCAACTCTTTGCCGCCGGGATCTCGGCCGGCGATGTCATCAACGTCGGCGGCAACGTCGCGATCCAGCAGCTCCAACTGGGTAACAACAACGTCGCGAATAACCCGCCCGATTTCACGCTCGCCAATGTCCCCGGGAGCAAGATCACCCTGAGGGGCGGCGGCGCCGGCAACCTCCTCGCCATCGTGAAAGGAACCCAGACCACCGGAGTCGTCACCATCGCTTCCGACCTCGAGTTCAATCCGTCGGTCGCCGGAGTGACCGCACTAACCGTCAATTCCCAGGGCACCGGCGGAAGCATTGTCATCACCGGCATCATCAGCGACGCCGGCCGCGGAATCGGTTTGCTCCTCACCGGCGGCAAGCCGCTGACTCTCTCGGGCGCCAACAGCTATTCCGGAATCACCACGATCCAGCGTAACAATCTCATTCTCGCCGCCGATGCTCCCGCCGGCACACCCGGCGCGCTGGGCAACAGCACGAGCGCCATTGGACTCGGCAACGCCTCCACCACCTCCACCCAGAACGTCGGCCTGCTGACCTCCGGGGCGTTTACTGTCGGCCGCGACATCAGTGTCTACCCACTCATCGCGTCCAGCGAGGCCACCATCGGCGGACAATCCAGCCAGACAGTTGGCTCCGTGTTCTCCGGAACCATCACGCTCAATCACGATGCCCTGCTCCAGTTGACCACGCCTTTGCCGATGACCGTTTCTCCACCCAGGATCGAAGCGCCCGAGTAGACCGTGACTTCGTCCTCGAGCGTTGGATGGCGCTTGACACCGCGCAGCCTCTGGCCGCCGCGCGTTGAGAGCGCACCCAGCGTGACCCCCTGATAGAGCTTGACGCGCTTGCCGATGATGGTGGTCTCGCCGATCACCACGCCCGTGCCGTGATCAATAAAGAAATACTCGTCAATGCTGGCGCCGGCGTGGATGTCGATGCCGGTGACGCTGTGTGCGTACTCGGTCATGATCCGCGGCACCAGCGGCACGCCCCGGGCGTGCAGCTCGTGCGCCAGCCGGCAGACACTGACGGCGAAGAAGCCGGGATATGAGAAGACGATCTCGTCCGTGTCGGCGGCCGCGGGGTCGCCGTCAAAAGCCGCCTGCACGTCCGTCGCCAGGATGGCCCGCAGTTTCGGGATCTCCGCGAGATAGTCGCGCACGATCTGCTCGGCGCGGGTCAACGCATGATTGCCCGTTGTGGCGTGAAGTAGCGCGTTGTGTACCTGTCGAGTCAGCTTCTCCCGGATATCCAGGAGCAGTTCGCCCACATGGTATTTGAGCGTGCTGGAGGCCAGATCCTGCCGCCCGAAATACCCCGGAAACAACAGCTCCCGCAAGAGGTGGACAATCTCGACCACGCCGTCGCGGTTGGCCAGTTCCCCGGCGTCGATGTGCCGGGTCTTGGGCTCGGCCAGATAGCTGCCGATCACGGATTCAACAAGCTCGGAAAAATCGCTGACGGGGGTCGTATTGCTCATGGATTTGTCTTTCTGATTGACAATTGTCGCTCTATACTATATATTACCTATAGGAATTGTCAATAACATCCGATGAGCATGGTCGATCAACCTCAAAGGCGGCATTCTTGCTTGGTCGCGCGAGGTCGATTCGAGCGTCCCGCAGTATTGATCCGCGGCTTGCCGCAGGGGGAACACCTCTGTTTCCTACCTGAATAGAGGGTATTTAACTGCTTGTGTTTTCAGCCTTTGCGCGCCCATTGCTCAAGACAAAACGAGAGATTCGTTGCTTTGGCCGGGCCAAGGTGCTTATCTTCCCGCGCCTTGGGTCGGTCGAAACAGGAAGATCATCAAGGATAAGGAGTCACTGATATGCCCGAAGCCACTACGCTGGGCGAGCGAGCAGCGTTTCAACTCGCCAATGTTACCAAGACGCCTCCGCAGTACGGAGCCATTACCCCGCGGTGGCTGGTGCGTCTGCTGGACTGGAAGCCGCTCGAGGCCGGCACACTGCGCGTCAACCGCGTGGTCGATGAGAAGTCCGTCGAAGTCATCTGCGATCAGAAAGACACGCATGCACTGCCCGGCTCCTTCGTCAACTACGATGAAAAGCCGCGCGAGTACACCCTGAACTCCATCTCCACCGTGTTGGGCGTGCAGACCAAGGTCTCGGATCTGTTCAGCAATCCCTACGACCAGATTCGCGAGCAGTTGCGGCTGACGATCGAGACCGTCAAGGAACGGCAGGAAAGCGAGTTGATCAACAACTCCGGCTATGGCCTGCTGAACAATGTGCCGGGGTCGCAGCACATTCAAACCCGCAAAGGCGCCCCGACGCCCGACGATCTCGATGAACTGATCACCAAAGTATGGAAGGAACCTTCCTTCTTCCTGGCCCACCCGCGTGCCATTGCGGCCTTTGCGCGCGAATGCACCCGCCGAGGCGTGCCCCCGGCAACAGTCACCCTTTTTGGCACGCCGTTCCTCGTCTGGCGCGGCATACCCATCATCCCCACCGACAAGCTGCATGTGGATGGCAAGGCCAAACCCGTCGCTCCCGGCGGCAAGACCAGCATTCTCCTGCTGCGCGTGGGCGAGAAAAAGCAGGGCGTCATCGGCCTGTTCCAGCCCGGGTTGCCCGGCGAGCAGACACCCGGACTCTCCGTGCGCTTCATGGGCATCAACGACAAGGCGGTTGCTTCATACCTGATTTCGCTCTACTGCTCCGCCGCTGTGTTGACCGAGGATGCGATCGCCGTGCTCGAAGGCGTTGAAGTGGGCAACTACCATGAGTACAACAAGTGATCTTGCCAACCAGGCACTGGAACTGCCCGGCGGTGCGGGTGGCATGCAGTCGCTGACTGCCGCCGGCCTGCCCGATCCGGCCGTGCTGGCGCGGATGGCCAACGAGTTCTTCAAGGATGCGCCGGTACAGGCGCAAACGGCCGGCGTGTCGCTCCCTGTCGAATCGAAATCGGAGGCCAGGCAGGAAGCATCGCTGCCCGCGTCGGGATCCTCCGCCCGGCTGCCGACCGAGGCCGAACTGCGCGCCCTGACTGCGCCCGAGGCAGCCTTGCCAGCGCAGGTTGGCGTTGGCACGGCGGCGCCCGGCATACCCAGGGGCGTGCCCGCGTCCGACTTCACCGGTGTCCCCGGGTTCGGTTTTCTGAACGATGCCCGTTCGCTCTATGCAACCCCGCCGGCCGTGCCGGTCCACGCGGTTCCGTCACCCGCGACGATGTCACCGGCGACCGTGAAGATTCCGACCGAGACCGAACTGCGCGAGGTGACGTCGGCCATCCCCGGCCTGGCAACCCCTCAGATACCATCGTCAACCCGCGATTGGTCGCAGCCGCAGGTTCCCGGCGCGGTGGTCCGTGGCGCGGAGCCGGCGCAGATGCTGCCGTTCGGCTTCCTGGCCGATGTGAACCCACTGGAATCCCTGGATGTGGCTCCCAGCCTGGCCCCGGTTGCGCCGCAGGCACAAGCGCCGGTCAACGTCGGTCTCTCTTCTGTCCCCTTTGATGTCAGCGCCATCCGTCGCGACTTTCCAATCCTGCAGGAGAAGGTGAACGGCCGGCAGCTTATCTGGCTGGACAACGCCGCCACCACCCAGAAGCCGCAAGCGGTGATCGACCGCCTGTCCTACTTCTACGCCCACGAGAACTCGAACATCCATCGGGCGGCCCACACGCTGGCGGCCCGCGCCACCGACGCGTATGAAGCGGCCCGCGAAAAGGTCCGCCGCTTCCTGAACGCATCCTCGACCCGCGAGATCATCTTTGTCCGCGGCGCCACCGAGGGGATCAATCTCGTCGCCCAAAGTTGGGGCCGGCGCAATATCCAGAAGGACGACGAGATCGTCGTGACCTGGCTGGAACATCACGCCAACATCGTGCCCTGGCAGATGCTCTGTTCGGAAAAGGGCGCCCGTCTCCGCGTCGCGCCCGTGGACGACACCGGCCAGATCATCCTCGAAGAATACGAAAAACTCCTCGGCCCGCGCACACGCCTGGTGTCGCTCGCCCATGTTTCCAATGCCCTGGGCACGATCACGCCCGTGCGCGAGATGATTGCCGCGGCCCATCGTCACGGCGCCAAGGTTCTGGTCGATGGCGCGCAGGCGGTCTCGCACATGCGCGTCGATGTCCAGGCGTACGACTGCGATTTCTACGTCTTCTCCGGCCACAAGCTCTTTGCCCCCACGGGCATCGGCGTGGTCTACGGCAAATCAGACGTTCTGGACACCACGCCTCCCTGGCAAGGCGGCGGCAACATGATCGCCGACGTCACCTTCGAGAAGACGCTCTACCAGCCGCCACCCGGCCGGTTCGAGGCCGGCACCGGGAGCATCGGCGACGCCGTGGGCCTGGGGGCGGCCATCGACTACCTCGACCGCATCGGCATGGCGAACATCGGCCGGTATGAACACGATCTATTGGTTTACGCGACCGACGCCCTGCGCCGCGTTCCCGGCCTGCGCCTGATCGGCACGGCTCGCGAGAAAGCCAGCGTCATCTCCTTCGTTCTCGACGGCTATCGCACGGAAGATGTGGGTTCGGCACTGAGCGCCGAAGGCATCGCCGTCCGCTCCGGCCACCACTGCGCCCAGCCGATCCTGCGGCGGTTCGGTGTCGAGAGCACGGTCCGCCCGTCGCTGGCGTTCTACAACACCTGCGAGGAAATCGACGCCCTGGCCACCGCCCTCTGGAATCTCAAGAGCGGCCGGGGTCCGGCGGTCATCTGATTCGCGAGCATCCGCCGTTTGTCCGCGCCGCCGAGCACGCTGGCCCGGCGAAGCAGGCTTTCCAAAACCCGAGTGCTATTGCAAATCATAATCCCTGGCGACGAACTTCGATTGATCGACGACGCCCATCATCTGGTCAATGAACGCACTCTCGTCGCCGGGCAACTCTTCGACGGCCAACTGAATCGTGTCCAGCCAGGGTCGTTCGCGGTCGCTCAGCCGCAGGGCGCCGGCCAGTGCAGCCTCGCGCATCAACCGCACGGCCGTCAGTGCGGCGGCCTTGCCGGCGTGATAGTAGTTGTCGCTGGCGACGATCGCGCGGGCGATGCTGATCACGTTGGCCGGCGCGAGGATGAATGCCTGCGGGTCGAGAGATGCGTCGGACTGGACCATCCAGCGCTGCATCATGGCCGCCCCGGCCGAGCCTTCGGCGCTGGCCTGGTTCATCATGCGGCAATCGTAGATGAGTTGTTCCAGATAGCACGTCGGGGCCATGCCGCCCAGCAACTTGATGTTCTGCACTGACTCATTGCTCCAGGTGTCGCAGGTGGCGGCCGCGATGTTGCCCAGCGGACTGAAATGCGCGCACGCCGCCGTCTTGCCCTCCATCGCCATGGAGAATCCGGTGATGGCCTTGAGAAATGGATTTTCGTAGCCGCAGTCCTTGCCGGGGCCCACGGCACCACACTCGTAGGCAACCAGCGAGCGGACGGCCGAGACCGCCCGCACCACGGCCGCGAAGACCCGCGGGATCATCTTCTGCTCGGCCAGCACCATGGCCGTGTTGGCGAAGCCACAGGCGGTGTCGCCGGCGCAAACGGCGTTATGTCGTTTGGCGATGTGGCCGAGTTCAGTCCAGAGGAATTGCATGTCGCGCACGCCCATGACGCACAGGGCGAAGATCACCTGGGCGATA
>JANYKD010000286.1 GCA_025361735.1 Phycisphaerales bacterium
AGATCGCGCAAGCTCTAATACGGTTTGCGGCGTAGCATGCCACCCGATCAACCAGCCGGGGTGTTATTCCGGCCGCGTTTCTTACCACGCCTGCCGGTATATCTGCAGTAGCTCGGTCTCGCCGACGGGTCGAGGGTTGAAGGTGGCTGTCCACTGCTTTGCCGCGGCGGCGGCCAGGCGCGGGAGCGCATCTTCGGGAACCAAATGACCCCGCAACGAATTGGGGAAACCGGCCACACCGAGGAACTCGGTGACTCGATCGGCGAGGACCGTCGCGTCTTCATGCAGATCGGAATACGCGTTGGTTCCAGCGCTGCTGTTAAACCGGATGACATGCGGCAGCATCAGGCCGACCGCCATGCCGTGGACGATGCCGAACTCGGCCGTCAGCGGATTGGCGGCCGCGTGGGCCGCACCGAGCATGGAGTTTTCAATGGCACAGCCGGCCAGATGGGCGCCAAGTTGCATGTCCAGGCGGGCGTCGAGCGTGGCCTGCGGCTGCATGACTCGCGTGAAGGCGCCACTGAGCAGTTGCCAGGCTCGCAAGGAGAGTTCCCGCGACGCATCCGTACGCCTGGTGCATGCGGAGGTTTCGATGGCGTGGGTGATGGCATCGATCCCCGTCGCAGCGGCGACCGCGCGGGGCTGCGTAGCGGTGAGATCGGGATCGAGAATGGCGAGCCTGGCGAGCGTCTTCTCATCGCCGCAGGCCATCTTCACATGAGTCTCGACGTCGGAAATCAGCGCGTATGACTGGGCTTCGGAACCCGTGCCTGTGGTCGTGGGTATGGCAACGAGCGGCAACATGGGCTGCGTGGCCTTGTTGCGGCCCTGATAGTCCTGCATCCGGCCACCGTTGGTGAACAGGAAATTGAATCCCTTGGCGGTGTCCATGGATGATCCGCCGCCCAGGCCGACGATGATGTCGGGAGGGAACTTGTGCGCGGCGCGCCAACACTCGATGACCGTCCGGGTGGTGGGGTTCTCGACGACCTGGTCGAAGAGCACCGTGGGCAGATTCGCCTCGTAGAGGGATCGCATGGCGCGATCGAGATGGCCGGCCTTGCGGATGCCCGTGTCGGAGACGACGACGACGCGCGTGCCGCCGATGTCCCGGATCCGCCGGCCGAGTTGCTCGATCGAGCCGGAGCCAAAGAGCACCGGCACGCGCGAGCCGGGGATGCGGATGATGTCGGGATTGGGGCGGATATCGAGCATGCCGGGATAATACTCTCGGATCAACCGCTCGTTTCAACCTGAAACGCGCGTTGCCGGTAAAGATGCTCGAACAGGTTCCCCTCGTGCGGCTGGTCCCAGCTCAGGCGGAATGTGGGGACGGGGCCGAGGTTCAGACGGTCGATGTGGGGACAGGCCATCATCGAGCGGCGAAACACGGGATTCTCGGTAATGACACTGCCGACAAGCGTCGGGCCGATGGCGTCAGGGATTTGCTCAACGGGACATTCGATCACACTGGCGTAGGGGAAGAGGAATTCCCGGTTGGCCAGGGCATGTTCGCGGTCGCAGCGGATGATGGTTGGCAGGAGGTAGCTGAAACGGCCGAGCGTTTGCAGGCGCGGCGTGCCGCGGAGTTTCTCGCAGACATCGACAGCATCAGTCATGTTGCCTTCGATGATGTCATTCATGCGTTGCGGCATGGCGGGGTTGGCAAAGGCGGCGATCTGGGCGTCGGGGTCATCGGCGGGCAACGGCTTGATGGCCGCCAGTTTGCGGGCGATGGCATCAGCAATGGCGTCGGCATTCTTCGGCGTCCAGACGGCGGAGGCGTTGATGCAGGAACGGCCACCGTTGGCGGCGATGGAGGCGGCCATGATGTCGACGTATTTGTCAAACTCGTCGGCCGCATCCTCGCCGAGGATGACCTTGGAATAGCCGGGGCCGTGGAGCTCGACGTTGGGATTATTTCGGTAAGGTTTGGTTGTCGAGCTATCGCCGAAGAGCATGCCGCGGTCGACCGTGTTCAGCAGCGTTGATGCACCGCCGTGGTCGGCCGGGTAGAAGCCGAACGCCGCGGCCGGAATGCCGGCGGCGATGAAGGCCTGGATGATGCGAAACGGGGTCCACGGCTCTTCGCGGCCGGGCTTGACGGCGACGGGGGTTTTCAGCGCAATGGCGGGAATCCACAACCCATGCACGCCCGGCGAGTTTGATGGCAACACCGCGCCGAAGATGCGGGCCTCGCGAAACCACGAGAGCGTGCGGCCATCGTCGGAGCCGTAACCCTGGTCGAGAATGGAAAGATCAAACCCGCGCGTCAGCCCGGCGACGATGAGGTTCATCTCATCGAGCACACGATGAATCTTCTGGGCGTTCTGCCGGCAATAGGTACAGGGCATCCCGGTGGTGGCCGACAGTTGGGAGATGTACTCGTCGAACGACTGGGTGGCGTCGCCAAGAGGCAGCGTGGCCGACATGAACAGGCCGGCGGCTTTCTTGCAGATGGCGATGAGCTCGCGCATGGAGAAGGCATCCAGCACACTGTAATCCATGCGATGAACATCGCGGGAGATCAGCCCGGCGTTGGCCATGGAGACCCGCGCCACAAGGGAGCCTGTGGCGTGGTGACTGAGGTCGATGGTGTCAACGGAGTAATACGGGACACCGTGACGAAGGATGGGGATATGAAATGCTGGCATAGTTGGTAGTTGCTGGTCGTCCGCTGCCGGTGCCCGCGGGCGATCAATGCGTCCGCGTGCTCAATCATTGGCTTGCAGAAGGGTTTCGTCCAGTTCGGTAAGCTGGACGATATAGCTGCAACCTTTAGAGGCGTTCATAAGGTTGAGCCGCTCAGCCTCGGCGACAGCGTAGGCTTCATCGAAGACAACCTTCTTGACGGTCACGCGGCGAGAGAACGGCGCGTGTTCGTGAGGATGCGCGTCCACGCGGAGGATGGCGTAGACCGGAAGGTGTTTGCGACCCGAAAACATGGTGATTCACTGCCGGCCGCGGCCGCGCGGACGCCACCACAACTCAGCCAGCGGAATGGCCAACTCTGGAAAAGGCGGCGCATGGACGGTGTCGGCCCCCTGGCCGCGTACCACGGAAGTGTACTTCTTCCGGCGGAGCTGAAATGCTTCGAAGGTCCGTTGAGCCGGATCCACGATCCAGTAATTGGGCACGCTGAAATCCTGATACTCGGAAAACTTGTCTTCGCGATCGATAGTCTCACTGCTGGGGCTGATCACCTCAATGCACAAATCCGGCGGACCCTCGACGGCCTTCTCACCGACCAGATGCAGTCGATCTTCAGCGAAGTAGAGAATATCGGGACGACGGACGAAGTACTCCTCGACGAGCGTATCTAGGTCGCCGAAGAGCGCGCCAAGTTTGTGCGCCTCGACATGGTTTCCCAGGATACGAAGCAACATTGACACCACAAAAGAGTGGGTCGGAAGTGGGCTTGGACTCACGGCGATTTCTCCGTTGGCGAGTTCCAGCCGCACCCCAGGCGGGTCTTCGCCAAGCAGCAGAAATTGCCTCGCGGTCATCTTTATCGTGCTGGCACTGGACATCGCGATCTCCAGGCCTCAGTATACCCCCTCCACCACGCTCATACCAAGTCCCTGGAAGGGCTGCACATTGCCGGCGCCGTCCCAGGGATATGCCTCGCACGGCCGCCGGCGGATGGCCTGGTCGCGCTCCAGGAAACGGGGGATGAATGTCTCCTTCGTCAGCGTCGTGAGCATGACCCGCCCAACTGAGCCGTACTCGACCTTCTCTTCGGCGTTCTTCGGGTTGACGATCTCAACCGCGGCACGCGGCTGCGGAGGATGGTAGATGATCTCATAGTTGTCTGCGGGATCAAACGGCTTGTGACAGGCCAGGCCCATGAGCGTGTTGCCATAGGTGGGGACGAAGTCCAGTCCCGGCACGAGTTCCTCGCGGGCGAAGCGGTGGAACTGGCTGGTCATCTCGGTGCCGCCGCAGAAGACACCAGTGATGCCATATTTAACGAGGTTGATCTTCTCACAGAGCGCCTCCAGCAGCTTGGGCGTGGTGAACATGCACTTGATGTTGGGATGCGCCCGCAGAATGGTCAGCGCCTGGTCGATGCAGTGTTGCTTGTAGAGGTTGACCTCTTCGATCTCGCCGCGTTTGAGGCACTTGATGACCCAGCGCGGGTCGAGATCAACGCAAAATGCGATGCCGCCGCGGTGCTGGGCAAGGTGTTCGATGGCCAAGCGCAGCCGTCGCGGGCCGGATGGGCCGAGCATCAGCCAGTCGGAGCCTTTGGGGAATGCATTATCGCAGAGCGTCTTGGAAAACTGCTCGTAGTCGATGCGAAAGTCGTCGATCTGCAAGCGGCTCTTGGGCACGCCGGTGGAACCGCCGGTTTCAAAGACGTACATCGGCCTTCCCGCCAGGCCCTTGGGCAGCCAGCGCCGCACGGGGCCGCCGCGGAGCCAGTCGTCTTCGAAGTGGCCAAACTGGACCAGGTCATCGAACTTGCTGACGGTCTTGCGCGGATCCCAATTGCGCTTGGCCGCGAAATCAAGCCAGAAAGGGCAGCCGGTATCGGGCGAGAAGTGCCAGTTGATGATCTCGCGGACGTGCGCGTCGAGCGTTTGTCGGGCCTCAAGGATTCGGGATTCGGTGGGCATAGTGGGTAGTCGGTAGTAGATAGTAGATAGTAGATAGTAGATAGTGGATAGTGGATAGCAGGTAGCGGAATACACTATCAGCTACCGACTACCCACTATCAACTACCTTCCGCTGATCGCGAACAGTTTCTCTCGGGTCATGATGTAGAGCGTGCCGTTGGCAAACACGGGCGAGCAGTAGCTGGCGCTGCCCATGTTGTGGGTGATGACCTTCTCCTTGTCGAGCGTGCGCGAGATCGGGAAGATTGCCACGTCGCCCTCTTCGTCACACAGGTAGACCTTGCCGTCGGCCACTACCGGCGAACCCCACATGGCGGCCTCCATGTCATACGTCCAGCAGTGCTGGCCCGTCTTGGCGTCAAGACAGTGGAGATAGCCCGAGAAATCCGGCGCGAAGACCAGCCCATCGGTGACGACGGCCGTGGAGATCGTGCGGTTCATGCGGTCGCGGGCCTTGGGACTCTTCACACCGGCCAGGCGGTCAAATTGCCAGACGACGGCGGAATTGGGATTCGGTTTGGCCTTGCGGCCGGCGGACTGCCCTTCGGGAGCCAGCAACTCCGCCCCGGTCGAGGGCGCATCCAGCGGCAGTTCCATGCTCACGTCGCCCGTCTTGGTTATGTCGATGCACCAGAGGTGGCCGGGCCCTTCGCCGTGCTCGGGATCCTGGCCGTTGGCGATGTAGCAGAGGTTGCCGTATACCGCGGGCGTGGCGATCAGTTCATTGCGCGTGGTCGGATAGACAGTGTCCTTGTTGTTCGAATCGAACTTCCAGATGACTTCGCCGCTCTTGGCGTCGTAGGAGTAAATCCACCCATCGCCCAACGGGCAGATCACCTGGGTGCGGCCGTTGATGGTGGCGATGGCCGGGCTGGCCCACTCGCCGTGGAGAATGCGGCTGCCGGGCGACTTGTCGGTCCAGATGACGTTGCCGGTTTTCTTTTCGAAGCAGATGACCGACGGGGCATCCGGCGCGGGAATGTTCTTGTGGGTCTCGTCCACGCCGTTGCCGGTGATGATATAGATGTAGTCGCCCCACGACGCTGTCGAGCACGCCGTCATATTGTGGGGAAACACGCCGGACTTTTCCATCATGTCGTAGACCCAGACTTCCTTGGCGGGTTTGCCTTCCTTCAGGGGTGCAAGATCCAGGCAGACAACCTCGCAACGGTTGGTGCAATACCAGAGGAGACGGCCCTCGACATACGCCGTGGCGCAGACGCCCTGATAGGGCCAGTCATTGACGCGGCCGGACTTGAGCTTGGGGCTGACACGCTGGTACAGGAGTTTGCCGGTCTGCTCATCGAAGATCAGCAGCACGCCCGCATCGTCGACGAACTTGGGATCGCGCTTGCCCTCATTGTTGGTGCCGACGATGACCACTCCGTTGGCGACGATCGGGTTGCCGTAGCTCTGCGATCCGAGCTGCGCGGTCCACTTGATATTCGACCCCTTTTCAACATCCCACGCCGTGGGCGGGTTCTTTTCCGGCGTGAGCATCTGCCGCTCGGGCACGCGGCCCCACATGGGCCAGTCCTCGGCTTGCGCCGCAAGGGAAAAGGTAAAAGGCAAAAGGTAAAAGGAAGCGAGCATCAAAATATGTGTTTTACGCGGGCTCATGGTGTTCCTGAATTATATCCGTTCCAAATCCGGCCGACGCTATCGCTCACCGGAGGCTCGTGGCATGGGCGTCTCGCCCATGCACGTCATTCGATTCCTTCATGGCTCGTTCACTTGTTCTCCGAAACTAAAATATTGTCATAGTAGATCTCGCTCTTATACGGCGTCACGAGCGATTCGCCGAACAGGCCGGGGCTTCCTTCGAGGTTGGGCCGGTTGTCCACGAGTTCCAATGTCCAGTTTTCCGGCTCCCTGTCGTCTTTCTTCCAGACCTTACCCCTCACGCTTGCCTTGGATCCCTCGCGGCCAACCGCGAGCTTGAGCCGATACCAGGTGTCCGACTCCCACTTGAAGGGGACCGTTTTCAGCAGCGTCGAGCCGAGCTGGCCTTCCTTCGGCAGGGCCCCGGTCCAGGCGATGAGCATGCATTCCTGATGGTTACCGTAAAGCACCAGCGTGTAGCGGTCGTTGATGATGCCGGCGTCCGGCATGTAACGCTGGCCGCCCGCCTGCTTGGCACCGACCATGACATCGGACTCCATCGTGTAATTGCTGAGGTGCGCGTCACCAAAATAGGTGCGGGCGATGTGATAGAGGTCCAGATCCAGCGTCTTGACCAGCACATGGTTCTTATCGGGCAGCTCGCGCACCTGGAACTTGCCGCCGGCGCCAATCCAGGTGAGTGGAGGCTTGCCCACAGGTGAACTCTCGAAGTCGATCTTGACGGGAAAACGTGGGAGCACGCGCACGCGAGCGAACCCCGCGACGGTCTTGTCACCCGCCTTGACGGCCGCGAAGATGGCGCCGCCCTGACTGGGACCGGCCTCGGCCGTGTATTTGCCTTGGGCGGTCACCGCGCCTCTGAGATTCCCCGCCTTCGCGGGCTCCGTGCCTGGCGGCGCCGTCGGTGGCGGCGGGATGGTGACAGGACCAACCGACCACTCCGCTGGCACCGATTCTTTCAGCAGGCGGCCTTTGGCGTCGAATGTGCGAACCGTGAATTGAACCGATTCCCCGGGTCCAAGCACAACGTCCGCCGGCACCACCTGAACGCGCGCGGGCACCGCGGCAGGATCCGCCGCCTCCTCCCGGGGCATCGCTTGAATCGGGTTGCTAGAATTGACGGTGTCGACCGCCTGCTTGCTACCGAAGCAATAGGTGCCGGCGGCCGTCTGCAGGTAGAACCGGCCGTTGGCAACAGCCGGGGAGCCGAAGATGAAATACTCGCGGCCAAGTTGCTGCGCATCCGCGCTCAACTCAATCTTGGAGAGCACCTTCGGCTTCTTCTGCCCGGACTCCGGAGGCTGGATCACGACAAACCGGCCGTTGGCCTCGGAGGCATATATCTTGCCGTCGGCGTAGACCAGGGATGCCTTGCCGATGGTCCCGGTGATCTGCTTCCAGAGCACCTTGCCGCTCTCGATGTCGATGGCATGTACCGTGCCTTTGTTATCGCATATGTAGGCCACCCGGCCGTCGGTCGTCGGCGAAGGGAACCCCGCCTCAATTCCGTCCACGCGCCAGAGCTCCTTCGGCTCGCCCTTCTCGTCGATCCGGGAAATATCGAGACAGACAACGCGGCCGAGCTGCGAGTTATCGGGGTTCTCCTCGGAACTGGAGCAGATGAGCTTGTTGTCGACCACCAGCACGGTGTCGTTGTTGCCTCGCTTAGAGACCTTGTAGCCGAAGACCTTGTCTCCGGTACGGGCCTTGACGCCATACACACCGCCGTCTCCGGCGAGCGTGCAGACAATCCGCTGGCCGCTGATGACGGCGACGACAAGCGTGCCGTACGGCGCATCGACTGGCCGGCCGCCGACACCGGCGCTCCAGTTGAGCGTGCCGGTCTTCTTGTCGAAGGCGAAGATGCGATGCGTTCCCTGGGCGTGATCGCCCCAGCCGAAGGAAACGCCGCTTAGCAGCAGCTGGTTTTCATCAATGGTGGGCGACTGCGTACGCCCGCCAAAGGTGCTGATCATCCCAAATTCCTCGGTCATGTGGCGCTTCCAGACCAGCGTGCCCTCGGCCGCATCGAGACACACCAGTTGCCCCTGCACGCCGTAGCCGTACACGCGATTGGTTTCGGGATCGCCCACAACGTTGCCCCAGCCCAGCCGATGGAACGGCACTTCGGTCTGGGTCATGTTGAGGCGATATTCCCAAAGCGGCCGACCGGTTTCCGCATCGGCGCAAACCAGTGCCTCCTGGGTTTCCGGTCCAACCACCGTGGTGTTGTTAACCTTGACTTCCCCCACGCGCATCCAGGCGTACACCTTCCCCTTCATGACAATGGGGCTGGACATGCCCGCGACATTGTTCTTCCAAAGCACATTCTGGCCGGTATCCGGATCGAACGAGTCAACCAGGTTCTTCTCGCGGGAAACGCCGTTCTGTTCGGGACCGCGCCAGCGTGTCCAGTCGGCGGCAAAGCATGGACCCGCCGCCGCCAGACACAACACCAGTGCCAGAACCCTGTGTCCGGGGTGGCATGCTACGCCGCAAACTGTCTTGGCCGAAAACAGTGATTTTGGCCGAACAATCGCATCATTATGCGATTTTAGTTTCAGCGCGAAAAAAGTGGCGCAAAACGCTGGGAAATCAGAGGAATTGTG
>JANYKD010000306.1 GCA_025361735.1 Phycisphaerales bacterium
TCATCGCCATGTCCGGCACCTTCGAGACCGAGTCGTCGGCAGTGGAAGCCCTGCGCCGCAGCGGTTTCGAACCCGAAGTCGTCCCGCTGTCCGAACGGAAGGGCTGGACGGAGGAAGACTATATCCGACGCCTGGAGGGACGTGACGGTCTCATCGCCGGCGCGGACTTCCCCATCTCGGCCCGCATCCTCGAAACCGGGCTGAAGGCTGTCTCTCTGAATTGTACGGGCACGGACCATGTCGCCCTCGCCCGCGCCACCGAACTCGGGATCCCGGTCTATAACACCCCCGGGCTTTCCTACGATGCCTGTGCGGATCTCTCCTTCGGGCTGATGCTCGCAGTCATGCGCCGTATCGTCCAGGGGGATCACGCCATCCGCAGCGGCCGCTGGAATGCCGGCTGCGAACGCAGCCCCTCCGTTTCCGGCAAAACCCTCGGCATCCTCGGTCTCGGTTCGATCGGTCTTGCGGTCTGCCGTCGCGCGAAAGGCTTCGGCATGGAGGTGCTGGCCCAGGTCCGTCACCCGAAACCGGAATTGGCGGTGGAGCATGGCTTCTCCTATGTTTCGCGGGAAGACCTGCTGGCCAGGTCCGACGTCCTGTTCATCTGCTGCCCGTTGACGCCGGAAACCCGCGGGACCATCGACACGGCCGCCCTGGCGGCCCTGAAGCCGGGTACCGTCCTGATCAACGCCTCGCGTGGTCCCATCGTGGACACCGCCGCACTGATCGACGCACTGCAATCCGGCCATCTGTTCGGCGCCGGTCTGGATGTCTATGATCAGGAACCGCTGCGCGAAAGTCCACTGTTCAAGCTCGACAACGTGGTGCTCACGCCGCATCTCGCCGGTCTCGCCGACGCGCAGATTGAAGCCTGTGCCGTGAAAGCCTCCGAGAACCTGATCGCCTTCTTCCAAGGCACCGCTCCCTTCAGCCTGGTGAACCCCGACGCCCTCGGAAAGGAGGCCCTTCGATGACAAACCAAACGGTCAACCCGATTGCACGAACTGCCGCTCCCGACGCACCTTTCCGCTTCACCATGGAGGCGCTTCGCGAAATCCACCGTCTGCTCGAGGATCTCAGCTCGATCTTCGAAGCGCGCGATCTGGGCGGCTGCACCGTGGAACCCCACACGGATGCCTCCGACAATCATGGTCCCCATTGGAAAGGGCTTCGCGCCACGGTCACCGTTTTGGGCAGCACACGCCTGTATGTCCATGCCGGCCTCATCTTCCACCCGGATTTCCGCTGCGGCCTGTATCTGGAAGCGGATCGCCGGAACAATATCAACGCATACGACCGACTGTGGGCCGGCACACGCGATGGATCGGATCACGAGGTCAACCGGGATGAGGCAGACTACCTGAAATGCTTCCTGCCGGCCGATCATGCCTTTACCCGCCATGCGTTGTCCTCATTCGTTGAGGGCGCATTGCGTTCCCTTCTGACGGCCGTCGCTCCCACCCCCCCGATCCGGACGCCCCGAAACGACGATTCCACTTACGGCTTCACCCTTGCGGATCTGGACGGATTGTACGCGTTCACGCAGGACTGGAACGCGATCACGTCCGAAGCGGGCGGCACCGTCACCGGTTCCAAACAGGACAATTACGGGCTGTACTTCGCCGGTACCCGGTACTTCGCCAGGACACCTGCCGGACGCCGCATCCTGTATCCCTACGGCGGGGTGCTGCACTCACGCCACAAGCGTGGCGGCATTTTCCTGGAGTTGGATGCCTGGTCGAATCCGGATACGTACTGGGATCTCGCGGCCCGTTTCCCGGAACAGCCGGGATTCCCGCTGGACCGTTCCAACCCCGCCTTCTTGAAGATATTCCTGCCCGACGACGCATTCGAGCGATTGATGGAGGCGGACCGAGCTGGTCAACGTGCGGCGCTGACAGCCTTCCACAAGGAAACGCTGGACCTGCTGTTCCACGCCGCGGACGACAATGCACCGCCCTGAGCGCCCGGACGGCAACGTCACCGTTCCGGTTTCCAGACCACAACGCCCCGCCCAGAACCTCAAACAGCAACTTCGGTCTGAACCTCGGACCGCAATGCATCGAACAGAACCCCCTATGCCACTACCGGGACAAACATCCCGCATGATGAAAGGAAATGAACGATGGAAAACCG
>JANYKD010000316.1 GCA_025361735.1 Phycisphaerales bacterium
AATACACAGCACCATCCGTGGCATAGAGACTCCTTTGTATGAATTGATGCTTCGCAACACCAAATCATATCAGGGGAGCCTCTTGTTTCTCATTGTCCTTCAAGCACTTACAGTCGCGCGCGTTCACGCACGGCTATTTAGTATCCCGCTCATGGGAAACATCGACAGTGACTTCTCTGAAGCCGAGTACAAGCTGCAACTCGAAGGCGCGTTCCTCGAAGGCCTGATGGGCAAGAGTTGGTCCATCGAAACCCACCAGGGCTGGGCGGCCGCCATGCAGCGATACCGCCACGCCATGGCGAACACGCGTTCGCCGCACCTCGTGGGCTTCAATGTCCACGGCAGGATTGCGGACTACCGGTTCATGCGCTACGCCCTGGCTTCCTGTCTTATGGATGATGGATATTTTTCCTACACAGACCAGGAGCGGAACTACAGCAGCGTCGTTTGGTTCGATGAGTTCGATGTTAAACTTGGGGCGGCTGTCTCACGGCCCCCCGCCGCCGAGTGGAAGGAAGGGGTCTGGCGTCGGGATTTCGCGCACGGCGTCGCCCTGGTCAACCCAACCGATCACCCGGTCACGGTGGCGCTTGAGCCAGGCCTGCGGCGCATTACCGGAAAACAGGATCCGGCCGCCAACGATGGCCAGCCCGCTGTCTCCGTCACACTGGCGGCGAAGGATGGTCTCATTCTCAAGCGCCTGAAACTGACGCCTACCGATTGATCCCGTGGCGCCGTTCATATTCTGCCAGCAGCCGGACACCCAGCGCCTTGCCATCATCCTCGACTTCGACGGGGATGCCATTGGCGCCACGTGACTTGATCGACATCTTCATGGGTTTGTCGGCGCGGATCTGGTCGATGGCCAGGATGTTGCTCGTCACGTAGATCGTTCCCTTCCACGTGATCTCAAAGTAACGATTGTCCAGGGCGACATCGTCGTCGGCGTGATGCGTGCAGCCGCTGAAGGTGAAAAGAAAAAGCACGGCCCCGAGAAGGACCGTGCCCTTGATGATCGAATTACCCACGTTCGCAAAGTTGCGCGCCATGGGAATAGTTTACACTCAGCCGGCGTTGGCGGCCAGAGCCGGAGCGGCGACTTTGTCCTTGCGCTTTTCGGACAGGCGGGTGGCCTTGCCGATACGGTCGCGGAGATAGAACAGCTTGGCGCGGCGGTTCTGGCCAGAGCGCTTCACCGTGACCGACGCCACAGCGGGCGAGTGAATCGGGAAGCCGCGCTCCACGCCTTCGTTGTTCACGATCCGGCGAACGATGAAGGTCTCGTTGATGCCGCGGCCTTTGCGGGCGATGACGGTGCCGGAGAAGATCTGCGTGCGTTCCTTCTCGCCTTCAATGATCCGGCAGGCCACGTCGACCGAGTCGCCGATGGAGAACTGGGGAATTTCTTTTTTCAGGCTGGGCTGTTCGACGCCTTCGACAATCTTGTTCACCATGGCATATCTCCTGTCGTACGTTACCGATTCTCTTTTTCCTGTTTTCGTCGCAGGTAGTCGGCCCATAAGTCCGGCCGGCGTTCCCGCGTTCGCTTTTCTCTCTGCTCGTGCCGCCACTCGGCAATGTTCTTATGATTGCCGCTCAGCAACATGTCCGGCACCGCCATCCCGCCGAACTCGCGCGGGCGCGTATACTGCGGATATTCAATCAGGCCGTCCGAGAAACTCTCGTCGGCCGCGCCGTCCGCGGCACCCAAGGCTCCCGGCAACAGCCGCACGATGGAATCGACAACCACCATCGCGGCCAGTTCACCGCCGGAAAGCACGTAATCGCCGATCGACAGCTCGGTCGGCCGCAGGCCTTCGATGATTCGCTCGTCGAAGCCCTCGTAGTGCCCGGCGATCAAGAGCAATCGCTCTTTGCGGGACAGCTCCTCGGCCATCTTCTGTTCAAACCTCTGCCCCTGCGGGCTGAGGATGATCCGCGTGGCCGGCCGCAGATCGAGTTTCTCGACGCTTTCGACGGCGTCAAAGACGACCTGGCACATCATCACCATGCCCGGACCGCCGCCGAAAGGCTTATCGTCAACCGACTTATGATTATCGGTGGCGAAATCTCGTATGTTGGTCAGGTGGTATTCCACCAGGCCTTTTTCCGCCGCCCGCTTGGGAATGCTCGTCCCCAATATGGGCGTAAACATCTCCGGAAAAAGGGTGAGGATATCAATCCGAAGCGACATGAACGCCTGGGTCTGAGATCCTCCGGTCTCCGAAGGCCGCCGTTGGTACGGTGCTTATCGGCGGCCGGACAACACCTTAAGCCGGCTTGGCTTCCGCTTTTTTATCCTCAGCCTTGGGCTTGCCGGGCTTGGGGAGCCGGAACTGCTTGTGCTCCAGGCCGGCCTTCTTCAACAGAGACGAGACCGTCTCTGAAGGAATGGCACCGGTGTCGAGCCAATACTTGCAGCGATCCAGCTTGACCACGAACTGCTTGGTCTTGTCCGCATTAGTAGGATCGTAATAACCGAGCTCTTCGATGGCCCGGCCATCGCGCGGCGAACGGGAGTCCACCGCGCCCAAACGAAAGAACGCGTGGTTAGATCGACCCATCCGCTTAAACCGAAGCTTGACTGACATTGATTAGATCTCCTCGAGTCCGAATTTTCAAGAACGAAGCAGTATAGCTACTGAGCAGGCTTTGACAAGGGGCTGAAGAAGTTGTTTATAGTATCCGGTTCGGAGTACCGCCTTCAGGCGGTTTTTCAGACCGCCTGAAGCGCGTACTACGAACCAGGCGCCAGCAGTGTACAGGGCCAGACCCGAATATTCCTGACGATCGCGAAAATGATGACGACCCAGACGATGGTCCACCCGACGCGTCGGCGATCAAGCAGCGACGGGAGCCGGCGGGTTGCCTTGGCCAGGGCATCCCATGCCAGGATGGGAATGGCCAGGCACAACAGTGGATTGTAATGCAGGGCCCCCAGGACCCGGCCATGCAGGAGTTGATGGATCGCCCGCTGCGAACCGCAGCCGGGGCAATGGAGGTGGGTCAGACGGTAGAAGTAGCAAGGGGGAAACAGTCCGCCGGAGCGGGCGGGGTCAATGCGGTAGTAGTAGATGGCGGCCGCTGCGATCGCCAGCGCCGTGACGAAATAGGCGAGCCAGTGCCGGACGGACCGGGCCGTCGCGGGGATTGCCGAGGAGATCACGGCGATAGGGAGCATGCTCACGCCATACTGCCTGCAAACACCACGCCCAACCAGAGGATGCCCGCGACGAGGCTGCACCAGAACGAAACCCAGCACCATGTACGGGCACTCGCGGAAGAGGCCATGGCACCTTGCCAGTCGCCAACGGAGAGTTTGCTGTTGACCTGTGACGCCTTCACGATCGCGACCACACCCATTGGCATGCAACAGAAGAGCGTGACGATAATGGCCTGCATCATGTAGTTGGGCACGCTGCCGGGCGGGTAGGGCTGGAGATGCGGCTGCGCATACTGTGGCGGCGTGGCGTATTGCACGGGCTGGGCGTATCCCGGCCGAGGCGCGGGAGGCCGGGGCGGCGCCGCTGCCGGCGCGGTGGCGGTGCCGCAACGCGGACAGAATCGAACATGGGGATCGACTTCGTTGCCGCAGGTCTGGCAGAACATGGGAATTCCTCCTCGCGTGCGATCTGGAGGCGTATGGTAAACCGAGGCGGTGGAAATAGGAAGGCTGGGCGGACCGACCTGTAGCCGCGATCGTTGATCGCGGTAGCGCAGCGGGATCAGCGACCGTGACCGCAAATCCGCGGTTTGCCGGAGTCGCGGTTCATCGTATGGAATGAATCTCCGCAATAGCGTTCACTTCCCGATCGGCGTAAAGTGCTGTTCGCGGAAGGCCAATGGGCCTATAATGATGGTGTCCCTGCGGGAGGTCCGTTGGGACAGCGGTTTGGCCGGCCCTTAAATCCCGGCTGAACTCAGAGTCACTAACGTGCGGTGATGAACAGCGTCTCCTGCGCCGGCTATGTTGTCCGGGCGTAAGCCACGCTGCAAAGCGAAGGACGGACAGTGCAAAATGAAAAATGAATAGTGAAAAATGGATCCGGTCCGGCCAAGGCCGGCATGAGGTTCATTTTGCACTTTGCATTTTTCAGTTTGCATTCGATCGTACCGACGTTTTCCCGCCGAAGGACAGACTGCCATGGGCGTTGATCCGCGCTTTCTGGTCGCGCATGGGCGCGAAATCTTTAATGGTAACGAACTGCTGGTAAAGGGTTGCCTCGAAGTCGAGGGCGGCATTCAGTTCATTTCGGGCTATCCGGGCTCGCCGGTGGCCGGGTTTTTCGACACGCTGGGGGACATCAAGGACCTGCTCCGCGAGAAGGGGATCCGCGCCTATCAGGCGAACAACGAGGCCCTGGCCGCCGCGGCCCTCAACGGCTCGCAGATGATCGCCTGTCGCGGGCTCATCGCCATGAAGAGCGTCGGGCTGCATGTGGCGGCCGACGCCCTGGCCCTTGCCAACCTCGCCGGCGTACACCCCGAAGGCGGCGCCGTGGTCATCAGCGGCGATGATCCCTGGTGCGATTCCACGCAGGTGCCGGCCGACTCGCGGTTCCTTTTCCAGCATCTCCGCATGCCCGTCATCGAGCCGGGTTCGCCGCAGGAGGTCAAAGACTGGATCAACCTCGCCTTCAAGCTCTCACGCTCGGCCGGGCTGTACATCGGCTATCTCGTGACCAATCCGCAGATCGATGGCGGCGGCTCGGCCTGGTGCGCCGAGAACCAGTACCCGGCCATGAACACCAACACCCGCGTGGCACTGGAAACCCGGCTGATCAACCTCGAGCGCGTGCTCCTGCCGCCGCGCACCTGGCAACGCGAGATCGCCTCGTTCCAACTTCATACCACCACCGCTCGCGCCGCGCGCGAGTTGGGGGTCAATCGCATTCAGCAGGGTTCAGGGTTTGGGGCTCAGGGTTCAGATGCATCGCCGGTGGGCTTCATCGTGACCGGCATGGCCGGACCGTATCTCGATCATGTACTGGCCGACGCCGGGCTCAGCGGGCGCTTCCCGATCCTGCGCATGGGCATGAGCTACCCGGCCGACAGCGAAATTGTCCGCGACTTCGGCAAACTATGCCGCCAGATGATCGTTGTCGAAGAACGCCGCAGCTTCCTGGAGATGAACATCCGCGACGCGCTCTTCCGCGAGTTGCCGCATGAAGAAGCCGCCGACCTCAGCGGGAGGCTGTACGGGAAGCGTTTTCCGACAACTGGCAACTCGCAACTGGCAACTGGCAACTCCACCGACGGCATCCCTGAAACCCGTGGCCTCAACTACTCCGTCCTGGCCCAGCGCATTCTGCCGCTCATTCAATCGCTCGCCGAGATCCCGGAACATTTCCGCAACGGACGCATCTCCTCGGAAATGGCCCGCCTCCGCGCGGCCAGCAAACCGCGGCTCGATGTCGTGTCGAGCGTGGTCACGCGCACCGCGACGTTCTGTCCCGGCTGCCCGCATCGCGATTCATCATCCGTGCTGCTGGATCTGCGGAAAAACCTCGCCGACCCGGTCTACATGAAGCGGGTCCATGGCCGGCCGCCCGTGGACCTCGTCGCCCACGGCGACACCGGTTGCTACACGATGCTGATGTTCCCGCCCACCGAGCAGCTCATGCACAACTACTCGGGCATGGGACTTGGCGCCGGCACCGGCAGCGGCATCGACCCGTTCATCACCAACAAACAGATCGTCTTCATGGGCGACGGCACGTTCTTCCACTCCGGCCAGCTCGCCATCACCAACGCGGTGAAAGCCGGCCAGGATCTCACCTTCATCATCCTCGAGAACGGCACCACCGCGATGACCGGCCACCAGGACCACGCGGCCATCGAAGTGGACATGTTCGGCAACAAGCACCCGATCGTGGATATTTTCAGCACGGTCACCGGCATCGCTGCCACCGCCCCCGTCCGTGTCTTCAAAGCCAATCCGGCCGACCGCGACAAGTACAACAGCATGCTCGAGGAGGCGATCCTCAGCGACGGCGTGAAGGTGGTCATCGCCGACAAGGAGTGCGGCATCACGCACCACCGCACCGAGCTTCGCGAAGAACGCCGGATCATCAAGGAAAAGGGTTACCTGCCGCGTAAGACGCAGATGAACATCACGCCCGAGGTCTGTGAAGGATGCCTCGAATGCACCAAACAGACGGCCTGTCCCGGCCTGATGTTCGCGGACACCGATTACGGCCGCAAGGTTGACACCGACCTGACCTGGTGCGTCAACGACGGGGCCTGCGACCGTGTCCGCGTCTCCAATGAAGCCGGCACAAAGGTCAAGCCCTGTCCCAGTTTCGAGGATATCACCGTCGTCCGCTCGCACCGCCGTCGCTACCTGCTGCCGCAGATGTCGCTGGACAAGCTGCCCGAGCCCGAGCGCTACGTGCATGACATGAGTGATCGTGACGCCTGCTGGCGCGTCCACATGTCCGGCGTCGGCGGCATGGGCATCGGCGTGGTCGGCGCCATCCTGCTGCGGGCCGGCCACAAGGAGGGCTACCGCGTCGTCTTCACAGAGAAGAAAGGCCTGGCCATCCGCAATGGCGGGGTGTTCGCGCAGCTTACGTTTGTGGCGGATCATCAAGCGAGCGACGAAGCGACGAAGCGACAAAGCGACCAAGGGACCTCAGCACTCAGCACTCAGGACTCAGCACTCTCCTACCCCACCACCGGCTCGATCCCCTACGGCGCCGCTGATCTGCTCCTGGGCCTGGATGTGCTCGAAGCCGCCCGGGCCGTCGATTCACGGGCCGACTTCCGCGTTGCCAGCCGCGAGCGCACGGCTGCCGTGCTCAACATGCACAAGCAGTCGACGGTTGCCACGCTCCTGGGCAAGGCGGATTTCGAGGCGGAGAAGCTCCGCAACGAGATCATGGGAAAATGCCGCGAGGACTTGTCCTATGCCCGAAACCTGGCCGAGATCTGCGAGCAGCGCCTCGGCAGCAAGCAGTTCGTCAACATCATGATGCTGGGCGTTGCCTATCAACTCGGGCTCATTCCCGTCTCGGCGCACTCCATGGCCTGGGCCATCAAGGACACCATCCGCCGCGAACACCGCAGGAACCTCAAGGCCTTCAATATCGGCCGCAAGCTCGCCCTCGAGCCGCGTGCCCTGCCCGCCCGCCCCGAGCCGCGCACCTGGGAACAACTCCTGACCAACAAGAGTAAGATCATCCGTAAGACGCGCGCATTCGGCCCGAAACTGGCCCACGTCTACGAGCGCATCGTCGAGACGGCGATGCGCATGATGCCCAACCTCTCCGCCGATGTGAAGTACGATCTGGCTCTCCGCATCTACGACATCTTCCAGTACGAGAACGACAAGCTGGCCCGCAAATATCTGCACCTGGTCAAATCCGTCTATCGCAAGGATTCGGCCGCCCACGGCTATGCCGCGACGCGCGCGGCCATCTGGAATATCGCCAAGGTCATCCTCATCAAGGATGAGGTGTACGTCTCGTATCTGCTGACGCGGCACGAAAAGAAGCAGCGCGACATCGCCAAGTACAACGTGGACGTCGCCAACGGCGACAAGATCGTCTATCGCCATCACACCCAGCCCGAGTTCAATCTGGGCAAGTGGCGCTTCCGCCTCAAGATCAGCACCAGCGACTGGATGCTCAACATCGTCCGCCGGCTCAAGTTCCTGCGCAACCTGCCCGGCTGGCACATGCGCGACCAGGCCTTCCGCGACTGGTATCTGGCCCTGCTCAACCGCGTGGATCTTTCGACCGACGCCGGATACGAACGCGGCGTTAAGGTGCTCTCGTGTGTAGACGATGTCAGCGGCTATCGCGAGATCCGCTATCCCAAGATGCAGAGGGCTCGCGAGTGGGTCGAGCAGGAGTTGTCGCGCACGGTCACGATGCCCGCGGAACCCGCCGGCCGGAGCATGGGCATTGTGGCGTGAGAGTAGCCGTGGTTTGCCGCGGCTCGCCCCGCGGCCTATCCTTATCTGTCACCTACAAAGGAAGACTCCACATGAATCGACGGACATTTGCGGCGGCGGCGATAGTTCTGGCATGGTTTGCGATGCTCTGCACGACCGCGGGTGTTGCCGCGGTCGAACGAACCGGCGTCGTCACGCTCAAGGGCAATCCCCTGACACTGGTCGGCGCGGAGATCAAGACCGGCGACGCAGCCCCGGCGTTCACGGCCGTCGCCAATGACATGTCCACTTTCACGTTCCAGCCCAAGTCGGGCAAGGTGACGATCATCGCCGCAGTTCCCTCGGTCGACACGCCCGTGTGCAGCAGCGAAACCAAGCGATTCAACGACGAAGCATCCAAAATCGGCGACAATGTCGCCATCCTGACAATAAGCATGGATCTGCCGTTTGCTCAAAAACGATGGTGCGGTGCCGAGGGTGTGAAGAATCTCCAGACGATCTCCGACTACCGCGACCGGGCGTTCGGCGAGGCGTACGGCGTGAAGATCAAGGAGAACGGCCTGCTGGCGCGGTCGGTGTTCGTGGTCGACAAGGAAGGAAAGGTCATCTACCAGCAGATCGTGGCCGAACTGACCAAGGAACCGGACTACGACGCCGCGCTGGCCGCAGCCAAGAAAGCAGCGACCAGGTAAGGCACCAGGTTGTTGTTCCGGCAGTCAATCAGCCGTGAAGAGGCGATGGCGCGAAGGCGATCAAGTCGAGTCTCTTCGCGTCCGTCCTCGTGCCTGCTGGATCGTCGTCTGGATTGCCATCGCCACAGGGGCCAGCGCAACAAAAAAGCTCGTGGACGCAAGCGTCCGCGAGCTCAAGAATACAAATGTCCGCAAGTGCCGTGTGGAGCTTGTTTAGCCAAACCCATTTAGAAGGTGGGTGTTCTACCGGCCGGAAGGTTTCTCCCGGTTGCTGCGAGTCTTTCGCTTCCCGTCTGGCTCATCCCGCTGAGCGGGTGGCAACTGCAGGCGTGCGGCCGAAACGCGGCGAACCCCATGGGTTGCTTATCGGTTTAGCCAAATAATCTGCTCCAATCTCGAACACTGCAGATCACTTATACTACCGAACTATATCGGCGCTTTTCGCCGCGGGCAAGCAAGAAATGGACGGATTCAAGCGAGTCAGAAGGGCGGCGATTCGCCGCGCTTCCACCATTCCGACGGATCCTCGCGCTTGCCCTGTTTCTCATTGCCGTTCTCGGGTCCGCCGCCGTCGCCGAACAGATCGGTGTCCTCGTCGCGGCCGCCCACGTTCGCGCCGCGAACAGCCTGGGCCAGCGACAGCGCGAACAGCGGCGAGAAGACGCGCAGCGCCGCCAGGTCTTCATCGCTGAACGGCGCCTGCTTGTCCCGGAAGAGCAGCAGCACGCCGAGCGTTTCGCCGAGGTACGTGCATGTCATCGCGATGACATCATGCGATGACAGATGCCGGGCCTCGACGGGCGTCAGGTGGGCCTTGGTCTCGGGCTCGCGCAGACGCAGGAAACCCCGGCGGATCGCCATCTTGAGCAGGTTCTTCTGCAGGCTGTCGACCAGGTCGTTCTCCGCGGCGACCGTGTATTTCATGTAGGCGCCCAGCTGCAATTCCTGGTCGGCGGTCGTCAGCCAGATGCCGATGTTGCAGTACCCGACCTGCCGCAGGAGCCAGTCCATGGAATGGCAGAGGAGTTGTTCCAGTGTGTTGCAGTCGGAGATGAACTGTTTGTAGCTCTCCTGAATGCGCACGCCGTCCATCTGGCGGGAGACCTGCGTGTACGCGCCGACCAGGTCGTTGCACAGCAGATCCACCTTCTTGCTGACCGTCTTGCGGGCGGCGTTCAGCCGCCTGACCGCGTCCTTGAGCTTGCGCAGTCGCACCTCCTGGTGCAACTGGGTCCGCTGCCGGCTCATGGCCGCGCGAACGCGTTCGACGAGTTCAACCTGCGTAAACGGCTTGGCCACGTAGTCCATCGCCCCGCCGCGGAACGCGGTCACGGCGCCGTCGGCCGAGTTGACCCCGCTGACGATCATGGCGCCGGCCTGGGGCTGGAGGCGCTGAAGGTCGCGCATCAGGGACATGCCGTTGCCATCCGGCAGCATCAGGTCCGTCACCAGCAGGTCCACTTTCCGGTCCCGGATCAGGTTCCGCGCCTCACCGGCGCTGGAGGCCACGTGCAACTGCAGGCCCTCTTCGCCCTCGAAGCTGTCGCGAATGAGCTCGATCATGCCGGGCTCATCATCCACGAACAGGATCTGGGCGCAGTGCTGCGATCTCTTCTGGTCTTTTACGGCAGACATAACACCTCTCCACTCTCCCGGCCGGCGCCAGCGGTTCAGCTCTGCGCGGCCTTGCGGGTGTTGATCGGCTCGCCTGCATCAGCCCGGGGCGCCGCCGGCAACAGAATTATGACTCTCGTGCCTTCTTTAGGCCTGCTCTCCAGTCGTATCGTTCCGCCGCCGGCTTCGATCCAGCGGAGTGCCTTGGCAAGTCCCATCCCGCGACGTCGTCCGGCCGACAGGCCGCTGAAGAACGGATCAAACGCTCGTCGCAGGACCTCGCCGTCCATGCCACAGCCGTTGTCCGCCACGCTCAGCGCCACTCTCGTGGAGAACACGTCGTACGCCGCACAGATGGCAACCTTGCCACCCACTTCATCGGTTGCTTGCAGGGCATTGTGAAGAACTTCCACGAGCGCCATCCGCGTTTGTTCCTGATCCACCAGCACGGGCGGAACCTCGGCCAGCACGATCTCTATCTTTCGTGTGTAGCCCGAATCACGGCTGCTGGCCTCGCGAACCGCGCGGTCAATAAGATCCGCCACCCCGACCTCCGTGGGCACCGGCGGAGCCGGTTTGGCGAATTCCATCAGGTCCGTGATGATCTGCGACAGGCGGTGTGACTGGTCGAAAATCACCTGGGCCGACTGCTTGAGTTTGGGTTCTTCCAGCGAATTGGCCAGAAGCTGCGCACGTCCGGATATGACCGCAAGCGGATTATTCATCTCATGGGCCGCCCCGGCCGCCAGTTCGCCAACCGCGGCGACGGAGCGCGTGCGGACCAGTTCGGCCTGCGCACCCTGCAGCCGCCGGTTGGCTTCGGCAAGCTGCTCGGCCAGCATGTGTGCTTCCTCGCGGAACTGGCTGGTGCGAAGCGCCAGGCTCCAGCCCGCGGCCAGCGACGCCAGTTCCGGCGATTGCGGACCCAGCCGCTGCGCCTCATCCGCTGCCGCTCCCCAGACGATGCCGCCCACGCAGATGCCCTCGGCTTCGAGGGCGATCCAGAAACGCTGCTCGCCGCCGAGCACGGGCGAAATGCGGGCCATCAGCCATTCCAGGTGATCGCCCACCGGCAGCACCGGATCTGGTCCGGCCGCCGGCCGGGACAGCCGCGACGGGCAATCCACCAGGCTCGTTTCCGCGACCTCGCCGGCGCCGCTGACGATGAGAAACTCCGCGTAACCCTGCGCCGGGCACGTCGAGAAGACCACAACAGGCGCCATGCCGATTACACTTTGCGCTGTCTGCCCGACCGCCTGCAGAACCAGCGACGACGGCGCATCCGGGCGCAATTCGCCCTGGAACCGCGACAGGGCCTCGAAATATTTGGCGCGGCTGGCCAGTTTGCGGTTGCGGGCCGCCAGTTGTTCGCCGATCCGCCCCAGTTCCTGGTTGGCCTGCGACAGTGCCGACAGGTAGATCTCCCCCGTCGTCGCGTGCCCCAGGCCCAGGGCTTCAGCTCGCTCTTCGATACGTTTGATCAGGCTCTTGCGCGCCGCGTCGATCGCCATGTCGCTCACACCCGTCGCCTGCTGCAGCGACGGACGCAGAACATGGAATGTGTAATTGCCGCTGTGGCCGATGTGCTGTTCGCGAACCAGGTTGTCGGCCAGCGTGATCAGATTCACCATGTGCCCGGAAAGCACCCCCGCCGGCAGCGAATCGGGATTCTGTCCATGCAGCCAGATGCAGTCGCGCACGCAGGTCGGAAGCTGCCAGCGTTCGGCCAGGCGCTTGCCGACGACCATGTGGTCCAGGCCGATGACCGTGCGCTCGACGTCGGCAACATTGCCGCGGAGCAGCTCGGCGGCCTCGATCACGCGCTCGTAGCTCTTGGGAAGAATCGCGTCCAGGGCAATCTTGCCGATGTCGTGCAGCAGGCCGCACACGAAGGCCTCCGCTGGATCGATCCCCGAGACCGACTCGGCCAGCAGTTCGGCGGCGCAGGCAACGGCAATGGAGTGTTTCCAGAATTCCTCGCGATCAAACCGGCCGCGCGGAGCGGCCGGATCGGGCGGGAAGATGGCGTACGCCGACAGGGCCAGGACGGCCGAGCGCACGGCTTCAAAGCCGAGCAGGACCACGGCCCGATCAACGGTGACAACCTCGCCGCGGATGCCCAGATCGACCCGGCGGACGAGTTTCAGTACTTTGGTCGTCAGTGAGGGATCGCCCTTGATCAGGTTGATGACTTCGCGGGCGCACGATTCATCGCGCCCGGTCACTTCCAGCACCTTGACCGCGACCGCTGGAAGGGTAGGCAGTTGCTGGAGCTGCTGCAGGATCAGCTCGACGCGCTTTTCCTTCAGGTCTGACACGGTATTCACACCCCCGCTTCGATTTCCAGGAGTTCCACAATGCGTTCGATAATCTTCTCGATATTAAACGGTTTCTTCACGAACTCATCAGCGCCCGACTTGAGCAGGTCGTTGATCTCATCCTGGTTGACCACGCCCGATACGATGATGATCTTGATCTGCTGGAAATTCGGGTTCTGCCGCAGCGTCTTGCACACCACGTTGCCATTGATGTCCGGCAACATGTAGTCGAGGATGATCAGGTCGGGATTGAATTCCTGCGTCAATATGCCGGCGTCATAGCCAGACATGGCGGTCTTGATCTCAAACCGGCCATCGCGCTCGAGCACATCCACGAACAACTCGATAATCTCGGGGTCGTCATCAACCACCAGTATCTTACGCCTGCCGCTGTCAAGAACGTCGATCGGAATGCCGTTCTCTTTCATGAACTGAAGGAGTGCCTCACGCGGAATGCGCCGGAAGCGGCTGCCCGGAACTCGAAAGCCCTTCAACCGACCGCTGTCGAAACAGCGGATGATGGTCTGCTGCGAGACCTTGCAGATCTCGGCGGCTTCACCGGTGGTAAATACACTCTTCATATCTCTCACCCTTCATTGCGAACCGGCGAGTTCAGCGGGAAAGACGTGTGAATGATCTTCAACGATCTTATCCATCTTTCCTAAATAACCATCGGTGCTCGTCCCTACACACTTGAGATACCACCTTAGAACACGCGCATTCTATCCTCTTTCCCACAATTGTCAGGAACTAACAGCGGAGGAATCAAGGGATTATCGGACCTCTGACTCCACTATAACGCTTAAAGCTACTTCTCGTTTAACGTGTGATGGGCGAGGCGTGCGCCGCGGATTGCCCGCATTTCGGGAACGCGATCATCTGTGAGAGCCGGTGAGGCCGCCCTCGCTGCCGATGGGGATCCAACATAACGGAGAATCAGCCACCATAGCGCGAAAGCACGAAGGAAGATGCGAAGCGAACCGATTTCGTCCGCTTCGCGTCTTTCATCGTGATCTTCGCCCTATCGCAGCTGATTCAGCTCCGCAGCGACAAACCTCGCGCAACGGGAATGGAAACTCGCTCAAGCGGTCCTTCCCATCAGCCTTCCGGCTTCTGCGCCGGGTTGATGCGATACACCTGGTTCTGCACGCGAATCGTCGCTCCTTCAGGGATGGTCATGGCCTTGCGGAGCTGGCTGTTATTACGGGCCAGTTCAAACCACTTGTCGCTGAACTGCTCGACATCGATCGCCGATTTCTCGTCCTCGGGCGTCACCCCCGGATCCATCCACCGGCCGCCACGGCGGAAATATGCCTTGTCGCCGACTACCTGGACTTTGTCCTCTTTAACGAATCGGCCATCATCGGCCGCGTAACCCTGCGGCCCCGCAGTCGGCGCCAAGACGGCGTTCTGCTGGGCGGCCTTGGCCATACGTAGATTCACCCCGCCGCCGCCGCTGGGTTGCTCGGCCAGTTGCATGTTGAACATGTCCCGAGCACGCGTGCTGTTCTCACGCGTCGCGTGGAGATTCGTCCGGTCATCGGCCAGGAACGCCGTATACGGCGTGAGAATGCCGTGCTTCTTGCTCAGGTTCACAAGCTCGTCGATCAGCTCCTGATTCCGGCCATGCAGGTCGAGCTCGTTGATGATCTCGCCGACCCGCCGCGTGGCCCACAGCTTCTCGACGAACGCGTATGTATCATCATCGGACGCACGATCAGCCAGCGTCCCCTCAAATTCATAGCTGCGCGATTCGGCGCCCACCTTGCCGTTCAGGCGAATCGCCACATTCCCGCCGTGGCGATACCGCCCGACGCTGATGATCTGCCCGCCCGCGAACAGATCGGGCATCGGCTTGGGATAGATTCGGTTGGCGTTCGCATGAGTGATCTCCACCACCGGCCGGGTCAGGACCGGCGCGTTCATGCGTGCGAAGAAACGCGAGACGGCCGCCTCGATGTCCTCCTCGGGGCGGACGTATTCCGACGAACCGGAATTGCCCGTCGCCAGGCGATCCAGCAGGCGGGCATTCACGTCGTAACCCACGCCGAAGGAGAACAGCCGCACGCCGCCGCGGTTGCGCTCGCGGGCGTTGTCGGCGATGCGCGTCTCGTTCGTCTCGCCCGCGGTGGGCAGGCCATCCGTCAGGAAGATCAAGTATGCCGGCCGGCCGGTCGAATCGCCGATCATGTTGAACGCGGTCTTGAGCGCCGAATCGATGTTCGTGGACCCGCCTGCATAGATGCCATCCGTGAAATCCAGCGCCTGCTTGCGCGTGACATCGTCATAGCGCTGCAGCTCCGGCTTGAATGTCTCGATCTTGTCATCGAAGGCGATGATGTTGAACGTGTCATCCTTGCGGAGGTTGTTCAGTACGAACCGGAGCGAATTGCGCGCCTGCTCGATCTTCTTGCCCGTCATCGAGCCCGAGTGGTCGAGCAGGAAAACCACGGTCTTGCTCGCCGGCGCCGCATCGACCGCCTTGACCTCCGGTGCCAGCAGCAGCAGGAAGTAACCATCCTCGCTCCCTTCCGGCTTGTAGCTGAAGAGCGTGGCCCCGATGGCTTTCTCGGAATACCCCCAGAACAGCCGCAGGTCGTCCGAACTGGATACCCCGGACTGCGTGAAGGAGACATGCGCCGTGTGATTGTCCGGCCGTTTCACATCCATCGAGTGCGTCGGGCTGTATACCGACCGGATCGCGTTCTTATCCGTGATCCGCAGATCCACCCGCACCAGCTCCACCGGCCGGCCAAACTGCTTGGCCGTCGACAGCGGGAACAGGAACTCGCACGTCTGGTTCTCTCGCTTGCAGACCTGCGTGTATTTCAGCACCAACTGCCGCTGGGCCCCGGCCGGTATCGGGAACACACTTGTCTTGAGCATGCCCCATCCCATGTACTCGAGCAGTGCCGGATCGCGCCGCGAGCGGACGATATCCTCATAGATCCGCCGGGCCTCTTCCTTGGTGTAGACCTTGGCCGGGAACTCCTTGCCGTCGACCATGAGCGTGTAGCGGTCGATGACCGCTTCCGGCGGCACCGGGAACAGGAAGACCGCTTCCATATCGCCGTGGCCGACATTCTGCACCACCTGGGTCATCTGGATCTGCCCCACGAGATCCTTGATGGTGCCCTCGACACTGATCGATTTGAGCACAAACTCCCCGCGTGGCGGCGCCGGCGGAAGTGGCATCGGCCGCGGATGCGGCATCGGCGGCCAGGGCGTGATAATAAGCCCCTGTCCGCTGGCCAGAACCGGGAACAGTATCAGAAACAAAATTGCCGAAAGAAATGCGCGGCCGATCATAGACACCTCGTGGATAGACCACACGCTTTGACGCGTCCGGAGAGAGGAGGTTTCAGGAACCGTGTAACGGCGGTGTAACGACTCGCCCAGAACCTGTTCTGCAGGGCTGCAAGTGCTGAGTGCTGGGTGCTGAGTGGGAGGCGCACGGAAAAAGCCGAAATTGGGCAGGGGAGGGGCGTCGGATTACGTAAGTGCTTGTTTTTAATTGAGTTGTGTATTTCTCGGGGTGGGCGGGGGCAGGGAAAACCGATCCACAATCGATCCGAAAGCGATCCGAAATTGATCCACAATCGATCAGAACCGATCCGGAAGCGTTGTGGTTCCAGGGATAACGATCGAAGGCTCGGGAGAATAGCCCACGGAGTTGCACTAAGAGACACAAAAGAGTGCTGCATGCGGGCGGGTTGGTTGTTAGAGACAAGACGCCGGTGCGACCGAGTTGGGTGGGCGAGGCAGGAAGAGTTTTCGTGGAGGTTGGCGGTGTCCGTGTCTCTGTAAGTGGTTTTTTGGCAGTATATTACGGCTCGTATCGTGGCCGCGGGATGTCTGAAGTAGCGGGTCCTTTGCGTGTCCCGAAGAGGTCCTTTCGGGTCCCTTGAAGGTACTTATCGTGTCCCGAAAATGTCCTTACAGGTTCTCGGGAGGTCCTTTTCGGAAGGACAGGTTATCGCCATCCTGCGTCTGTGAGAGGCAGGCGTATTCGGTCGAGAAAGGCGCGCATGAGACGATGTATCACCCCCTAGATGCCCGAAAGCCGACTGGCTTGCGGAGCGACAATGCAACTTTTAAGTATATAAAATGGTTAGTGATGATATCAGTAGGGAAATTCGGGAAATTTTAGTTGGCCGTTGTCATGCGGTTGGTGGCTGGAAAATGCTCGACGGGAGCCCTATCGATTCCACGGGGCGCGGTTGCATGTGCCGGGAGAGGGGTTAAGCTCAAGTCTGATCGGCGTCGTCATGCAATCAAAACAATCGCACCTATCCGGTTTTCCAGTTCGAGATCCGTCTTCCCGGGAAAGGAAGTGTGTCCGAAGTGTGCTTCGAACGGAGAGGTTCACCATGACGTCAGCATCTTTGAAGTTGGCTTGCGGCCTCCTCGCCGTGTTTGCGGTTGTTCTCCCAATCCAGGTCCGGGCTGACGCCGTGGGTCACGAGGAGATCTCCGTCAAGGCTCCGTTTGCCATGCCGCCCATCAAGGTGCCGGTATTTCCGAAGCGCGATTTTCCGATCACCGATTATGGCGCCCGCAAGGACGGTGAAGCGGATAACACGGAACCGATCCGCAAAGCCATTGCCGCCTGCCACGACGCCGGCGGCGGCCGCGTTGTGATCCCGGCCGGCGAATGGCGCACCGGGAAGATACACTTCCAGAACAACGTCAACCTTCACCTCGATAAGGGCGCCACGCTCACGTTCAGCGGCAATCCCGAGGACTATCTGCCCGCCGTGCAGTCGAGCTGGGAGGGCTTCGAGTGCTTCAACTACTCCCCGCTCATCTATGCCTTTGAGTGCGAGAACGTCGCCCTCACCGGCGAAGGCACTCTCGAGGCCGGCATGAGCATCTGGAAGACCTGGTTCTCCCGCCCCCAGCCGCACCTCGAAGCGCTCAAAAAGCTCTACACCATGACGTCGACCAATGTCCCGGTCGAGCGGCGGCAGATGGCCGAAGGGGAAAATCACCTGCGCCCGCAGTTCATCCAGTTCAACCGCTGCCACAACGTCCTCGTCGAGGGCCTTTCCATTCGCAACAGCCCGTTCTGGACCATCCACCTGTACCTGTCTGAATCCATTGTCGTCCGTGGCCTGAATATCTCCGCCCACGGCCACAACAACGACGGCATCGATCCCGAGATGACCCGCAACCTCCTGATTGAAAACTGCCGCTTCGACCAGGGCGACGACGCAGTCGCCATCAAGGCCGGCAGCAATCATGACGGCTGGCGTCTCAACACGCCCTCGGAAAACATCGTGATCCGCAACTGCACCGTCGTCGAAGGCCACCAGCTCGTCGCCATCGGCAGCGAAGTTTCCGCGGGCATCCGCAACGTCTACATCCACGACTGCCGTTTTGACAACCCCAAATCGCGGCCGCAGAACCTGCTGTTCATCAAGACCAACATCCGCCGCGGCGGCTTCGTCGAGAACATCCACATGGAGAACATTGAGGCCGGGGAAGTCCGCTGCAGCGTGCTGGGCATCGAGACCGACGTGCTGTATCAGTGGAAGACCCTCGTGCCCACCATCGAGGAACGCCTGACGAAGATCAGCGGCATCCATGTCAGGAACGTGAAGGTCGCGGAGACCGGCCTGGCGCCATTCCGCATCCTCGGCGACAAGCGCGCGCCCGTAAAGGACGTGGTCCTCGACAACATCACCGTGGGCAGGGCGCACATTGAAAAGAACCATTACGAGAACACCGAGAATGTCCGCGAAACGAACATCAAGATTGGCGAGCTCCTGCCCGACGACAAGGAACGGCAGCAGTCAAAGACGAAGTAGCGGCGTTATTCCCGCGACCCCACCGGCGGTATCATAGCACACGCTGCGGTGACCGAGGCGGAATGCCTTTGCTACCAATGACGGCACAACTCCGGTTCTGTTCATGAGCTTCACCTCACCCATATTCCTCGCAGTTGCTGCTCTGGCCGCAATTGCCGCCGTTGTTGTTCTGTGGACCCGGCGGCTTGCGTTGCCGCTATCGACGCGCGTTCTGCTGGGACTTGGGGCGGTATTGCTGGCCATCGCCGCGGGGACGCCGCTCTGGCCCAGGCCGGTGCCGCAGCCGGTGACGGTCATGGTGGACGTGTCGCCATCGACACGAGGCGCGGCTTATCGCGAGCCGGCGGTGTTGCGGAAACGACTGGCGCAGCTCCTGGGTTCGGTGCCGCACGAGATCGTCTATTTCGCGGAGGAAAATCGAACCGAGCCACCAGCGATGGTGAATGATCGACTCGGCGATTTCGCGGCCGAGCGGACGGTGTTTTCGCCGCCGCCGGGCAGGGCCGTGATGCTCTTTTCCGACGGGCGGTTTGCATTACCGAAGTTCTCGCCGCCGGTGTATGCGGTGGTGGATCCGCTGCTCATCGAGCCGGCGGATGCGGCGATTATGAGCATCGAGGCGCGCGGGGACCAGGTGGCGGTGGCTGTTTCCAATACGGCGGTCGATGCGGCGAGTTTGTCGCTCAGCGGCGAGCGATCGGGACTGGCCGTGGCGCGGGGCCAGTACACACTTTCGCGGCCATTGCGCGCGGGGCAGACGGTGCTGGCGCAGTTCGCGCCGGTCGATCTCTGGCCCGAGAATGATCGGCTGGAACTGCCGGCCATGCCACCAGCGCAGATGCAAATGTGGTGGGTGGGCGCATTGGCTCCGGCGGGGAACTGGAAACGCTTGGCGCCGGCGGAACTGCCGGCCGATCCGGCGGCGTATCTGGCAACGGCGGTGATCGTTCTCCAGAACATCCATGCGGAAGACCTGACCGAGACACAGCAGCATTTGCTGCTCCAATATGTCCGTGACCTTGGCGGGGCGGTCATCCTCGTCGGGGGCGGGCGTTCCTTTGCGGCCGGTGAATATCCGGGCACGGCGCTGGAGACGTTGTCGCCGCTGGCGAGTTCGCCGCCGATGCCGACGCTTCACTGGATCATCCTGGCCGATTCTTCGGGATCGATGGCCGGGCAGAGCGGCGATGCCACGCGCTGGGATCGCGCCCGGCAGGCGATGATCCGGCTGCTGCCGCACCTTCCACCCGAGGATCCCGTGACTCTGGCGAGTTTCTCCGAGCGTGTCACCTTCTGGTCGCGGGCGCGTTCCGCGAGCGAGACCGTCTCGGCGGCGCTACCGGTGATCCAGCCGAGCGGGCCGACGAATCTCGAACCTGCTTTGCGCGACGTGATCGATCGGGCGCACGCGGGAATGCCCGCGGAACTGCTGCTGCTTTCGGATACCGATGCGGTGATCGAGCGGTCGGAGATCCTTCGCGAGGCCATGCTCAAGAAGCGGATGCGGCTGCATGTGCTGGTGCTCGGCCCGAATGGCCGGGGCGAGGCGGCTTTGCGCGATATTGCCAAGGCGACGGGCGGTGCAGTGGTGGCCGAGATTGATCCGGCGCATTGGGCGGACGCGGCGCGCAAACTGTTCCAGCAGGCGTCGGCCGAGCGGCTCGTGGCGGACCCAGCGAAGCTGCGCATGATCACACCCATTGAGGGGTTTGCTGAGACGCCGCCGGTTCCGTGGAACCGGACATGGCTGAAACGGGACGCGACGGTGCTGGTCGAGAATGATTCGCCGGCGCACGAACCGCTGATTGCCCGCTGGCGATTGGGCGCGGGACAGGTGGTTGCGGCCGCTTACGCGACAGCGCAGGGGGATCGGCTTGCGAGACTCGTGGCGACGCCGCCGCGAGATCCGCGATACAAGGTGGTTTGGAAGAACGGGCCGACGGCCGGCGTTCATATTGAGGCAGCTGAAAATGGCCGGACAATTAACGGCTTGAGCTTCGTTCTCGAGGTGGCAAACACTGCCGGGCGGGTACTGTCCAGGCAAGCAGTCGAGCAGACGGCTCCGGGATATTACGAGGCGGCGATCAGCCGGCTTCAGGAACCGGTATTCGCGACGGTGCGGCTGGAGGCGAGGTTGCTGGATCGGATTGCGTTGCCGGCGCGATACGCAGCGGAGTTCGACGCGGTCGGCATCGATGCCGATACGCTCAAACAACTCACGGCCCGCGCGGGTGGCGCGATGATCCCGCCGGCGCAGGTTTCGCCGATCCGGTTCGACATGCCTGTTGAGCGAGTGCCACTGACCGCATGGCTTGCGGCGGCCGGGGGAGTCTGCATCGCGGCGGGGTTGGCGCGGTGGCGGTTGAGTTGACAATCGTAGCCGCGATGTCAGGGCCAAATGTGCGTCCCGGCCAACGTGGCAATTCCGAATCACAATCGGTGTGTTCGTCGCTGTCGCTCCTGCTCGTAGTCGGCGATCACACGACGCATAAGTGGTTCAGTGTGTCGAAACGCTGTCTCTGTTGTGAGACGCTGGATGGCAACATGGAAATCGATAAGGTTCTCGTGTCCGGCTTCCTGCAGGATACCCAGCGTGCCGATCGTGTTGACCCCACAATCGTGGGCGACGCGCGATCCTGTTCGTTCATCAACCAGAAGTAAATCGGCTTTGCGTTCGCAGGCCAGCGATAGGGCTGATGCTTCGCCGTCATCCAGTTGCGCCAGGAAGCGGAGCTCGTGAGGAGACTCCACTCTTAGCCACGCGGGCGTGCGCTCGGACCATGCTCTGACAACTTCGGGGAAGTGCTCTTGTCGGAGTTCCTGCAATACTTGGGGTGTGGTCCGCACATCGCCATAGAGCTTGGGCAGAACTTCAATGGCACCAACTTCCATCAGGTATCGAAGCGGACTGGTATCAGAGATGACAAGCATGGTTAGCGAGCGGTTTCCGCAAGGCGGGTCTCATGGGACCTGCGCACCTGCTCGGCGATCTCTTCGGATGTGAACTCATCGACAAAACCGTGTCGAGCGAGGATTTCGTCAACCTGCCCGCGGCCAATACCCAGGTAAGCCGCAAACTTGCCATGCGACAACCGCCCCTCGCGGTATAGCTTGACTGCCACGGCTTCGCGGGCGGCACGACCGAGGTCGTCCACTGTCGCCTGGTCGAGATTGTCAGGAATTGGGACGCTCAATGTCATACGGTGATTATAGCACAGTGGCTCGACCTATCGAAAGCGGTGCATCCGCGATCAGCGATCACCGTCCCGCCGGACGCGGCGGGATGGCGGGCGGGCGGCGGTTGGGGCCGGAAGTGGAGGACGCCATTCGATAGCTGAGGATCAGGCCAGGCAGTTGCTTACCCTGTGGTTTGAACACATCGCCGAGTGTGAATGGATCGGGGGCGGCCTCCACCTCGGCAACGGGCATGCCGATGATCGAATCCTGCATGAACGCGACGGCGGTCCGCTGCATGGCAGCGCGGGGGTCATCTTTGTCGTCGTCCTCATCATCGAAGTCGATGCGATACTCGCCGCTGGCCGTGTACTTGGACGGTTTGGGCTTGACGGGCTTCTGTGGCGGAGCGGGCGCTGCTGGGCGATGGGCTGCGGTACGGGTCTTCGCTACTGGAGGACTCGATACACGCTGGGGACGTTCGAGTCGCGGCGCGGTGTTCGAGGTGCTTTGGTTGTCGAGGACCACCGTGACGGGTTGTAGTACCAACTCGACGGCGTTGCACAAGGGGTGGTCGTGAGTTGTCAGGAGACGGGCGGGGCAGCGATCGGCCTGGGCAGTCGGGATCACCAGGGTGCTGCGCGCGTGCTTGCGCACGATGATGTGGTGGAGTTCCTTTACGCCCGGCGGCGCGGCGTCCGCAGACAAGTGAGGGATATACTCCTGTACCGCGTCGAGGGCACATCCGTCCATGCGGAACTCGACCGTCGCGGCGGCAGACGTCTCCGGCGCGGGCTCGATGCGGGTGGTGTCACGGTCGGGCGGCGCGAGCACGGCAGTCGCGCCGTGCGAGTGCAGTGATGCGGCGGGCTCCGGAGCGCCGAGCAAGTCGTCGGGATCGCCGGAGTCATCCCAGTGTGCCGTTGGTTCGTCCAGCGAACCGGGTGAGGGGACCGCGGCCTCATCGGCAGATGTTGTCGGTGTCGTATCGGGCTCTTCCGCGACAACCACTTCCATCATTGCCGCGGACATGCCTTCATCGGCGGCTTTGATTGCCGGTGGTCTGGAGGCCAGCGTCGAGTCGAGCACGTAGCGCATGGTGGTCGGCCCGATACGTATGACGTCGCCGCCGCGCAGTTCCGTCTTCCTGGCGATCAGTTTGCCGTTGACGAAGACACCTGTGCGCGAGTTAAGGTCGCGAACGATATGGGCGCCCTGGTAGGCGTAGATCAGGGCATGGGTCGCGGAGACCGCTTCGTCATCGAGAATGACGTCCATGCCCTGCCGGCGGCCGAGGCTGGTGACGCGTTGCGCCAGCGGGAATCGGTTGCCTTTGATTCGTAAATGCGCAGCCGGCGGCGATTTGGACGGCTCGGCGGACGAAGGCAGGCCGCCGGCTTGAAAGATGAACTCGAATCGGCCGACGCGAATCTCGTCGCCGTCCTCGATAACTGTGTCATGAATCTGCTGCCGATTGACGAAGACGCCTTCGCGGCTGGCCAGATCGTGGATGTAGGCTCCGCAGGGTTCGATGACGATCACGGCGTGTGTGCGGCTGACGGTGTGCGATTTCAACTGAAGATGCGCATCCTCGCGCGACCCCAGAACGACGATCGATCGCCGCAATTCGATGAGCGGCATCTCCGCGTTGTCGCCGGCCGGCAACAGCGACGGGCACGGCTCGGCAAATGTTGACGGATCCTCCATAACGGCTATCCACTATTTCCGGCTACACGGTCCAAGTCCTCCCACGACCATTCTATCATATACTACGGCTGGAGAAGCGGCTTGGGCTTTCTTGAGCGGCAATACGTCCGATAAGCAGCCACACTAATGTCGCCGCCGCAGAGCCAGGATCAGTTCGATCTCGCCTCTCGGCCGGCCGAGTTTCGCGGCGATTTCCGGGGGCGCCAGCCCCTGATCGGCCAGATCATAGACCTCGCGATGCCGCGAGTCTTCCGGTTCGGGTGGCGGCGGCGGCGATTCGGGTTTTGTTTGGGTTGCGGGGCTGTTGTTTGCAGGAGTGATTACCTGTTGCGATAGCTGTTTGAGTTCGTCGATCTTGCGGTCGGCGTCGTCCATCAGGGCCGAGAGTCTGGCCGCGCGCGTGTCAAGTTGTCCGGTGATCTGCCGCGCCATCTCGGCGAGTTCGACAAGCGCGGAATTCATCTGCCGCTCGACGTGCCGCTGCTGGGCCAGGCTGAGATTGAACGGCTTGTCCAGCGGGTCTTTGCGGCGGCGCAGGAAGGGGCGCACGATGATGTAGGTCAGCGCCAGGATGGCCATTCCATAGATGGCATAGTTCATGGAGTTTGTTTGCGCGATCAACATGCGTGCCCGCCATTATGTCCATAGCGGGCCTGCGGTACAATCACCTGCCTCTATGAAGATCGGTATTCTATCTGACACGCACGGCCGGGTGGAATCCACGCGGCTTGGTGTTGACGCGCTGGTCGGCCGGGGCGCGGAGGTGCTGATTCATTGTGGCGATGTGGGTTCGCCGGAAGTGCTCGACGTGCTGGTCGGACACCGCAGTCTGTTCGTCTTTGGAAACTGCGACTGGGATCGGGAGACACTTCGCCGGCATGCGCAGATCATCGGGGTCATGTGCCAGGGCGTCTATTGCGACCTGGAGCTTTCCGGCAAGCACATTGCCGTGCTCCATGGCGACGATGCGGGGCTGAAACGCAGGATCCTGGCCGAACAAAAGCATGATTATCTGTTCCAGGGACACACGCACATCTTCGAGGACGTGATGATCGGCCGGACCCGGCTGATCAATCCCGGCGCTCTGTACCGCGCCAAGCCGCACACGGTCGCACTGCTGGACCCGGAGGACGGCACGGGCGAATTCATCGAGATTCCCGGCGGGTGAATTTCGCGCTTGGGTTGTCGCCGGCTGGACGGCTACAATTGGCGCAGATGTCCCAGGCACCTTCCATTCCCGCGACCATTCGTACCTTCGAGAAGAAGGACCATCGGGCCTGTGAGGCGCTGTATCGCGAGGCCCTCCTTGGCGGAAAACTGGCTGAGAACGACACGGGCCTGGACATCGACGACATCGACGCCGCCTACCTTTCCGTGCCCGGCTCGCATTTCTGGGTCGCGGAGAACGATCGGGGTGAGGTCGTGGGGATGATCGGAGTGCAGCAACACGACGCCGGCGTCGGGGAGATGCGCCGACTGCGCGTGCGCGCGGATCACCGCCGGCGCGGCATTGGCTCGGCGTTGCTGGAAACCGCCCTGAGTTTCTGCCGCGACAGGCAATACCTGAAGATCAAGCTGGACACGTTCATCGATTTCGAGCCGGCGATCAGGTTGTTTGACAAGTACCAGTTCCGGCATTCCCACGTTCGCGAGGTGGGCGATCGCCAGCTTCTTTACTTCTACCTCGACCTCTATAACAGCGAGCCGGCGGACGAGAAGAAGCGGCCATGATTTTCGCCAGCCCCATGCCCATCGAAGAGGAAAAGCGGCTCTATCTCGAGGGCATCGAGTTATTCAACGGCCACGACTACTTCGACGCGCACGAGGCATGGGAGGAAATCTGGCATCACGCCGGCGGGCTCAAGAAGGATTTCTACCAGGGCATGATCCAGGCGGCGGTTGCGCTCGAGCACTATCGACGTTCCAACCCCAAGGGAGTGGTCAGCCTGCATCGCTCATACTGCCGCCGGCTGGCGCTGGTCCCGAGAGTCTGCATGGGCGTGGAAATGTCGCTGTTTCTTGCCGATATGGAGAAGATTCTGCATCCAGTCGTGTTGGCCGATCCGTTGCCTGCGCGCGGCGAGATTCAGCTTGATGTTTCTCTCGCTCCGCGGATCTGCCTTGCTTACGATCCTTTCGAGAACGGCGAGGCCGAGCGACTTGGACGGTCTTGACGGGGTGGCGCGTGGGACCCAGAATGCGACGATCATGTCTTCTCGGCTGCTTCTGTTGGCGTGGTTGTTGCCCGTTCTTTCGGCCTGTTCCGGACCGGCCATGGAGAGCGTGCGGGTGTCCGGCGATGGCCGGGGACTTGTGCTGCATCCGTCGGGCAGGCCGTTTACGCCATGGGGGATGAACTACGCGTCCAACGACATCGAGGATCGCTGGGACAGGGACTGGCCGGGCGTGGAGCGCGATCTGGCCGAACTGAAGCGGCTCGGCGCCAATGTGCTGCGGATCCATCTCCAATTCAACCGGTTCATGGCTGGACCGGAGCAGGTCAGCGAGCATGCGTTGGGGCAGCTTGGCCGGTTTCTGAAGCTGGCTGAGGCAAAGGGCCTGTACCTCGACATAACGGGATTGGCGTGCTATACGCCGGCGGACAATCAACCGTGGTACGATGCCCTCGATGAGCCGCAACGCTGGGCGGTGCAGTCGCGGTTCTGGCAGGCGGTGGCCCGGCGGTGCAAATCCAGCCCGGCCGTCTTCTGCTATGACTTGATGAACGAACCGGTTTCGCCGGGTGGCGATGGCCGCAAGGCCGGACAGTGGTATTCCGGGCAGCTATTCGGTGGCTACGACTATCTCCAGTGGATCGCGCTGGCCGAAGGCGCCCGGCCGCGCGACGCGATCGCCCGTGACTGGGCGCGGACGCTGGTGGCGGCCATTCGCAAGGAGGACCGCGAGCACCTGGTCACGGTGGGTCTGCTGCCGACGCTCAAGGGGACGTACTTCTTCGGCTTCGTGCCGGCCACCCTGGCGCCGGAAGTGGACTTCATCAGCGTTCACATCTACCCGACGCACGACAACCCGGCCGAGGCGATGCGCATACTCAAGCAGTTTGCGGTGGCCGGCAAGCCGCTGGTGATTGAGGAGACGTTTCCGCTGAGCTGCTCGGCGGCTGAGTTGCGCCAGTTCCTGCTCGACTCGCGCGGCATCGCCTGCGGCTGGATTGGCCACTATCTTGGCAAGACGCGCAAGGAACTCGAGCATCTCAAACAGAGTGGTCGGTTGACGATCCCGGATGCGACCTCACTTCAGTGGCTGGCGCTGTTCGAGGAAATGGGGACTCGGATGGTGGGCGGTCATTCCAACCATCGCCAGTGATTCTAACAGCATCCAAGAGGCGCTGCGGCTACATATTGATCCCATGAACACCAGACCCCAAGCTTGTGTCGGCCGTCGGAACCTGCCATCGGAACGCCGTTACCGCCTGTGGAGTGCCAGTTCGATCGTTGTGGTAGTCCTTGTCTCCAGCCTTCTCGTCGGCATTCTGGTGTTCACACTTGGCCATCGTTCATTGCTGGTGGAGACAGAGATGACCGTTGGCGTGATCGCGGGTGGGCTGTTTGTCTTTCTCGCCGCGGGACTCTATTGGGGCGTGCGCGTACGCCGGGAGGATTTGCAGGCTCCAAAGGGGTTGTCCTGGGGTGACGCCGCCGACTTATCGATCTCGGCCGATCCAACGGACGCTATCGACTGTACCCCTCATGTGGATGGGGGACTCATTGGGATCGTCCTTTCCATTCTGCTTTGGATCGTCGTCCTGTTCTTCGTGACCGGACTTTGGCTGGTCCTGGTCAATTTTCTCTGGATAGGAATCGGGGCGCTGTTCGTCGGCGTGTTCTGGGTATTCAACCGGGCGTTGCGACAGGTCTTCGCGCGTTCCCGTGTCTGCCGGCATCGCCTGCTGCCCAGCCTTGGGTATGCCGCGTTCTACACTTTCGCCTATGCAGGCTGGCTGGTTCTGGTTCTCTTCGCCGCTCAGGCCGTGCGTCACCATGCTTGAGCGTGGTGCCCTCACGGCGTGACCAGGTCGAAGCTGACGCTGACGTTGGCGCGGATGGCGATCTGGCCGAGGGGCATGGTATCGCCGCCTTCCTCCCCGCCGCCGGGGTTGACCTGCACGGAGTTCTGGGCCATGGCGTTGCCGTAGCGATTGCCACCGCCCCAGTAGCCGTAGGAACCGCCGCCTTCGCTGATGGTGCGGGGATGGCCGACTTTGCAGTCGAGTGCTTTCGCCAGGTCAACCGCTTTTTCCTTGGCGGCCTGAATGGCCATGGCGCGGGCCTTATCGCGGTGCTTGCGGAGCTCGCTGGTCTGGAAGTTGAACCCGTCAAAGCGGTTGGCGCCATTCTTCAGGGCGGCGTCCACCAGAGCCTCGAATTTCTTCACATCCTTGAGCACGACACAGTAGCTGCGATGGGCCTCATAGCCGGTGATGACCAGATTGTCGCGGCTGGAGTAGCGGATCGTGACATTCATGCGGTCGGCCTGGATGTGCTTGTCTTCGATGCCGAGGTCCTTCACGGCCTTGAGAAGCTGGGTGCAGGCCTGATCGTTGGCGGTGCGGGCGTTGTCCAGGACCTTGTCCACCGTCTCGACGCCGAAGTTGAGGACGACCTCGTTGGGCACGACATAGACAATGGCCTCGCCCTGTGTCGAGATGATCCGCGGTGGTTCCTCGGCGGCGCGAGCGAGCAGGGGGGACAGGCTCAGGAATATTATAGGGATCAGGCTGGTTCGCATGAGTAGCTCCTTGATGGTTAGGTTGGCCGGCAGCATAGCAGGTTGCGGCCGGACTTGGGTAACGGGGGTGTAACAGGGTTCAGGGGTTCAAAGGTTCAAGAGTTCAAAGAAACGCGAGCCTGCGCCGTTCGCTGAACCCTGAATCCTCCATGAGCACCGGAGCGAAATTTGCAGTGTCCGGTGGCCGGCAATGCGTGTGGCTATAATTCGGCCACCGCTCCAGGCTCAACGGAAACAACGGCAGCGGTACTAGTGATTATGGCATGGAACGTTCCGCAACGACCGGCGGTTTGGTTCCAGAGAATTTGTTTACGGTCGGGATGCACGAGATTGAATCATGATGAAGATGACACGGCTCATGGCGGGATTGACGATTCTGACGGTTGGCGGAACCGCGGTGACGCTCATGGCTGCGGAGAAGGTTGGGATCGAAGAGGTCATGAAGAAGGGGTTTAAGGGCAAGCCGGCGCTGGTGGCAAAGGTCAGTGAGGGCAAGGCGTCGTCGGATGAGGCAAAGAAATTCCTCGAGCTCGTGAAGAACCTCGGAACCAACAACCCTCCACATGGCGATGCGGCATCGTGGAAGGCCAAGACGGATGCGATCGTAAAGGCGGCCGAGGGCGTGGTGGCGGGCACGAAGGGCGCGACCGACGAACTTCGTGCGGCCACGAACTGCAAGGCATGCCACAATGTGCATAACCCGCAGTGATTGCCGCGGGAGTCATCAGTTCAGTAGGACCGGCAGAGAAACAACTGTCGGGTATCCCTTTTCGGGTGCCACGGCTTGTCTACTGCAAGCCGTGCTTCGCGGTTACGTTGGTAGTACCGCCTTCAGGCGGCTCTTCAGACCGCCTGAAGGCGGTACTGCGAACAAGCCGTCGCACCCGGAATCCGGACATCTGATCCTTTGCGGATCCGCAGCCCGCTAAGACTACTTGGCTGGCACCTGTGATTTACGCACCATCCGCCGCAGCCCGATTATTCCCAGCATGGCCGCGCCGCTCCAGGCAGCGGCGGGCAGGGGAACGGCGGCGCCGGTTGTGAAGTTGTTGGTGATCTGGAACGATCCGCTGGCAATGTTTGCAAACGGACTGAGGTTTGCGTCATGGTCCAGGCCGACCGTGGCTAAACTCACGGGGTCCATCAGCCAGTCGAAATCCGGTGTGGCGAGATCACTGATCGTAAACGTTTGCGTGGCGCCGTTGGGGGCATGGGATGCGTATGTATAGGTTCCCAGGAGAACGCGACCAAAGCCGTCAGCGCCTTGGTAGGCGGACACCGAGTAGGTCGGGGGGTCGGTGAATCCCCAGACTTCCTGAGTAATCCCGGTGGCGGTGTCGGATGTGATCACGCCCAGGCCAGCACCAAGGGTCGCGGCCAGCGATGCCGGCGGGTCAATACTTGACAGGTCCGCCGAGGTTCCCGCAGTGGGGGTGACGCTGAATCCGGCCGCGACGAGCCCGTAGGCACTGGGAAAGGCTGCTGCTCCATTCAGCTCGAGATAGATGCTGACGGGGATAACCTGCCCAGCGGATGTGGACGTATAAGTTGCCTGACCTGCCGCCAGCTTGTAACCCAGCGTATCAGCAGCCACCGGCAGCGACACTAACATCGCGCCGAGGCCAATAACGCACATTGCCCTCACGAATCTCATGATATTCTCCCTCTCATGTAGCGAAAACAACATCCTACAACATACCTCATTCTAGGCAACTTACAAAACAAATCCCAATCGGGATGCGGCGGCAGTCTGGTCGGCGGCGGCAAAGAGGCCATCGCCGTTGTAGTCCAGGAACCAGTACGTTGGCTGTGCTGCGACGGTCTTGTTGATCAGGGTTCGGAACAAATTAACCTCCGACGCGCTTACGGCCCTGTCGCCATTAACATCGCCGAACAGGCGGTAAACCTGCCGGTGCTCGTTGGCGGCCATCGGATTGCCCGCCAGGTCATGCACCTTGCTTGCCTGTACCAGCAGGTCGTACACGCCGTCCATCAGCGAGCCGGCAATGATGTCCGAGCCGGGGCCGACAAACGTGATGAATGCCTGCGTCTTGTCCGCCGACTGGGCGACCGCCAGGGTCACCGTATATGCCCCGACTGTCCGGGTGTCGGTCTTGCTGGAGGTTTTCTTGGTCAGGGTCAAAGTGAAGGCACCCGGGTCCAGGTTGACTGGCGCACTGAAGTTGATCGTCAGTTCATTCACCATCGAGCGCTGCACCTGATCGGCGGCCGGCCTGTTGCCGTTGACGATGACGCTTACCAGGCTGGCTGGCGTGGCCAGGACGACGTTGGCCGCCGTGGTGGCTGTGCCGACACCGCCGTCGTCATCGCTGACTTTGACAGTGACGGTGTAATTGCCGGCCGCAGTGTAGGTGTGGGACAGTGCGAATGTCTTGGCGACCGGATCGAAGGAACTCACGGGTATCCAGTTGGGACTGTCGCCATAGTTGACCAGGGCGGTCCAGGTGTCGGCGCCGGGATCGGTGAAGGTGCCGCCGCCGACGAAGCTGGCCGAGGCACCGGTGTTGGTGACTGTGCTGGAGGTGATCGCGACCGTGGGCGCCACGTTGTTGATGTGGACGGTGGTGAAGTAAGTGGTGGAGGCGCCGTTGCTGTCGGAGACCACAGCGCGGACGATGACGTCCGCGGGCCCATCTGTCAGATAGGAAAGGGGCACGGGCACGGAGGAGAAGGGCGAGTTGGAAACCGCGAATGTCCCCGTATTACCGAAGTCGTAGCTGTAGCTGATCACTTCGCCGACGCCCGGATCGGTCACGGTGCCGAAGGTGACCGTCGGGGCAAACGTCGTGCCTTCGTCGACCGGCCCGCTGTTGCTCAGGCCCGTGGAGACGGGGGCCACGTTGTTCACATGCACGGTCGTGAAGTAGGTGTTGGAGCCACCGTTGCTGTCGGCGATGACGACGCGGACGGTGAGGTCGGCCGGGCCATTGGCGGGGATGAATGCCGCGGGGACGGCGACGGATGGCGAATTGCTGACCAGGTCAACGGTGCCGTTGTTGTCAAAGTCATAGTTGTACGTGAGTTTGGCGAGTTGGATTGGCGACGGGTCCACCACGCCGTTCAGGGTGACGGTGACGGCGGTGCTGCCTTCGTTGATCGGGCCGCTGTTGGTGAAGCTGGTGGCGGTGGGGGCGACATTGTCGGCCGTGATGATCGTGGAAGCGCTGGCCGAGCCGTTGGCGTCGGTGACGGTGAAGGTGGCGGTGTACACACCGGCATCGTTGGGGGTGAAGCCAAAGTCCTGGCCGTTGCCATCGGCGATCACCTGGCCATTGGTGTCGGTGACGTGCCAGAGGAGGGTGACGGGGCCGCCGGCGGCGCTGGTGAACGTGCCATGCAGGCTGACCGGCGTGCCGACGTTCAGTTCCTCTGTGGCCGGGCCGGAATTGGCGGTGGGCAAGGCGCCGCTGGCGAAACCGACATTGGTAATGGTGACGGAACTGTTATTGGCGCCGAAGCCGAGGAGATCGAAGTAGAGCGTGGCCGCGGTGCCGGCGGGCAGCGAAGAGACATCGATGCTCAGGGTGGTCGGTCCGGCCAGCACGAAGTGGCCGCTGACCGAGCCGAGGCCGGGCAATCGGACTGACGGTGCGAGGTAGTCCTGGCCGCCGGACTGGAGGTTAATCAGGGCATCGGTATCGCTGAGACCAGCGGCCGTTCCGAGCAGTGGCTGCATGGTGGTCGGATCGAGTAGTGCAACTTCAAACGCATCAGGCGGTGCGCCGGAACCATTGTCGCCGAAGCTGGGATTGATCGTGAAGGTGAGGGTCTGGGCGCCCGTGGGGATGGTGAACGTCTGCGAGAATCCGGCAAAGAGCGGGCCGCCTTCGGCGAGGCTGCCCTGTCCGGTGGAGACAACGGCATTGCCGCGCGAGATCCAGCCGAAATTGGCATCGGCGGGATTGGGGTCGGAGAAGTTGCCGTTGGTGATGCCGACCGGAGGCGGCGTGGCCGGGCTGAGGGCAGGCGTGAGCAACGACGGATCCGCCGGGGGGAACGAGGCGGTCGACGGGGTCGATCCCGTTGTCGGCGGCGTGCCGCCATCGCCGGGCGTGCGCAGCGCGTTGCCGGCGGAATCCACGGTGAACAGTGTCACCGCGGTGTCGGTGGACTGAACGCGCAGGCCAACGGCGGAGGTGGGATAGAAGAAGAGGTCGCGGTAGCGATCGAGGGCATCCGTCAACGGAAGGTCACCATTGGGTTCGACGCCCAGGGCCGCCTGCAGGATTCCCACGTCGCCGGGAGCAAACGAGAGGAATGTGTCGTTGTTGCCGCCGTTGCTCATGATCGTCTTGGGCGAATCGAAATTTCCTCCGCTGTCCAGATAGGCATCGTTCAAGCCGAACGTGTGGCCGACTTCATGGGCAACGGTGTTGGCAACGAACTGGGCCAGGGTCGTGGTCGGATCATTCCAACTGATGTTGATGGCAACGGCGAATTCACCCTTGTTGGATCGCGAAAGGTTGACTCCCTGGGCCAGCGACCATTGCCTGGCCGCTTCGGTGATATTGCTGGAGGCGGGAAGCAGAGTCTGGAGCGCGGCCGTATTGCGATCGAAGTCCGCAAAGCCGAAGTAGCCTGGATAGTGATTATTATTGTCAATAATGTCCTGCCAGTTCATGGTCACGTCACCGCCCGTGGTTACGAACGTGTAGGGCAGTGTCGCTGAGTTGACCGAGGTGTTGGCCGCGTCGTAATCGGTGCGTACCGCGGCCTCCAACGCGACGGCCTGGCTGTGGACCAGGGCATTGAGGGCGGACGTATTGCCCACGGCGGCGCCGCCGGGCAGGAACGCGCCAAACAGGCTGACGAATTCGGCGCTGGCGGTCCGGGTCGTCGTGCCGTTCGGATAGACGTAGTAGTACGACCCGTCGGGCGCCTGCTGGATTGCGTTGACCACCCGCTTGAGCTCTTTCTCGTACCCTGGCAGGTTGATGTTGATGGTGGTCGGGTTGACGGCGAAGCCCTCGGCGATGATGCCCCCGGAAATGACGACGCCATCAACATGAAGGGTGACAACGTCCTTCAAGTCGACGGGACCCGTGGCCCCCGGCGTGGGCGAGGGATCGAATTGCCAGGTGGCGGTCGTGTTCAGGCCGTTGAAGGTGCTGCCGAGGTTGAAGGCGCCGGGAATGACCGAGAAACTCAGCGTGTCCTCGGCGGGCAGGTGCAGTGCAACGCCCTTGGTACGCACGAAGCCACCGGGGCCGTCGGCCAGCGTCTTGAAGAACAGGGCGCTGTTATCCACATTGAAGACGTCGATCCAGCGGTAAACAAGGTAGTTGGTGATGTCATCGTGGACGATGCCACCCGAGTCCACGTAGGTGTTGTCCACCTGAATATTGCTGCCCCAGAGCTGGTCGGTGGTCAATCCCGCCACGCCGCCCGGAAGGCTGGCGTAATTGCCTGCCGAGAACGAGAACTGGTACGAGTTGGGCGAGCCGGCCGGCAGGTTGATCGTCTGGTCGGCCAGGCCCAGTGCGGTAGCGCCGTTGAACGCTGGTCCCTGGGTCATGAAGCTGCTCAACGGGCCGGAGAAGTGGATATCGTAGGTGTGGTTGACCAGGGCATCGGCAGTGAGGGCGGGGAAGGTCACGTTGTCGTTCTGGCCGATGACGAGGGGCGCGGCGACGGTTGTGTGAGTGATGATTGCATTCTGGAACGAGACGTTGTCCAGCAGCACCGATCCGCCAAGCTGATCGCCGTTGTACTGGAACTTGATGGTGAAGGTCTTGCCAACAAGGTCGGCCGGGAGCTTGACGACGTGGGTCTCCCAACTGCCGATGTTTGAACCGAAGTTGATGCTGGCGATGGGTTCGAAAGTGCCGTCGGGCAGGCCGGCGGTGGCGTAGATCGCCGCGCCCGGCGCCGAGGTCTTCACCTCGGTGTCAAACGAGAAATACTGGGTTGTGGTCGGGGCGTAGACGCGATTGTGGACGATGTAGTCGGCCGCGGAATTCAGCAGCAGGGCGAAGTCGTGGGAGCCGAAGCCCTGGTCAAGCTGGTAGCGGCCGCCCGTGGTCGGGTTGAGGGATCCGTCCAGTGGCGAGCCGCCGCCCTGGAACGACCAGCCGGGGATTTCGTTGAGAACGTACGGGTAGCGCGGCTGGTTGCGGAGTTTGTCGAGGTTGCCGACTTCAAAGTCGCCATTGAAGACGCTCTGGAGACTGGGTTCGGTCGGACTGGTGGGGCTGTCGGGGATGAAGTTGTTGAAGTCCGGGGCGACGCCCGCGATGGACGAGACTGTGGGGCCGCCGCCTTGCGGCGAGTAGTACCAGCCCTCGCCGATGCCTTCGGTGAGGGAGCCGGCGGTGTTGTAGGTCGAGCCGCTTCCTTCGTAGGCGGTGTACCAGGGCGAGGAGTTGTAGTAATACGTGGGCAACGCGGCGGCGATCGCGATCGCCTGGTTCCCGACTTCACCCGCCTGGCGATAGACGACATCGCCGCCGGTGGGGAAGTTCAGCGCGGACAGATCGATGGTTCCGGCGTACCACTCCCAGACGCGGCTGTGAGCGCCGCCGGCACCGCCGAGGAGCGAGCCCAGGAGATTGCTCGTGAAGTCATCCTGCGAGAAGCCGCCGCGGCCGTCGAGACTCAGGTTGATGTCGGTGCCGCTAAGGGACCGGCCATTGGGCGTGGCGGTGACCGCGCCCGTCTCGGTCGCGGTCGTCTGGTAGTAATTGTCGAAGAAGGAAACATCGTTCCAACGCGTGACCTGGCGGTCGTGGAAATCGGCGAAATTGATGATCGTTTTGTTGACCAACTGGCTCAGGCCCGCGAGGCCCAGCAACCCTTCGGCGGCCAGGCTTGTCAGCGGTGTTACGGGATTGCCCGGGAGGACGGTCTGTGCGGCCAGGCCGACACTTCCCACGATTTTGCTCAGGGTTGTGAGCAGGTCGGCAATGGGGATATCCAGTGACGGCTGGTTGAACTCGTGCGGATCGAGCGTGGTCATCTGCACTTTCACCTGCGAGAAGAATTGGGCCATGCGCTGGATCACGTCGGTGTTGACTGAGGTACCGCGGCTGTGGCCGATGAAGTGCATCGGTGAGCTGAATACGGCGTTGTTGAGGTCGGCATTAAGTTGTGCCAGCGACGCGAAGATCGCATCGGCGGCGGCCTCGGAGAAGCCGGAATCATCGATGTCCGACTCCTGGACCCAGTCGGTGACCAGCACCAGCGGCTTGCCCGACTTGACCACGCCCTGCAGGTACTGCAAGTAGTGTTGCTCGCTGAGGGTGGCCACGTTCTTGCTGTTGGGATCGACCCAGCGGCCGGTGAGTTTGTCGTAAAGCAACTCGACCCCTGCGCCGCCGGCGTGGGCGATGTCCTGGCCCATTTGGATGAAGGCGGCCGGTTCTGCGAAATTGGGGTTGGAGGCCTGGAACGGGTTCATGTTGAGCTGGAACCCGTGGGTGAGGACGGTGACGGAACTGAAGGCGCCGCCGGGCACTGCGGGAAGATAGGGCGCGGTCTGGAACTCCTGCCAGCGTCGCGATTGCCGCCCGTCGGTTGCAGTGGCGATGACGCCCCAATAGTAAGTCTGGCCCGCCGTAAGCTTGAGGGTCGTGGGCAGCGTGTATTGCAGGCCGCCGTTGGG
>JANYKD010000362.1 GCA_025361735.1 Phycisphaerales bacterium
AACGGCGACGCCTGGGGGCTGGTCGATCTTCGCACAGGAACCCTGACCAACCAGTTCCGCGAGAAGACGACCTTCGGTGACCCGGTCATCAGCGCAGATGGCACGCTCATGGCGGGTATCAGCACCTCGGGCACCAAGCCCGCCTTGGAAGTCTGGGCTTTGCAGCGAGGCAAATCCAACTACCGGATCGCGCTTACCTCCGACACGGCGGTTCCCGAGCCGGTCGGTTTCATCGGAAACACCGCGGTGGTGCTGATGTGGCCGGACGACCGGCTGCAGGTGGTCGATCTTAAGGCCAAGACCGCCGTGGAGATCAAGACGAGCGGCAACGTTCGTAGCACGCAGATGGCGTTTAGCGCAACGGGACGCTACCTGGCCGCGTATGGTGAAGGCAAGATCGATCTCTACGATCTCGCCCAGGGCAAGCGGCTGGGACAAACCCCCGCGGCCAAAGTCACCCGGGATGAGGATCTGGCCTTCGCGGGCATCGTCTTCACCGCCGATGGCGAGCGCATTGCGGCGGCCATGGGCAAACCCGAGGCGTGGCGGCTGCTGGAATGGGCGGCCGACAGCGGCCAACTTGTCACTGACAAGTCCTTCAAACGAGAACGCGACTTCACACACAACCGGTTTGAGGAAACCCAGGCGAGTTTTGAGTGTTCGCCTGGAGGCGAAGTCTGGCGGATCGGCAACGCGGTCTACGACCGCAAGACCGGAACCTATCTCGGGGCACTGGCCTTGCCAGATTTCACGATGCGGGACGTGCTGGCCGTGCAAATGCTGGACGATCGCCGGGCCGCGGTGGTCGCCATGCGCCACTTTGAGTTGGCAGTCGGCGTGGCGCGCCTGGAGGTGCCGCAGAATTTCGGCATCGGCAGGGACACCACGGCCGAAAAGGCGACCGAGATCATTGCGCAGCGGCGGGCGGACACGCTCCCGCCGACGAAACCCGGCAGCCTCGCGGACGTGGCGGATGTTGTCGCCGGCGTGCTGCCGGAGAACTGGGTGGCCGTGCCGCTGAGAGTCCCCATTCTGACGCAGGGGCCATGGACACTGCGTCCAGGCACCGCAAACGCGGCCGGCGAAGTGGAGACGCCGAAGAAGTTGCTCTTCTCGACTGCCCAAAAACCGATGGTGGGCGTGGCGTATGCGGTGACACTCGTAGATGACAAGGAAAAGGAACCGATCGCGACGATGCTGGAGCGCGTGGATCTGGTGGCGGGAAGGTCGCTCAACTGCGTGCGGATACCGGACGCGAGCGAGCCAATCAACCTGTCGCCCGATGGCCGGCTGCTGCTGACGCGCGCCGCCGGCGGGCGATTCTATGTCTGGGCTGTGGACAAACCCCAGGCGTCGCTGGTCGCGGGCCTGCAGGTTGCGGAGCACGCGGCAACCAACAACAGCTCGGAGGTGCAGTCCACGGGGATGATCATCAACAGCCAGTTCATGCTGACGCTCAACGTCGTTTCCGGCGAGGTGGTGGTGTGGCGGATCCCGGAATGCACGGCGTGGATACGTCGCAAACTGCCGGGAAACGCCAGCGTGGCGCTGAGCCCCGACGCGAAGGTCATGGCCTGCTGGCAACGCAACGCGGTGGGATTGTACGATGCGCTGTCGGGCAAATACCTGGCGGAATTCAAGGCATTCGACGCCGACCATGCCCAGGTATTCTTCAACCCCTCGGGCAAACTGCTGGCAGCATGCTCGCAAGCCGGTTTCCCGGAAGTGCGCGTGTGGGACCTATCCACACACAAACTGGTGGCCGACTTTGTCATCCGGGGCGAGGCGCCGGATATGTTCTGCGGCGACCGCTATCTGCTGGGCAGGGACGGCGTTCTCTGGGACATCGAAAAGCAGTTCGCCGTCTGGAGGTATGAGCGCATGCCCCACCACGGTGCGGCGGGGGTGGTGCTGGCCGGCACACCGCTGGACGGACGGCTCTGGACCGTGCAAGGTTCGGGCTCGTGGCAGCATCCCGCGATGGGCGGCATGGGGCGCGGTGGACGCATGTGGATGGATGATGACGATTCGGGCAACAAGCGGCGCACCATGGACAGCATCGCAGTGCCGCACAAATCGGCCCTGGCGGCGGCGACGGAGGTCGGTGCCGGCGAGCGCTATTTTGCCAACCCCGGCGATCGCGTGCGGGTTACCGTCAATGGCATGAACGAGGAATCGGCGAAGAAACTGCGCACCAGTCTCATCACCATGCTGCGTGGAGCCGGCCTGGCGCCGACCAGCGGCGAAGATGCAGTGGTGGAGGCAAGAGCGACCGTGGCAGCGGCGGGCTCAGTGACGCAGCAGTACGGACAGGGCATCATGGGCCGGGGACCCAGCGTTGGAAGTGTGACGGTCCAGCAGTATCAGGGAAAGCTGGAACTGCTGGTCAAGGGACAGATGGAGCTGGACTTCACGAGCCAGCCATTCGGTTGGGCGCCCAGTGCGGTACGGGAAAACGAGCTCGCCACGGCCGGCGCGGAGCGGACCGCGCAGGCAGTGTCGGCGGCCGAGGACTTCGTCGGCTCCATCAAGCTTCCCTCGCGCTTGCCCTACAAGAAGTACACCAACCCGCTGGGGCAGTCGTACATCGCCAGCGGGAAGCTTGTGGACGTGCAGGAGAAGACCAAGCCGTAGACACAGAGCGGCAGGGCCGCCACCAAAGGGAATGAGGCACGAAGGCACGAAGGCACGTAGGCACGTAGGCACGTAGTGGAGGAAGGAACTGAGGAGACGAGAGGACCGGAGCAAGAACGACTGTAGTTATTCGGTGGCGGCACGGCCTGTCTAATGCAAGCCGTGTTTCGCGATCACGTTCGTAGTACCGCCTTCAGGCGGCTCTTCAGACCGCCTGAAGGCGGTACTACGAACAGGCACCCGACTATTGTCACCCACCCGGCGCTACCGAGCCATTCCCCGCCGGAAATACGAGATACTCGGACAGCATCCGCGCCGTCGTGTCGCCGATGCCCTTCACATTTTTCAGATCGTCGAGGCAGGTAAACGCCGGCCCACGCCGGCCGGCTTTTGTCCACGCCTCTCGATACTCGACGATCCGCACCGCCACGGCGCGACTGAGGCCGGGAATCGCGGAGAGGATGCCTGCGTCCGCCGTGTTGGGATCGATGCGATCGACAAGTTCCGCTGCCCGATCGCCCGACGGGGGCATGGGATCGGGGATGTCGGCACGGTTTTTCCAGATGCGGAATGCCAGAATAGAGGCAATGACAAATCCGATCAGCGCGAGCCCCACCCGCTGTCGCTGATTCCAGATCATGGCTGCCGTCGCCCCTGCCAGGCCTGCACTTTGTGTCGCATGGTCTGCAACTTGTCGAATACAGGCTTGGGCTGGAACATGTCATCGAGCAGGCCGCCGCCAGGAAGAGTCTGGTTGATGTCGGCCAGGTTGCCCCAGGCCACCGACTCCACAAACGGTTTGGACAGGGCGAGATGGTAGACCGCGTCCATCCACTCGGCCTGCAGGTTCGCATCCCACGGCTTATGCCAGACGCCGGCCGCCGCGGGATTGAGCCTGCCTTCGGAACAATCGCTGGGGTCCGCGTTGGGCCGCCCGGGCGCGCCGCAGGCCGTGATGAAGAGCGGTTTGCCCAGCGTCGAGAAGCGATCGAGCATCGCGCTGATCTGGAACAGGTCGCGCATGTACTGGCCCGTCAGCGGCACGCCCATCTCCAACTCGAGTGCGAACCCCTCGAAGCCGATTCCCGACTGCGCCACCATCTCCGCATATAGCACGGGCGACACGCTCGACGGCGTCTTGGCGTGATATTCGCCGAAGGCCATGGGAATCTGCACCAGCGTCCGCGCCCCCGGATGCACGTTCTTCACCTGGGCAATCAGCAGTCGCGTCATCTCGATCATCTGCTCGAAGGTCAGCGCAAACGCGCGGTTCGTCGGCAGCCCCGCCACCACGTTCCACAGCGACACGGCCTTGCGGTACCGCGACACCAGCCTCTGCACGCGCTCGTAGGCCAGTTCCCGCACCGTGTCGAAATCGTTCTCCCAGATGAACATCCAGTCGGGAAGATCAGTCTCGTCAAAGTTGATCAGCGGCCCGGCGATGATCGGAATGCGTTTCTTGGTCAGCGCCTCGGCCCAGACGTCGACGGCCTCGGTCTCCATCACGCCTTCCTGCGGCTCCATGCCCCGCCAGCTCATGGGCAGCACGGCGTAATCAAAGTTCGACCAGAGCATCTCCCGGTATTTCTGGTTCTGCACGGAGACATCGACCTTGCATCCGAAGACGTGTTTCACGAAGGCATTGGACTGCCGCCGCCGGTTCATCAGCAGATCCGCGTGAAACTGCGCCAGCTCCTCCGAAAGCTGTACGGCGATCGCCAGCGACTGATCCCCCAGCCTCGCCGCTTCAGCCCCGTTTTCCAGATTGCCCAGTGCTTCCGAAAACAGATCCTGAGCCTCGCGCAGCTTCTGGCTGAACTTGTCCGCCTTCTGAAAATCGAAGAAATTCCAGTCTTCGTATTTCTGAATGATCTTCATCAGCCGGAACCGGGCCATCTCCACATTCAGGTTGTACGGCTTGACCCGCATCGGCAGCCGCGTGGTTTCCAGGTGATAGGTACCGACGTTGCCGACCTCCCAGAGCATGGCAACGGCCGCCGGCACATCCTCGCCGCGCAGAATGTGCAAATACCCGTCCCGAAACGTAACTTCGCCGGGCATGGGCACGGATTCCGGCCCAACGGTGTACGCCGCCACCGGCTGGAAGGTGGTCAGTCGCTGGCCGTTCTTATAAACCTCAAAGCGGGAAGTCATATCGCTGCCGATCTCCAAGTCCTCTGATATTAAGGCCAGACTCCCCTGGCCGCAAACGCGGGAGTACCCTTGGCAAAAGGAAAAAGGTAAAAGGAAGAATGGGGAAGGACAAAGGGAACCGGCCGAGGGCGGCACGCCAACCGTCGAAACTACCAGCCCAGCGCCCCGAGCCGTACATCGAGCTCGTCGGCCGACGCGTCGCCGGCCATCCATGTGACACCTTCAAACCGTCGAAACCATTTCATCTGGCGCCGCGCCAACTGCCGTGTGGCGATCTTGATCTGCTCCACCGCATCCTCGAGCGACATCTGGCCCTGCAAATGCGCGGTCAGTTCGGCATACCCCGTCGCCTCGCGAGCCGTTCCGGAAAGGTGCGCGAATTTCTCGAGGAGCCCGCGAGTCTCGTCGAGCCACCCCCCTGCCACCATCGCCTTTACCCGCGCGTTGATGCGACGGTTCAATACCTCCCGATCCCACGACAATCCCACCCAAGTCGCGGCGTGCCGCTTTTCGCCGCCCCACTCCTGCTGCCAGTCGGAAATCGCCCGGCCGGTCAATTCAAATACTTCCAGCGCCCGCACGATTCGCTTGGTGTCGTTCAAATGAATCCGCTGCACGGCCGCCGGATCAGCCGCCTTCAGCCGTTCATACAGGGCCTCGTTCCCCAGCGCCCGCAACCGCTCGCGTAACTCGACGTCCGCGGCGGGGCCTTCAAAAAGCCCCTCAAACAATGACTTGTAATAGAGCGGTGTCCCGCCGGTCGCGATCAACTTCACGCCGCGCTTTGCCGCATCGGCGATGGCCGCATCCGCCATCTCCACAAACCGCGCCACCGCGAACGGTTGATCCGGATCGACGACGTCAATGAGATGATGGCGCACGGACGCCCGCTCGGCCGGGGTTGGCTTGGCGGTGCC
>JANYKD010000402.1 GCA_025361735.1 Phycisphaerales bacterium
AAACGAGTTTCCTACGCAGCCGCCCGACGCGACCGGCCAGATTGTGCTTCAGGCGGCTTCAGCCGCGTGGCAACTTTCAGTTGCTCCTCAAACCCACCGGCTTTAGCCGGTGGTCGTTTAGTGACCCGGCGATTTGAATCATGTCCCGTTCTCCGTCTGCCGCTGCAACTCGTCGATCCGGCCGAGCCGCCGAGTTTGTCGTAGCCGAAGCTGCGGATGGCACCGCGCTGGTCGGCGCGAGTGGTGAAGGATGCATTGTCTCCGTGTGTACATGTGCGGCGATTATGCTTTGACCCGCTTTGACCCCTTTACCTCCTCCTCCTGATTTTGCATTGTCATACGATGGCATTATTGTCCAGTGTCCCCGTTCCTGACTCTGACGTTTTAGAATTGTTATGACCCCTTGTCCTGGTTGCGAAGGGCTGTTCCGACTCGCGTGACTGGTGACGCAATCCACTCGCCTAGTTGCCAATGGTAATACAGTATTTCGATCTTCACGGGATTGTCATACATGACATAAGCATACGTGATAGCCATGTCTTCCAGCTGATCAAGTCCTTCATATGAATAGAGAACCTGGAATCTGGCCGCAATGTGGTAATCGTCCTCGGGAATAGCGCCCCAGTAAAGGTGAGTTGAGTGAGGCCGCAACGACATCGAAACAGTGTACCCTGCTTCTCGTACACTTGCTCTGACTGCGTCTCGATCTCGCAAGGATCGTACAACCTCCAAGGCCGCCCTCATTTTCGGGTGTCCATCAGTGACGGCACCGTTTTCGTTTACGGTGGGCACTGTTAGCCAGCATCCTGCCATCAAACACGCACACGACGCGACTACGCCCGACAACGCAACGCGAACCCAAGATGGTAATCGTCTATTGCTCATATGCACGTCCCTATCTCTCCAACGAAGTCAATAGTAGTCACGACCGCCCCACTGATTTGGCAATCTCCCTTTACGGCATTGATCTTCAGCACGATCTCGTACTTTCCGTTGAACCGCGCCTTGTTGCAGCATCTCTTTGGTTCGGCGCAGTCGATGTATCTCCTAATTCCCTTGTCGGCCATGCGATTAACCTCTGGTACAATCATTTTGTCGCACAGTTCACTACCGTCAGGCTTCCCTGCAACCAATGAGTAGACGAATTTCAGAGGTCCGCAACCTAACCCGCCAAGATCGGTCCAGGTTAGGTTTGCCGAGCATTTCCCAATACCAGCAACAGCCACGGAGCCGCAGTATCCCGAATCGTCCAGATCGCGTAGATGTAAGAGAATCTGACTGCCGTCGGGAATAGGATCTGGTATCCCCGGCTGGAATTCCGGTGGTTGCCCGTTGGGTGTCGGTTGATTATTTGACGCAAGGCCACTTGGATCGGTCGCACACACCGGGCGTGAGGAAATGTACTCATAGAGATCGCTGCTGCCTGAGTGCGCATACCCAGACGGATCTCGACGAACAAAACGACCGAAGTGTGCGTGCAACATGCGATTGCGATCGTACAACAGCCTGCTCGCATCGTCGTGGCCCAATCCCTGATGTCCTATGTCCCACGCGTACGCGCTGGCCGAGAGGGGACTCCACGACGCACTGTGGATCACCCGGTTTCCGTATGGGCCAAACACATATCGCTCGACAACTGCCCCTGACGTGTTGCAGATGCCGGTCAGATTGAAGTTGGCATCCTGCATCGTGTAAAGACGCTCGTGGCCGCCGCTGACCGTCCGGTCGCGGCAGACCAGTTCATCGACATACCGGATGCCCCAGACGTACTGCTGATCGGCCGTGCTGGAACTACCGGTGCGCTCCTCGATGTCCTGCCAATCATTGGTGAAGTAGACGTGCCGGGTTTCCGACGGAGAAGTCGTGACCTTGCCGATGCGGCGGTTGCGGCCATCGTACTGGTAGGTGGCGACTGCGCTGCCGCCGCTATTCACCTGCACCATCCGGTTCCAAGCGTCGTAGACGGCCGTGAACGACTGTGTCGGGTCCGTGACCTGCGGCATCGTTGTCATGTTCCCGGCCGCATCGTACACCGGCGGAGTGTACCAAGCCGGCGTGCCGCCGATGGCGGTGATCTCGTTGACCGTGTTGGCCGTGCGGGTTTGGTTCAGGTCCGTTGTCCCGCTGGTCTTGGTCAGATAGGCCGGCCAGTTGCCGGTGGCATCCAGCGTCCAGTCCAATTCGCGCACGGGCGTACCGGAGATGCCGGTTGGGGGCGAGCCTGTGAGCGTGCCACGCTGCATATTGGTCAGCCGGTTGAGGCTGTCATAAACAGGCAGTGTGGGCAATGCCGCTTACGAAAGTGCAGTTGCCCGGTGGCATCGATGACCACCAGGAAGTGGCCGAAGAGCCGGCCGTGGTCCAGGGCTTTCATTCGCACCAGGCGGTGGATCATCTGCCGCCGCAGCTTGACCAGGGACGCTGGGGGCACGCCCCCCAGATAATTGTTGAGCGTGTCGGAGTGGGCCATGGCCTCCTGTTCGGCCCGCGCCAGCCGGTTGAGGTTGGCCAGTGCCGCGGGGCTGTCCAACTCGAACCGCACCTGCCGGCGAGAGCCGACCTTGAGCACGAAGGCCATCAGACCCATCCACAGCAGGAACTGCCGGGGATAGGTGATCAGCTCCGGATCGCGCCGGTCCTGGGTCTGCTTGAGCCAGAGGGAGAGTTCCGGGAAGAAGTGGGCCACGGTCCTGGCCAGGATCCCGCCCAGCGCTAGACCCTGCCGTCGCGCCGGGCTTGCTCCGTCCGGTGCAGCCGGATCAGGGCCAACTGGATGGTGGTGATTTCCTGCAGCAACTGCTTGATGCGTCGGTGCTCTTGCACCCATGCCTGGACCTCATCCTTGAGATCCCCGGGAACGTAGACGGTGTGGGTCTTGCCCCGCCGCTTGAGCGTCAGGTGATACCCGCCGCCGGCCTGTTGCCCCAGGGAAGCGGCCAGGGGCGGACAGCGGGGCGGGAGCTGCTTAACCCGGGCGTCCCGCATCCGTCGCAGCAGGGTGGGGTGTTTGGGAAGTTTCATGGCGGCTCCCTTTCTATACTAAGTATACATACTTAGTACAGGAAGGCAAGAAAACCACTGGTGCGAAAAGAATTATTCTTGAGGAACTAACCCGCCCCACCGCCATCTGCTCCGCCCAAGCCACTCCACGGCCTCTACGGCCGATCCCGGAGGTGCGACAAATACCTACTCGTCAGAGCTGCAGGTTACCCTTCCGACTTCTCTGGAGCCGCATCACACAATCTCCCGCATTCGGGACACCGCTGCAGACTGGCGCGCAGATCGTAACCGCAGGCCGGGCAGCACCCTGTCTTCGCACGTCTCGCTGCCCAAAAGCTTTTCAGAAATCGATGACATGGCCAAACTCCTGCGACGCAGATGACCAGCCAGTTGGGAACCGAAAGGACCCAAGTCCGAAAAGCGTACGAATGCGCACAGCCAAATCCACAAAATACCCAACGGGGCTCGGTCCACACACGGTGTATCATGGACTCAACGGGCCCGATCGGGTCGTCCTGTCGTACGAAGAACCCCGGTTTGTTACCACGTGTTTCGTGAAGGACCAATGAAACTGAGCCCTTGACGCATGTAACTCCGACCAAGGGCCCTCCCGCTTTGACTTGCCACCACAATGCATCCTTCACGTAGAATCCCCTCACCCAATACACCGCCATCAGGACACACAGTGCCAACAACAACAACTGAACCATATTAGAAAGCCACTGCTTGTTGGTTGCGAGCATAGATTGCTCCGACGGAGTGAACCTCGGTGCCGACCACATTGCCACCGCCTATTCGCGATTCGCCAGATCCGCCATCTTTTTGCACCAGCATTTATCAGGCATGCGTCCTCCCGCCGGCGGGTCCTCATTACCCCTGTACATTGTATTCCCGGGTTTCGTGCTGTGGGACTTGTCTTGCGCGGCGTCACCACAGTCGTACTCCGCGACATGGCCGCATTCATGAGCCAGCGTTCCCCAATCTTCCGGATCACCGGGTTGAGGGTTCATGATAATTCCGCCGCCCGGGCGGCCCCATCCAATTTCGTCCCCCCCCAGGCGATTGCCGGAGAACAGCACCTTTATGCAGCGCTTGTTTCCATAGTCCGGGATTTGATCGATGAGTTTCTGAACGTAGTCGGCATCTCCCCGATTGCGACCGGGATTCACTTCAGGTCGGTCGGAATCATCAATTGTCGGAGGCACTTTGTTGGCGATCGTTGCGTCGGGCACATCCACTTTGTACTGCTCACGACAGTATTTTAACAGAGAATTGAGCGTGTCGATCTGCGTTTGACCCTGATTGCGCGCAGTTCCGTTGGGGTCGCCAGGATTGAGGGTCTTGCCGTATCCGATGCACAAAGTAATCGATGGTTTTGCGGCAAGGCCGGCCCAGTCCAAATGGCGGGTCACCCGCGATCCGACGTACTGGTAAAGTGAGAGGCCATCCGCGTATTGAACTGGGTCTCGGTTGAGGAATGCGCCACATAGCGGGTTTAGCCACCGCGCCCGATTGTAGATCAGTCCGGCGCTGTCTTCATACATCAATCCCTGGTGCCCCACTTCCCACTCAAAGGCACTTGAGCTAATGCTGCTCCAGGAGGTGTTCATGATGGTGCGGGTGCCGTAGGGTGTGAACACATACCGCTCAATCACTGTCCCTGATGTGTCGGTGACTGCAGTGAGATTGAAGTTGGCGTCCTGACACGCGTAGAGCCGTTGCGGCGAAGAATCATCGCGGCAGACGAGTTCATCGACATAACGGATGCCCCATACGTACTGCAACGCCGGATCGGCGATGTTGGGGCTGGTACCGAGGCGTTCCTCGATGTCCTGCCAATCGTTGGTGAAGTAGAAATGCCGAGTCTCGCTCAGGCTTCCGCTGGCATAGCTCTTCTTCGCATACCGCTTTCCCCGTCCATCGTATTTGTACTTGGCGACAAAGTCGCTCCCGTTCTTAACCCAGACCATCCGGTTCCAGGCATCGTACTTCGCCGTGAACGCGGTGGTCGGATCGATGGCCTTGGGGAAGCTGATCGTATTCCCCGCTACATCGTGGATGGGATCGGCCCAGCTCGGTGTGCCCCCGATGGCCGTGATCTCGTTCACGACGTTGGCCATCCGTGTCTGGTCCAGGTCGGTCGTGCCATTCGTTTTCGTGAGATACGCTGGCCAGTTGCCCGTCGGGTCCAGCGTCCAGTCCATCTCCCGCACCGGCGTGCCGGAGATCCCCGTCGGTGGCGTGCCTGTGAGCATGCCCCGGTCCATGTTCGTCAGCCGGTTCAGGCCGTCATATGTATATTTAGTTCGATTCTCGGGAGGGGCGCAACTGGGTCGTAAGTTGGAGGAGCAAAGCCTCACAGTCACCTCGGTTGTCGCTTGTGTCCCTTTGGCCAGACGATTAGGCCGTTATGACAGCTTCTGAGGCACGCTGGCCCTGAGCCCGTAGGGCGAAGGGCCAGCGTGCCTCAACGAGCCACCCTTGTACCCCGTGTGCGGGGTACGAGTCAATCTTATTCTACCGGATTCAACAGCACCCACCGGTTTGGTTAGCCGGACTTCCGGCGCATTGGTGCCGCCTGGAACGGCAGCTTCACCTGTGGCAGCAGGTGCTCAATGCAGTTTGCCAGATCCTTGATCGGGTGCCGATCCGCCGCTTCACGCAGATCCACCGCCGTCACATGCAGGTAGATCTGGGTGCTGGTAATCGACCGGTGACCCAGCAGATCCCGGATGGTCACAACGTTGGTTGCTATCTTCACCAGGTGTGTTGCAAATGTATGTCGCAACCGGTGCGGGGAGACCCGCTTGGGAATGCCTGCCAACCGCGACCATCGCTTCACGCGTTCATAAATTGCACCTCGCGTCATCCCTTTCTTTCTGCGGCTCTGGAAGAACGGCATCAACGGCGCAACCGCGCCGCGAGCTTCCCGGTACACACGCAACGCCGCGGCAGCCGTCTCGTTCAGGGGAATCGTCCGCTCATGCCCGCCCTTGCCGACGACCTTGATCAGCAACTCGCTCAGGTCCACATCCTCCTCCCTCATGCCAGCACATTCCGACACCCGGATTCCCGTGCCGTACAACACGGCCAGAATCGCCCGGTCCCGCAATGCCAGTACCGTGTCTGTCGATGGAGCCGTGAGCAGGCGCTCAACCTCTTCCAGCGACAGCACTACCGGCAGCTTCCGGGCTGGCGCCTTGATTCGCGGGAAGTGCATCATCGGGTTCGCCGTGGCATCCAGGTGCCCCATGGCCACCATCGCCCGGTAGAAGTTCTTCAGGATGGTCGCCTGCCGGTTGATCGCTGCATCTCCATTCTTTCGCTCGCTCCGCAGATACTCCAGGTACTCCAGAACATCCCTGGCCGTCACCCGCTGCGGTTCCTTGTTCTCCAGGCGCATCTGCACATACGTCCGGAACTGCGTCAGCGACGCCTTGTACGCCGCGATCGTCAAGGGCCTGAGCCCACGCGCAACACTGTGTGTCTGCGTGTAAAGGCAGATCCAATAACTCCAGGTCATTGTTTGCCTCCCTTCGGATCACTATCGCCAGCCTTGCCGCCCAATCCGTCCACTGCCTCCCTGGGCTTGTTCCCCAGAACGTGCAGATACACCCCGGTCTCGGCCGGGGATCGGTGACCCATCAATGACGAGATGATTCCCAGGTCCACATCGTGATCCATCAGGTGCGTCGCGTAACTGTGCCGCAACGTTCGGGGGGTTACCAGCGTCTTGAGTTCGGCACGCTCCGCAGTTCGCCGAACCGAATCGCATACCCAATTGGCATCGATCCGATGCCGCTTGGCTCGCGTCCGCAGCAGCGCGCCGCGCTTGCCGCCGCGATCCAGCAGGTAGGCCAGCAGTTCCGTGAACACCATCTGCGGAATCGGCACCGTCCGCTGACGATCTCCTTTGCCACGCCAGATCATCAGTTCCTGCCGCTCTCGGTTCACATCCTCCAGGTTCAGCCGGCACAGTTCGTCCGTTCGCAGCCCGCAGCCGTACAACAGCAGAATGATGATCCGTTCCTGTCGTTCCAGCGGCGTCTTGGCAGGGCAGGCTTCCACCAGCCGTCGGGCCTCCGATTCCGTCAACACCGCCGGCGGCGTGCGCTGCATCTCATCCTGCAACTGAAAACCGTCCAGCACGTTGCGATCCGATCGGCCGCTGCGCCAGGCGTATTCCAGCAGCCCACGCACATGGCTCAGGCTCTTGGTCAGAGTTTTTGAAGTCCGGCCCAGCAACCGCTGGTCGTTCAACCAGTGGAGATAGTCCTCCAGCTTCAGCTTCCACAGCGGTGTGTCCGCATGCCGAACGGCCATGTCTCGACTGATGCCGCCCAGCGTGCAACGCACATCCACCACCGTGCGCGGAGCCTTGCGCCCCACATCAGCCAAATATCCCATGGACATCACCAACGTCCGCGTGCTCTATCTCAAGGGCATCCTCTTTCTGTTGATCGGCGTGTTGTCCGGGGTGGTCATCATCCTGGATCACCCGACGCTGAAGATGGCCGGGCTGCTGGCCGTTTGCATCTGGTCGTTTGCCCGCGCGTATTACTTTGCGTTCTATGTCATCGAGCACTATGTCGACCGCACTTATCGCTTTGCCGGGCTGGGGTCGTTCCTGCGCTATGCTCTGAAACGGGGATCGAAAGCGGACAAATAACAGCGTGGCTATCGCACATTACCGGACCTTCAGTCCGCCCGGATCCGTCCAGACGACAGGTATTATGAGCTTGATACCGCCCGTTTGCTGCGGCACGATATCAGTTTGTGTGGTAATATTGTCGCGGACGCTCTTGGAGGGCGTGGTTCTTTTGAGCGTAATTCAGCAGGCTGAAAGGCAGCGATGGCAGTTCAACGATCAGGCCGGCACAAACGCTGGGGCGTCGTTGTCTCCGCGTGCGGCGTTGTTCTGGGGGGACTGAGTTGGTCGGCCCAGGCTATCGTCTCATCCAATACCTTCCTGCCGATACAACAGATTGTGGGGGCAGACCGGTTCTACAACGAGGGGTACTACGGCTTCGGCGTTGTCGTTGCCAACGTCGAGGCCGGGCATGTATGGGACCAGCACGAGGTATTTACCACCCCTGTCGGGCCGGGCGTGTACCAGGTTCAGGACCCGTCACTGGACACGGCGTTTACCACCACGCAATATGATTCGCACGCCACCGCGGTCGGGTCCATTCTCACGGGCATCGGTCCGTTCCAGCCCGGGATCGGCTATTATTACTATCAGTTCGGCATGGCGCCGGGAGCATCGCTGATCTCGTCGGCCATCGCCACGGATTGGGTGGGAAACACCGGCGAGTTCAACATCTCGACCAAGTCGTTCAATTCCGGCTACACGATTCCCATGCGCGATGGCGTGCCGATCGAGATCTTCGGCAAAGGCACCGGCCTGTTCATCACGCTGCAGGCCGATGTGGTTAATTCGTCGTGGGGCTTTGATGACCCGGCCGGCACGTCGCAGGAATCGATGACCATCGATTCGCTGATCGGCAGCCATCGCCAGACGGTTTGCCTGGCGGCCGGAAACCACGACGCGGGATCGCCGCAGGTCGTCGGCCCGGGGTCGGGTTACAATACCATCACCGTGGGCGCGCTGGCTTCGGATCAGGACAATCCGCCCTATCGCACGATCGCCACGTTCTCGAACGTCGGCCCGAACGACTTCCACAATCCCAAGCTGAACCTGGACATTTCCGCCGTTCGCGCGGCCGTCGACATCATGGCGCCGGGACAGGACATCGTTGCCGCCGCCTACACGGGTTCAACGGGTTCCAACACCGGCCAGACCGACCCCTACCCCAGCCAGAACAACCTTTACTACGTCGGCATCGCCGGGACCAGTTTCGCCTCGCCCACCGTCGCCGGCGGGGCCGCGCTGATGGTGGGCGCCGCGCGCGACCGGCTGGGGGCTGCCACCAAGGCGACCGACACGCTGATCGTCAAAGCCATTCTGCTGAACTCCGCCGACAAGATCCCCGGTTGGACCAACAACACCACGTCCGTCAACGGCGTGCTGGTCACCACCCAGGGCCTGGACTATTCAAGCGGTGCCGGCGCCATGAATCTCAACCGCGCCTTCGACCAGGAGTTCGCCGGCAACACCGACCTGACGGGACTGGGCGGCGGGGCGATCCTGCGGATCGGCTGGGATTACGGTCACGTAGCGATTGGCGCGCCGAACGACTACATCTTCTCCGACCCCCTCGCCGCCGGCGAGATGCTGACGGCCACGCTGGACTGGCTCATCCACCGCACGTTCGACGCGACCACGGGCGAGAGCGCCGAGTCATACTTCAACGACCTGGACCTGCAGCTCTGGAGCGTCAAAAACGGCCAGCTCGACACGCTGATTGCCGAGTCCAGCTCAATGTACAACAACGTCGAGCATCTCTATCTGGCGATCCCCAGTGATGGCGACTACGCACTGCGCGTGCTTTTCTTTGCCAACACGTTTGATGTCACGCCCAACGGAGACGCGCCGCCGTCCGAAGATTTCGGCCTGGCTTGGCAGGTTCCGGAGCCCGGCGCCATGGTCTGGGTCGTTGGCGTGGTCATGTTCGGCATGCGGCGCAAACGAAGATCGGCGCTGCGAATGCAGTGTGGCAACTTCTGACGTCACTGGTCTGTGTCTTGCCGATCCCGAAGTACAGGATAGGATACGTTCCACCAGCGGCGGGCGATGGTGCTCGTATCGCGTGGGTGACAGTGTTCTTACCTTATCAGTGGGGCCGACATGAAACACGACGCCGATGGCCGACGTCCGAGCAGCCCGGTCTGCATGGATCTTCTGGAGTCCAGGTTATTGCTCACCACCATCACCCGCGTGGACTACGATCCGCGGATGCCCTTGTGCAAGTGGGTTTACAGTACGCGAGATGACGGTGTCTCCGGGAAGGAAACCGTGACGATGCTCGCCAAGAGCGTCAAACTCGACGGCGTGGCGATCTGGGAGGAACGCACGGAGAAGCCAAATGGAGATAGATATCGCGCGTTCATGAGTCTCTCCGCGACCGAGGGAACCCAGGATCACAAGGAGATTGCGGTTGACGAGGACGGCCCGTCGTGGATTACCTTCCAGCCGCCCGTGATCCTGTTCCCGGCCAAGATGCAATTCGGTAAGCAATGCAGCGGCCGAACGGAGGCGACGTTGTCCGCAGGTGTCCGGGCAACTACTACATACAGCTCCACCGCCATCCGCTTCGAAAAGGTAACGGTCGCGGCCGGGATTTTCTCAGCGGTGAAGATTACCAACCAGATGACGATGGACGCTTCGCAGGATGGTCGGCGGATTGTCAGTGCGCTCACCGTCACAAGCTGGAATGTCAAAGGCATTGGCATGGTCCGGGAGTCAAACACGTCGGTCACGAAGACCTATCAGAATGGCCGCTTGGCCGACACGACGCGAGGCGCAGAATCGCGCGAACTGGTTTCCTACTCGATTCCCAAGGCGACCCAAGCGGCCGCGAAGATGTCGGCAACGCTACAGATTGGGGCGAGAACCGGGGCTGGCGGGCTGATTCTGGGCAGTTCCCGAGGTGCGGTGGTGAAGTCGCTTGTCGGGAGTCCGGCCGGGGCTGTTTACATGGAATAATGGGGCCAGCGTCCCGCTCGCACTTTTGCGGGGCAGATTGTCTGGTATTCCAGGCTGCCGATGGTGTCGGCCCCACTCCATCGCAGCCCGGTGCATCTGTTCCCCGCCCTGCCTCTGCCTCCAAACGGAGCCCTCCGCACTTGGTATAAAAAGACAAGTTCAAGGGTCCTATTCGGGAGGAGATTCATGTCGCAGCCTACGCCACCAGCGTTGCCGCCACGATTGCCACTGCCCGTGCCGCCAGACAGGCCCTTGCCGATCAGGCTCGCGTCAAACAAGCCCGCGAAGTTGTCGCTGATTTTTGGGTTGCTGACCATCCTGCTCTTCATCCTCGCGAGTGTGCCGGCCATCATCTTCGGCATCATGGGCATCATCAGGGCGGGCAAGCCCGGGGTGGGACGCGGCAAGGGAATGGCCATCGCGGGGATCGTGCTGGCGGCCGTCCTTCCGCCGATCCAGATCGCGTTCGTGCTTGTCCCCGCGATCGACAATGCCCGGCGCGAGGAAATGCAGGTCGCCAGCGCCGCCAACCTCAAGCTGTTGTCCATCGGACTACTCAAGTATGCCAACGATCATAAGGCCTGTCTGCCGCCGGATCTGCAGGCGACCTACGTGTACGTGAACACGCCCTCGGCTTATCGTCATCCCGCCAGCAAGCGGCCGGCGCCGAATGCGCAGAACCTGAATGCCGAGAGCGATTACGTGTACGTTTATGCTGGACAAAAACCGCCGCCGTCGGGGCAGGGCTATCGGATCAATGCGCTGCATGCCCAGGATATCGTGCTGTACGAGAAGCTCGAATTCACCCACGCCAACTCGATCGTGGTCGCGGCGATGAACGGATCGGTCCGACGGATGAAGATCGTGGATTTCCAGATGCGGCTCGCCATGGAGGAGGCCGGGCGCGACTCGCGGCCACCAAGCCGCCGGTAACTTCTGATGGACTCCCGCAGGAACGACGGTCGAGACCCCCGGGGTGGCACCGGTAAGATGAAACGTTCACGCCGCCCGCGCACTCCGCTCGCGCCCGCCGAGATACGGGTAGACGCGCTCGATAATCTGCTGCCGATTGATCGGCTCGCTCAAATGATCCGTGCATCCCGCGTTCAGGCATCTCTGACGGTCTTCCGCCATCGCATTGGCCGTCAGCGGAGCGGCGGTGGATGGTCGACGACGCAGTGGGTAACATCAAAGACCAAGTTGCCCAAACGCAGGCTCGAACTCATGGCGAAGTGCACGGATGTAGTGTCACGGTACAGAGAACAATAGGAGCCGCTCATGCCGATCTGGCCATTCAATAAGCGTAAACCTCTCTCGCCGTCGCAGCCAGCGAACGATAACCCGCCGAATGCGCAATGCAGCTTCTGTGGTCGTCCGCGAAGACACGTCGGGCCGATGGTTGAAGGCCCCGGCGGTGTCTACATTTGCGTCGAATGTGTCCGTCTAGACCACCAAATTGCCGAGGCGAACGCAATGCAAACGGCAACAACCAACCTGGACGACGCTTCCGTTCGCCGATCCGGCCACATGCACATTCGCTGCTATTTCCACCTTCAGAGAGGCGAGGGCGAACGGTGGACCGCCGTGGCCGAGCATCCACGCGGCATCCTCGGCACCGGCGGCTCTCCAAAGGAGGCGGTCCACAATCTGCAATCGAAAATCCTGGCGGCAATCGCGGAGGGGTTTGCCGGGACAGGCCCCGTCGGAGTAGATTTCACGAATCACGCCGATCCGAGCTTACGCTGACCTCGGTCCTATCCTTGCTTCCAACAACGTGCGTAACCACGACGCCGATGCCGAGCGGTATCAACGGCTACGGAGATTCGCATGAGATGGTCATTCACTCTGGGCATCGTGCTTTCTTGGCTGTTCACTGTTTCCACGGCTGCCGCCGACTGGAGTTGGACCTGGCAATCAGGCCCGGCCGACAAAACGCCCACGGCCGAAATCTGCACCTTCAAATACGCCAAGACCTGGGCCTATGCCGTCGAGATCGACGACGGCCCCAAGTGGGTCCGCACTTTCGCGGTTCCGTTCCTCGCCGACTATCACTACACGGACGCCCCGCCCGGCGTACCCGGCGGAACCCGGCGGCCATTTGTCGGATCCGTCGCGGTCATCGTCGCCTCGGCCGGCAACAACGACGCGGCCGCCAATTGGGCTGATCTTGCCGCGCTCATTGACGCCGGCTGGGGCGTCATGAACCACAGCTACGATCACCGCGCCAATGGCTGGAGCGGCCCGGCCGCCCAACTCACCGACGCGCAGGTTCGCGCGGATGCCTTCTGGAGCCAGAGTATCCTGGCCGCCAAACTTCCCGGCCATCGCGCTCCCACCGGCGCGGTCTATGCCAACGGCTACACCGACTACAACCGCAACGACGCCCTGGCCGCCTGCGGCATCGGCATCGCCACGCGCGTTGGCGGCAGCAGTCCGCGCGACGTACACAGCCCCAAGGTCAAGTGGATGGACTTCACGCGCTCGTATCTCGATGAACCCGTCTGGAGCAACCAGTGGAATAAGAGCGACCCCATGGCCGACTTCCCTGGCGGCGGCAAGGACAGCCCGGCCGCCAACAGCCTGGTCATCGACTTCACCCACGTCATCGAACAGAAGCCCGGCTCGGCCAATCAGGAGCGCTGGCGCACGCGCCTCAAGACCATAGAGGGCAAATGGGGTGCCGGCGGCACGGATGCCCTCTGGTGTGCGCCGACGGCCGAAGTTGGCGACTATGTCCGCGCCGCCAAGGTTGCCAAAGTGATCGTCGAACCCGGGAAGCTCACCCTCGCCTTGCCCGATGACATCCCCGGCAGCGCGCTGACCGCGCGGATTTCCGGCATCAGCGCGCAGGCCGCTCTGAAGGCGCCCGAGGGTGGCGCGGTCTACCGCCAGGGCGACGCGGTGGTGTTGACCTCCCCTCGCATCGGCCTTTGGGGCGCGGCAGCGCCTTCGCCGCGTCTGAAGTGCATCTACGACGGCCCGGCCGTCTCCGTCGATTTCGCCAAACCCGCCGCCGTCGCCGGCGTCACCCTGCGCGTCTTCGGCAACGTCCCGGCCGTCACGCCCTACCGCCTGGCCGTCCGCACCGCCGACGGCGAAAAAGTGTTCGCCGAGCGCACCGTCGGCCCGGGCTGGGTGGTAGGGGGGTATCTCTGTCCCATTATTCCCACATCTCCCGCCATCACCGGCACCGGTATCGTGGTGACCGCGGCCGAGCCCCTCAAGGCAATGAGCGTGTGGGCGATCGACGATGAAAAGTAGGGCCGGTGCCCTAGCCGGCCTCGATTTGTAGCCGCGATCACCGATCGCGGCTGCAGGATTACGAGTGAAGCAGCAGCCCGTGGATCGCAAAGGCAATACCTATCAGTCCGAATACCATCGACAGCAGCCAGAAGGGCTTGCGGCGCGTGAGCACGGCGATGGCCACGACAGCGATGGCGATGTGCAGCAGCGTGACACCGCGCTCGGTGGACTCGTGGATGTGCAGGTTGATTTCCGACAAGTCGTGGGCGCGCTTGGCGTCCTTCTTGATCTCGTCCATCTCCTTGTCGTATTCGGCTCGTTTGTCGGCGGCCTCCTGCGGAGCGGGTTTGCCCAGGGCCGCCAGGACGTCGAGCTTGGCTTGCACGATGTTGGCCTTGATGCTCTTGGCCTGGTAGTGCCCCCAGAGGTCATTGGCTTCGATCAACTGCCGAGTGGATTCGGTCTGCCGGTTGCTGGCCAGCGACCCGCAGATGGCCGCCAGGGCAGCGAAAAGTGCGGCGCTCAGGGCGGCCCAGCCGATCCATTTTTCGCTCGAGCCATGGGCGTGATGATGGATGTCTTCCTGGACCTGTTCGGTGGGGTTTTCTTCAGACATGATGTGGAATCGTACGCCGGGCGCGGTTACCGGACAACTGGGAGCGCGGGCGTCCTCGCCCGCTCCAACCTGCGGCCGGGGACGGCCGCGCTCCCGGCATCGCGCTCACAGCCTGCTTGACGGCGGCAAGACAGTTACTAACGTACCACCTTTTCGACTTCCACCAGAAAGGTATCACGTCGATGTCGCTTCTCTCTGCTCGCAAGCTGGCCCTGGCCGCCGCGCTGGGCGCCGGATTGTCTTTGTCCGTCCATGCCGCCGAAACCGCCGCGCCCGCGCCGGCCCCGGCGACACAACCGACGACCAAGCCCGCCTCGCCGACCGTCGTTACCGTAAACGGCAAGGGGCTGACCGCCTCGGAGCTCGAGCAGGAGACTCGCGGCCTGCAGGCGCGGTATGCCCGCCAGGCCTCTCCCGAACAGTTGGCCCAGGTGCTGCCGCAGATGCGTCAGCGGGCGCTGCAGAACATGATCAGCAAGCAGCTCCTGCTTCAGGCGGCCACCGACCGCAAGATCGCGATCAGCGATGAGGAACTGAAGAAGGCGATTGACGAAATAGTCAAGCGCAATCCGTCTGGCGATACGCTCGAGGTCATGCTCGGCCACGCCGGCATCTCGGTCGCGGAATTCAACCAGCAGATTTCCGACAGCCTCATCATCGAGAAGCTCCTGGCCGAGGAGACCAAGAGCGCGACCGCATCCGATGACGAAGCCGCGAAGTTTTACGCCGAGCATCCCGACCAGTTCAAGCGCGACGAGACCGTCTCCGCGCGGCACATTCTCGTGAGTTTTGCCCCGGGCGATGACGAGGCCAAGAAGGCGGAAAAGAAAAAGAAGATCGAAGGTATCCGCGAACAACTGATCAAGGGCGGCGATTTCGCCAAGCTCTGCGCTGACAACTCGGACGATCCCGGCAGCAAGGCCAACGGCGGGTTGTACGAGGATTTCCCGCGCGGGCAGATGGTGCCGCCGTTCGACAATGCCGCCTTCACGCAGAAGGCCGGCGAGATCGGCCCGGTCGTCGAGACGAGTTTCGGATACCACATCATCAAGGTCGAGAAACACAACGAGGCCGGAGCGGTGCCGCTGGCCCAGATCAAGGATAAGCTGCAGTCGTTCCTGAAGAAACAGAAGGGCCAGGAAATGGTCCAGAAATATGTGACCGGCCTGCGTGACGGCGCAAAGGTCAGCTACGCCGAAGGCTTCGCCCCGCCCACGACGCAGCCAGCGGCGAAATAGCGAACGGTCAGCGCGACGTTCTGGCGTGGCTTGGGTGACAT
>JANYKD010000413.1 GCA_025361735.1 Phycisphaerales bacterium
GGTGTACTGGTTCTGGCTCGATGGAAACATCTCCAAGGAAGGAATCACCGCCGACCTCGAAGCCATGTACCGCGCCGGTATCGGCGGCGTCCTGATCATGGAGGTGGCTCAGGGAACCCCGCGAGGGGCCGTACCGTTCGCCAATCCCGAATGGCGCGAGATGTTCAAGTTTATGCTCGGGGAAGCCAGCCGGCTCAACATCGAGGTGAACATGAACAACGATGCCGGCTGGTGCGGCAGCGGCGGGCCGTGGATTACGCCGGAACTGGCCATGCAGAAACTCGTGTGGACCGAGACGGCGGCGGAGGGCGGCAAGAAGTTCGAGGGCGTATTGCCGCAGCCCAAAGCGGTGGCGAGTTTCTATCGCGACATCACGGTGGTCGCGTTCCCGAAGACGTCGGACTATCGCATCGCGGGCATTGCCGGGAAAGCGGCGTTTACCACGCAGCATCTGCCGGCGAAGGCCGATTGGCCGGCCGCACCCGAAGGGGCCGCCATCGCGCGCGATCGCGTGCTGGATATCACTGCGAAGATGCAGGCGGATGGCAAACTCACCTGGGATGCGCCCGCGGGAAGTTGGACGATCATGCGGATCGGCCACACACCAACGGGCAAGGACAACCATCCCGCGCCGCTGGACGGCCGGGGGCTGGAGTGCGACAAGCTCAGCAAGAAGGCGGCCGAGGCGATGTTCGACGGGCTGATGGGCAAGCTGATCGCCGATGTGGGTTCGCGGGCGGGCAAGACGCTGGTATCGACGCACATCGACAGTTGGGAGGTCGGCTCGCAGAACTGGACGACGGGGTTCCGAGAGGAGTTTCAGAAGCGGCGCGGGTATGACATGTGGCCGTTCCTGCCGGTGATGAGCGGGCGCGTCGTGGACAGCCTCGAAATCTCCGAGCGGTTTCTGTGGGATCTGCGGATGACGGTCAACGAGATGATGCACGACAACTACACGTCGCAGTTCCGGGAACTGGCGCACAAGAACGGCATACGGTTGTCGATTGAGGCGTACGACGCCAATCCGTGCGAGGATCTGGCCTACGCGGGGCGCTGCGATGAGCCGATGGCCGAGTTCTGGTCGTGGCAGCTTGGTGGGGCGGCGTACAGTTGCACGGAGATGGCGTCGGCGGCGCACATCTACGGCAAACGGATTCTCGGCGCCGAGGCGTTCACGGCGACGGATGCAGAGAAGTGGCTGGGACATCCGGGCTACATCAAGGCGCTGGGCGACTGGGCGTTCTGTGAGGGGATCAATCGGTTCGTGTTCCACCGCTATGCGCTGCAGCCGTGGCCGGATCGCCGGCCGGGGATGTCGATGGGGCCGTGGGGCTTGCACTACGAGCGTGGACAGACATGGTGGGAGCAGTCGGCGGCGTGGCACAAGTATCTGTCGCGGTGTCAGTACATGCTGCGCGAGGGCTTGTTCGTGGCCGACGTGCTTTATCTGCAGCCCGAAGGTTCGCCCATGCGTTTTACGCCGCCGGCGGGCGTGCTGAAGGGCAATCCGCCGGATCGGCCGCGGTACAACTTCGACGGGTGTAATGCCGAGGTGCTGCTGACGCGGGTGGCGGTGAAAGACGGGCGGCTGGTGTTGGCGGATGGGATGAGCTATCGGGTGCTGTCGCTGTCGGGTGCGGAAACGATGACGCCGGCATTGCTCCGGCGGATCAAGGAACTGGCCGATGCGGGCGCGACGATTGTCGGGGTGCGCCCGAAGAAATCACCGAGTTTGTCGGATTATCCGCGGTGCGATGCCGAACTGGCGAAAATCGCGGACGAGTTGTGGAATTCGGGCAAGGTGATTACCGGGAAGACCGCTGAGCGGGTGCTGGCTGAGAAGGGCGTGAAGCCGGATTTCAGCGCCGATCGTCGGGTGCGTTTCATTCACCGTCAGATCGGCGACGTGGATGCGTATTTCATCGCCAATGGCGCGAGCCAGCCGGTGGAAAGCGTGTGCGAATTCCGCGTAACGGGCAAGACCCCTGCGTTCTGGCGGCCGGAAACGGGGACGGTGGAGCGCGTTGTGGCGTTCGACGAGAAAGACGGCCTGACACGAATTCCCCTGCGGCTGGGGCCGGCCGAGTCGGTGTTTGTGATGTTCCGGCCGGGCAGTGCGAAGGATGCCGATCGCGTGGTCTCGATCACGCGCGACGGGCAGGAGCAACTGCGCTGGACCGCCGCGGCCGCTGGCGGGGGCGCTGCTGATGTCGTCAACACATTCACCATGAGCGCGTGGGTGAAGCCGTCGGCCACCACGGCGATGGGGCCGGAGACGATCAAGGGTCCGGCGGCATATAGCGCGGCTCGCAATGATGTGCTTTTCCCGCCGCCCGGGCACGAAGTGTACGGCGATGGCCAAGCCGGCGCGGGCATCGCGGTCGGCACGAATGGCGTGTGTGTCCACGAACATGGCGCCGAGTATTTCTCTGTCTCGCTCGCGTATGCGATGGAGATCAAGGATTGGGTACACCTGGCGGTTGTTTATCGTGATGGCCAGCCGACACTGTACGTCAACGGCAAGCTGGCCAAGCAGGGGCTCAAGAGTCCGATGCAAGTACATGGTGGCGTTGACGTGCTACATGGACGCACGGTGGCGCCATTCCGCGGCGAGACGGTGGGTCTTGCGCAGTTCAACAAGGCGCTGACGGAGGAAGAGATCGCCAAGCTCGCACAGACCCGGCCGGCACCGGTCGTCCGCGACGACACGCCGGAGATGGACCTGCAGCGCGGCGAGGTGAAGCGGCCGGGAGCGTATGCGATCAAGACGGCTGACGGGCGTGTGCGGCAGGTGGCCGTGCCGCAAATGCCGGCGGTGATTGAGTTGCCCGGTGCGTGGGACGTCGCGTTTGACCCGAAGTGGGGCGGGCCTGAGAAGGCCGTGTTCGACAGACTCGCGGACTGGGGCACGCGTGCAGAAGACGGGATCAAGTTCTACTCCGGCACGGTGACGTATCGTAAGACGATCAACATCCCGGCCGAGTTGCTTGGGAAGGATCGCCACCTGTATCTGGACCTCGGCCGGGTGGAGGTGATGGCGGACGTGAAGCTGAATGGCAAGGATCTGGGCTTGCTCTGGCACACGCCGTATCGCCTGGACATCAGCGAGGCTGCGAAGGCGGGCGATAACGCGCTGGAGATCAGGGTGGTGAATCTGTGGATCAACCGGCAGATTGGCGATGAGCAGTTGCCGGACGACAGCCAGCGAAACGCCAACGGCACGCTGAAGGAATGGCCGGCATGGCTGGCCGAAGACAAGCCCAGTCCGACGGGCCGGCTGACGTTTACGAGCTGGCGGCTGTGGAAGAAGGATTCGCCGCTGGCGCCATCGGGGCTGATCGGCCCGGTGACGATCAAGGCGGCGGCAAGAGTGAATTGGTTTGAGTAGGTGAATCTGAATTCCAGACTGCGACAGCGGGCACAGATGCCTGCAGACAATGCGAGGTGATGCCATGATTTCAGCTACTCTGCCATTTTCACTGCGTGCGGTCCTGCCTTCGTGCATTTGTGCGTGTATCTGTGCCGCCGTTTTCGGATTCGCGACCCTCGCCGCCGAGCCAGATCTGCTTGGTTGGCCGGCTCAGTCGCGAGAGTCGCGGCCCTGGGCGTACAACTGGTGGCCGGGCAGCGCGGTCGATCGTGAGAATCTCGCGCGCGAGTTCAAGCGGTATCGTGAGGGCGGCCTGGGCGGCATCCACATCGTTCCGATTTACGGCGCCAAGGGCGCCGAAGGTCGATACATCAACTATCTCACGCCCAAGTGGATGGAGATGCTTCACTTTGCCGTTGAGGAAGGCAATCGCCTGGACCTCGGTGTCGACATGACGACCGGCACGGGCTGGTGCTTCGGCGGGCCGAACATCCCGGAGGAACAGGGGGGGATGACGGCGGTGTTCAATCTCAAGGCGGCCGCTGCTGACGAGGCGATCCGCACAAAATCCACGCGCATGCGCGTTAAGCGTCCCTCGCCGGGCGGCGAGGGGTACATGATCAATCCGTTTTACGGCAAGGCGATGGAGACGTTCCTGAGCCGCTTCACGGGCGCGTTCGGCCAGTACACCGGCCCGCTGCCGCGGGCGATGTATCACGATTCTTACGAATACAACTCCCGCTGGTCGCCCGATCTGCTTCCGGAGTTCGAGAAGCGCCGTGGCTACCGGTTGCAGGAACACCTGGCGGAGTTCCTCACTGCGAAACCCACCGATACCACCGTGCGGCTGCGGCACGATTTCCAGGAAACGCTTTCTGACATGATGGTGGAGAATGTGTTTCCGCAGTGGGTGGAGTGGTGCCATGCGCACAAGATGATCACTCGCAACCAGGCCCACGGGGCGCCGGGGAACATCCTCGATCTGTACGCCCTGGCGGACATTCCCGAGACGGAGATGTTTGGCCGGGGCGAGCGGGATCCGCTGGTCTCGCGGTTTGATGAGGACTTCGGCGCCGGTGACCGCGATCCGTTCATCAGCAAGTTCGCGTCGTCGGCCGCTCATGTGGCCGGCCACAAACTCGTTTCCTCGGAAACGTGTACCTGGATGGCCGAGCACTTCTGCGAAACGCTCGAAGAGACCAAGTGCTTTGTCGACCGCATGTTCGTCAGTGGTGTCAACCACATGTTTTATCACGGCACCTGCTATTCGCCGGACGATGCGGCCTGGCCGGGCTGGGTCTTCTACGCGGCAACCGAGATGAATCCGCGTAACGCCATCTGGCATGATGTCCCGACGCTCAATGCGTATATCGCCCGGTGTCAGTCAATTCTCCAGGGGGGCCGACCGGACAACGACGTGCTCGTTTACTGGCCCATTCACGACCTCTGGTCCATGCCGCAGCGCAAGCCGGGCGATGCGACCGAGATCATCCAGTGCGTCGTCCACAACAAACAGTGGATCACGGCGCAGCCGATCCATGCAACGATCTCGCAATTGTGGACCAGCGGCTGGGGATTCGACTATATCTCTGACCGCCAGATCACCCACGCCAAATCGTGGCCGCTCGGTTCGTATCGCGCTCTGGCCGTCCCGCCGACGGCCC
>JANYKD010000433.1 GCA_025361735.1 Phycisphaerales bacterium
CTCGTGCTCAAGCGACTCGGCTGGTGGGTGCAGATCCAGCCCGAGGTCTACGCACTGGTCGGCATGGGCGCCGTGCTGGCGGCCGTTGTTCACGCACCGCTGGCGTCGATCCTGATCGTCTTCGAACTCACGCACGACAACCGGATCATTCTCCCGGCCATGCTCACCTGCATCTTCGCCACCGGAACCGCCCGCTCGCTGTTTGCCGATTCGATCTACACCCTGGGCCTGCGCAAACGGGGCATCCGCGTGGGCACAACGGCCGATGTCACGCTCTTGCGCCGGCTCACGGTGGAACAGGTTGACCTGGAACCCGCGTCGATCGTCAATGACAGCGATCCCTTCCAACGCATCCTCGACCTCATGGCGGCGACCGGCGCCAGCAGTTTCGTCGTGGTCGACGAGGCCGGCCGGATCGCGGGCATGCTGGTGGCGCAGGACATCAAGACGGTGCTGCTCGAACGCGAAGCCGTCCCCCTGCTGCTCGTGCAGGATGTGATGCGCACCGACCTGCCCCAGGTGCAGATCACCGACGACCTGGGCGTCGTGCTGGACATTTTCATCGACGCCGATGTCGATCAGCTCCCCGTCTGCCGTGGAAGCGACCAGAAGGCGATCGGCCAGGTCAGCCGCTCGGCCCTGATGCGGCGGTATCAGCGGGCGCTACTCGAGCTGCGGTAGCCCGCTATCGTGGCAACGCCCGATTTACCGATAATCATGATGGGCAGGATGCCCGCTTAACGCGAAAGGACTCGCACCATGAACTTCTTCTCTCGATTTGGCCGTGGCGTGCTTGCTATTAGCCTGCTGCTGGCTGCAGGCTGTTCGTCCACCGGGTCAGCCGCCACTGCCCGACCCAACCCAACATCTCCGGACAATCACACGGCACTTGCCGATTCCCTGCTTCGCCAATCGCTAACGGCACCCACGATCGACGAACGTGTCGCCGCCATCCTTGCTTCGGCCGACAAGCCGGCCGACGACAACCTCGCCGCAACGATGCAGGCGATTGACCGGGCCGAGAACGTCATTACCTGTAATCTCGCCAACGCCGAGACCACCGCCTATCACGCTGCCCAGATCCAATTCACGGGCAACCCGGTTCACGCGCAATCCTCGCTCAATATGGAACAAGGTGCGATGGAAAGCACCAATCGCCCGCTCGATGTCGCCATCGTCGGCCCGGGTTTCTTTCGAGTCAAGATCATGCCCGGTATGGGCGATGGATACGCTTACACCCGCGCCGGTAACTTCTTTGTCAACAAGGACCAGCAAGTTGTGGTGGGAATGGGCGAAGGGTATCGTCTTGACCCCGCCATCGCTCTACCCCCCAACGCCACAGGCATCACGATCAGCAATGATGGCCGGGTTGATTACCTCGTCCCCGGCCAGATCACCCGCCAGCAGGCCGGCACCGTGAAGCTTGCCACCTTCATCAACCCCAGCGGACTGGCGCAGCTCGGCGGAAGCATCTATCAGGAGACCGAATTGTCCGGCCCGGCCATCATCGCCGAGCCGGGTAAAGACGGACTTGGCACCCTGCAACAGGGTTTTCTCGAAGGCTCCAATGTTGATGTCCGCAAGGAGACGCTTCGTCTCGCTCGCTTGCGTGAATGGCGCCAGAATCTGCAAAGCGCCATCGACATGATCGTATCCCGGGTCCGTGGCAACACCTCGCCCGTCGGCATGTTCCGGTGAAAACGGTTTGCCGTCATCACCGTGCAATCTGGTGTGTATAACCCATGGACCCCTACCACGGAGCACACCATGATCCATCGTCTCGCCTGCGTAATCGCCTCTCTTCTGCTCGTATCGTCGGCCGCCTTCGCCCAGACCGAAGCGCCCAAGCCCACCGCCCCGCCCGAGCCGGCGGGGATGGTCAAGCTCTGCAACGGCAAAGACCTCACCGGCTGGGAAGGCAATCCCAAGCTCTGGTCCGTGAAGGACGGGCTGATCCGCGGCGAGACCACGGCCGAGAACAACACCAAGGGCAACACCTTCCTGATGTACGTCGGCGACCAGGGTCCCGGCAAGCCGGTGGTGTTTACGGATTTCGAGTTGCGTCTTTCCTACAAGATCGACCACGGCAACAGCGGCGTGCAATACCGCTCGCGCCATGCCACCGAGGCCAAGGAGAACGCCTGGGTTGTCGCCGGCTATCAGGCCGAGGTGGCCAACTCCCCTGCGGCCGACGGGTTCCTCTATCACGAGCGCGGCCGCGGGTCGCTGTGCCGCGTGGGCGAGAAAGTCGAGATCGGCGAGGACGGCAAGCCCAAGGTCGTCGGCTCGCTCGGCGACGTCAAGGCGATCGGCGCCACCCACAAGAAGTCCGACTGGAACGACTACGTGATCATCTGCAAGGGCAACCACGTCGTCCATTATCTCAACGGAATTCAGACGATCGACGTCGTCGACAACGACCCCAAGGGCCGCTGCATGTCGGGCATCCTCGCCCTGCAGATCCACGCGGGGCCGCCGATGTGGGTGGAGTTCAGGGATGTGCGGATTAAGCAGATGGACGCGAAATAGGCCTGGGCGACTCTCACTCGTTGTTCCGGGAGAAGGCTTGAATTCCGCCGTTTTCTGCTCCCTCTCCCGGTACACCGGGAGAGGGCTGGGGTGAGGGCCGGCAAAGCCGTCAACACACGCTATTCTCACAACTGAAACGGCGACTCCCCCGTCAATTCCCGATAGATCATCTGTTCCACCGCGTCCAAGTCGCGCAGCACATCACAATCCCAGAACCGAATCACGCGAAACCCGTGAGCCTCAATTGCCTCACTCCTGCGCCGGTCGTACTCAATCGCTGCCTCGTCGGCGTGTTGGCCGCCATCCAATTCAACGACCAGCTTGGCCTCGATGCAGATGAAATCCACGACGTACCCTTCAATCGGATACTGGCGTCGAAACTTGAAGCCGCCGAGTCGTCGGTTCCTGAGCCGCTGCCATAAACGCTGCTCCGAATCCGTGGAGCGATTGCGAAGTTCGTGGGCGAACTGCAGCAGCCTGGGATCGGTGTCACGGTGAGGCATGACGGGGAGTATCAACAAAGGCACGTCAATACGCAACATGCTGGTCCACGCTATTGCCGGCTCCTGCTCCCGCAGACCCTCACCCCAACCCTCTCCCGGAATACCGGGAGAGGGAGTAAGAGCATTGGCGACCGATAAGGAATTGCGTATTACTTCTTCCCCGCCAGCCCTGCCTGGAAGTGGACCACGTCGCCGTCGCGGACGACGTACTCCTTGCCTTCAAGGCGCAGCTTGCCATGCTGCTTGATGTCGTGTTCGGTCTTGAACTGCTGAAGATCGGCGATGGTGTAGACCTCGGCCTTGATAAAACTCTTTTCCAGGTCGCTGTGGATCACGCCGGCCGCGACCGGGGCCTTGGCGCCGATGGACATGGTCCAGGCGCGAATCTCGGGTTCGCCGGCCGTGAAGAAGCTCTGCAGGCCGAGCAGCTTGTACGCCTCGGCCGCCAGGATCGTCAGAGCCGGCTCGGTCAGGCCCATGCCCTGGAGCATTTCGCCGCGGTCGGCTTCGGAAAGCTCGGCGATCTCGGCTTCGAGTTTGCCGCAGATGGGCACCAGCGGGAAGCCCATGGCGGTCGCCTTCTCGCGGGCCGCCTTCACGCGGTCGCTGGCGCCATGGATGTCGTCCTCGCCGACATTGGCCACCACGAGGACCTTCTTGGACGTGAGCATGCCCATGCTCTTGACGAGCTTCGCCTGCTCGGGATTCAGATGCAGGTCGCGGATGGGCTTGCCGTCGTTGAGCTGGGCATAGGCCTTTTCGAGAACCTCGGCGCGGGCGATGGTTTCCTTGTCGCCGCTCTTGGCGGCACGCTTGGCCTTGTCCAGCGAATTACCGACCTGCTCGAGGTCGGCCAGGATCAGCTCGGTTTCGATCGTGTCGATGTCCCGGGCCGCGTCGATCGTGTCTTCGGAGTGAATGACTTCGTCACTGTCAAAGCAGCGGGCGACGTGGATGATGGCGTCCATGTCGCGGATGTGGGCGAGAAACTTGTTGCCCAGGCCCTGCCCGGAACTGGCGCCGCGGACCAGGCCCGCCACGTCCACGACGCTGATGGTCGCCGGCACGAGTTTCTGGGTCTCGATGAACTGGTTGATGATGTTGAGCCGGCGGTCGGGGATCTTGGCCACGCCGATGTTGGGTTTGGACTGGGCCTTGGAATAAGCGGTAGCCTCGGCGCCGGCGGCCGTGAGGGCGTTGAAGATGGTGGTCTTGCCCACGAGCGGCAGGCCAACGATTCCGACTTGCAGTGCCATATCGAGTGTCCGTTGTCAGGATGTCTGTATTCCGTTCCGATCCCCAGCCAACCCACGGTTGGCCTGGGGATGGGCAGTATACTGGCGAAACGCATCGGATGCACTTCTGTCACCGCCGCACGGCGCCCAACACGGCGTGCATGCCGTCGTCGCGCCGCAGCACCTGGGCATCGCCGAAGCCGGCCGTTGCGAGATCCTCCGTGAGTTCGGCCACCGTGAACGTGCCACCGGACTTCGTGGCGACGAGCATGTTGACCGCAAAGAGCGCCCCGGACACCGGCGAGATCCGCGATTCTTCCATAAGGATATCGCGGATCAGCACCTGCCCGCCGGGCGGCAACGCGGCGTGGAGCTTGGTGAAGAGCTCGCGGTTCTGCTCGCGCGAATTCTGGTGGACGATGGCGCTGACCCACGCCAGGTCGCAGCCTTGCGGCAGCGGGTCTTTGTAGAAATCGCCGGGCGTCAAGGTCACGCGATCGGTCAGCCCGACGGCCGACAGTCGCTCGCGCGCCTGCGGCATCACCACGGGCAGATCAAACAGCGTCGCCGACGCCTGCGGATATGCCCGCAGGAATGCGATGGTCCACGAACCCGTTGCCCCGCCGACATCCAAGATGCGCCGGAAGTTCAGTTGGGACAGATCAGCCACGACACGGTCGGTCATGGTGCGGGCGATGTTGTCCATCGCCTCGATGAACGCCGCGTAGTCGGCCGCTTCGCCGCGGATGCTTGCTCGTTTTTCGGCGGGCGATCCGGTCTGCACGGACTTGGCCAGATCGGACCAGCGCCGCAAACAGGTTGCCTGATGCCGGACCATCGCCAGCACACTCCGCCGACCGGTTTCCGTGAGCAAATCGGCCACGCCGTCCGCGGCGGCGTATCGATCGCTCTGCTTCACAATGAACCCCAGCGCCGCCAGCGCATCGAGCAGGACCACCATGCCGCGCAGGTCGGCATGAGCCTTCTCAGTGATCTGCCCGGCCGTCAGCGGCCCGGCGGCCAGGATGCCGAAGATGTCCAACTCCGCCGCCGCCGCCAGCACGCACACGGGCTGAAAGCCTCTCATCAGGTCGAGCACGCTGTCGGCAGTCCATTGATTTGGCATGTTTCTGACTCCTTTGGGTACAACCAAGGTTCTTGTTGTCCGGGAGCGCGGGCGTCCTCGCCCGCTCCGAGATGCGGCCGAGGACGGCCGC
>JANYKD010000435.1 GCA_025361735.1 Phycisphaerales bacterium
TCCTTCCGGGCGCCGCCGACGGCGATCTTCGCCATCTGCTCGTAGAGCGAGAACCGGTTGTTCAGATCCGACTGCGCCTGGGTCATCAGCATCTTGAACCGCTCGGGGTTCATCTGCTCGACCATGCGGAAGCGGGTCTCGTTCACCGTGTAACTCGACAGCGGGGCCTTGGGCGCGCCCGAGTCAAGCTGCAGCGGAATCTCGCCGCTGGCCGCACGACGGGGATCGTACCGCAACAGCGGCCAGTAACCCGTATCGACGGCCAGCTTCTGTTGCTCCGCACCGTACGCCAGATCGTAGCCGTGGGCGATGCAGTGGCTGAAGGCGATGATGATCGACGTGCCGTGGTAGCTTTCGGCCTCCACGAACGCCTTGACGGTCTGCGTATCCTTGGCGCCGAAGGCAACCTTGCCAAGGTATACGTTGCCGTAGGCCATCGCCATCAGGCCCAGATCCTTCTTCATGCCCGACTTGCCGGCCGAGGCGAACTTCGCGGCCGCGCCGGTCGGGGTGGACTTTGAAGCCTGACCGCCGGTGTTGGAATACACCTCGGTGTCCATGACCAGGATGTTCACGTCGTAGCCGCAGGCCATGACGTGGTCGAGGCCGCCGTAGCCGATGTCGTAGGCCCAGCCGTCACCGCCGAAGATCCACACCGACTTCTTCACGAGATAGTCGGCCAGGAGCAACAGCCGCGCGGACATGGGCGATGAAATGGTCGCCAGTTTCTGTTTCAGGGCCACAACACGCAACCGCTGGGCGGCAATGCCGGTTTCGCCAGTCTGGTCGGCCGAGAGCAGCTCGCCGACGAGCTGTTCGCCAATCTCAACAGACATGGCCTTGAGCATCTCCTGGGCCTGCTCCTTGTGCTTGTCGATCGCCAGACGCATGCCCATGCCGAACTCGGCGTTGTCTTCAAACAGCGAGTTGGCCCATGCCGGACCGCGACCGTTCTTGTCGGTGCAATAAGGAGTCGTCGGCAGGTTGCCGCCGTAGATCGACGAGCAGCCCGTGGCATTGGCGATGATCGCCCGATCGCCGAAGAGCTGAGTAACCAGTTTGACGTAGGGTGTTTCGCCGCAACCCGCGCAGGCACCGGAGTATTCGAACAGAGGCTGGAGCAACTGGACGCCCTTGACGTCGAGCTTGACCTTGGTGCGGTCGACCTCGGGGAGGTTGAGGAAGAACTCGTAGTTGGTCTTCTCGGCCGCGCGGAGCGGGGCCATGGGGGTCATGTCGATGGCTTTGTGCTTGGGCTTGGTCTTGTCCTTGGCCGGGCAGACCATGACGCAGAGTGAGCATCCGGTGCAGTCCTCGGGGGCTACCTGGATGGTGAACTTCTGGCCCTTGAATTCCGCGCCCTTGAAATCAACTGACTTGTATGTCCCCGGGGCATTGGCGAGTTGGCTGGGTTCGTAAACCTTGGCGCGGATGGCCGCGTGCGGGCAGGCCATGGCGCATTTGTTACACTGAATGCAGATCGTTGAATCCCACACGGGGATGTCCATCGCGATGCTGCGTTTTTCCCACTGCGTGGTCGAGAGCGGCCAGGTGCCGTCGGCCGGGAAGGCGCTGACCGGCAGGAGGTCGCCGTTGTTGGCCATGATGACGGCCGACACGCGCTTGACGAAGTCCGGCGCCTTGTCCGACACCATCGACGGCATCTTGTAGCTGCTGTTGGCGCGGGTGCCGAGCTTGACCTCGTGCAGATTGGCGATCGAAGCGTCCACGGCGGCGAAGTTGCGCTTCACCAGTTCCGGACCCTTCTTGCCATAGGTCTTCTCGATGGCCTTCTTGATGGCAGTGATTGCTTCCGCCTGTTCGAGCACGCCCGAGATCGCGAAGAAGCAGGTCTGCATGATCGTGTTGATGCGCACGCCCATGCCCTGTTCCTTGGCCACCTTGTACGCGTCGATCGTGTAGACCTTGAGTTGCTTGTCGAGAATCCCGTTCTGCACTTCGAGTGGCAGGTGGTCCCACACTTCGTACTGCGTGTACGGGGAATTCAGCAACAGGGTCGCGCCCTTGGCGGCGTACCGGAGCATGTCATACTTGTCGACGAACTGCCACTGGTGGCAGGCGACGAACTGGGCCTGCTTGATGAGATAGGCCGACTTGATCGGGCGATGGCCGAAGCGCAGGTGCGAGATCGTGATCGCGCCCGACTTCTTGGAGTCGTACACGAAATAGCCCTGGCCGCAGTTGCCGGTGTCTTCGGCGATGATCTTGATGGAGTTCTTGTTCGCACCCACGGTGCCGTCGGCGCCGAGGCCGAAGAAGACCGCGCGATGCACATCGTTGGGCTCGATCATCCAGTCGTCGTCCCACTTGAGGGACAACTGGGTGATATCGTCGAAGATGCCCACCGTGAAGACGGTCTTGGGGTTGGGCTTGGTCAGTTCGTCGTACACGCCCTTGATCATCGCGGGCGTGAATTCCTTGCTCGACAGCCCGTAGCGGCCGCCGACGATCATCGGGTCGGTCGCGAACGGATCCTTGCCCAGCAGGCGAGCCCGCTGGAAGGCCGTGACGATATCCTGATAGAGCGGGTCGCCCACCGCACCGGGTTCCTTGGTGCGGTCGAGGACGGCGATCTTCTTGACGGTCTTGGGCAGTGCATTGATGAAGCTGTCGATGCAGAACGGACGGAACAGCCGCACCTTGACGATGCCGACCTTCTCGCCCTGCTTGATCAGGTGCTCGACGGTCTCGTCGGCCGTCTCAGCGCCGGATCCCACGATGACGATGACCCGCTCGGCCTGGGGGTGGCCGACGTAGTCAAACAACTTGTATGTGCGGCCGCCGATCTTGGCGAACTCGTCCATGGTTTCCTGGACCAGTTTCGGACAGGCATCGTAGTAACTGTTGCAGGCCTCGCGGGCCTGGAAGAACACGTCCGGGTTCTGGGCCGTGCCGCGAAGTTCCGGCTTGTCGGGCGTCAGCGCCCGGGCACGCTGCCTGGCCACGAGCGTATCGGTGACCATTGCCGAGATATCTTCATCGTTGAGGATCTCGATCTTCTGCACTTCATGACTGGTGCGGAAGCCGTCGAAGAAGTGCATGAACGGGATGCGCGCCTTGAGGCTGGCCGTGTGGGCGATGAGCGCCATGTCGTGCGCTTCCTGCACGCTATTGGAGCAGAGCATCGCAAAGCCCGTCTGGCGGCAGGCCATCACGTCGGAGTGATCGCCGAAGATCGACAGCGCGTGGGCCGCGAGCGTGCGGGCCGTCACGTGCATGACGAAGGGCGTCAGCTCGCCGGCGATCTTGTACATGTTGGGGATCATCAGCAGCAGCCCCTGCGACGCGGTGAACGTCGTCGTCAGGGCACCGGCCTGCAGGGCGCCGTGGACGGCACCGGCCGCGCCGCCTTCGCTCTGCATCTCCACGACATTGGGAACCGTGCCCCAGATGTTCTTCTTCCCCTTGGCCGACCATTCATCGGAGAACTCGCCCATCGGCGAGGAAGGGGTAATGGGGTAGATTGCAATGACTTCGGAAACACGATGTGCTACTGATGCAGCAGCTTCGTTACCATCAAGCGTGACCATCTTACGTTTGGACATGAGTTCTTTCCTGTTCTGGCCGCTGGGGCCCCACGGTTTTCTTCTCCCGCGGCACAAGGCGAACATAATAGGATGTGGTTGTCCGATTACAAGACAGGAAGCGTGAAAAAGCACTCGTCCCCTCGCTGGATTAGCCACAAATCACAATTGCGACAGAGTCTCATTATCAACCTCGAATCGCCGGTAGCCATTACAGTTATTAGAGAGGATTAGACACGTAGGCACGAACACACGAAGCGGGGTATGGTGTTGCTGACCGATTCGCGACGGCCATCACTTCTTTAATACCGTCGATGAGATTTGTTACGACTGTAAACGGAAGCCCTCAATCAACCGAAAACCGCTTCGTGGCTTCGTGCCTTCGTGTTTGATCTTCGTTGCACACAGCGACACCCGAAGATGCCTGCGCTCGATCGCCATCCCTGATTTCCCGGTTGACGGATTAACACCAGCCGTATGGATTATCTTGCCCCTTGGCGTTTTAATATCCACCATGCGTGAACAGACCCGTGAAATCCGCCAGCGATTGCTCGAATGCATCTTCTGGGACACCCAGGGACCGGCCATGAACGTGGCCAGTGAATACGACATCAGCCGCCAGGGCGCGCACCTGCATCTGGGCGAGCTTGAACGCGAAGGCGTGGTCGTCGGCAAAGGCCAGACGCGCCTGCGCCGCTATTTCCTGGCTGAGATGGAACACGCCGGACAGAAATACAAACTCGACGGCTCGCTGTCCGCCGAGCAGATCTGGCAGCGCGTGCTCAACGGCCCGACGCTGGGTTTTGGCCCGCAGGCACACGAACTGCTCCACTACGCCTGCGCCGCCGCCATCGCCAATGCCATCGATCACAGTGGCGGCACGGTGGTGACCATCGCCCTGGTGCGCACGGCCGCCGCCGTCCACATCACCATCCAGGACGACGGCGTGGGTGTGTTCAGGAAGATCTCCGACGTCGCCCGGTTGCACGGCCCTTACGAGGCGGCCGTGAAACTCGCGGACAATCCTTTCACGACCGACCCCGCCCATCACAAGGGCGAGGGGCTCTATTTCGCCGCCCGCATCTGCGACCGCTACGAGATCTGCAACGGCACCGTCCGCATCGCCCGCAGCAGCCGCGACACGCGCATGCGCGTCGAAACCATCGCCGAACCCGTCACCGGCACCCGCGTGGGCATCGAACTGCTCCTGCCGGCCAAGCGCACGCTCAAGGAAGTAATGCGGAAACGAGGCAAATAGGACCCTCACACCGAACACGCAATGATCGGTTCCGCTTCACCCGTCGTGTGCAACCAGCGGCGGCCGTCGCGTTCGATGAGATCGATCGCTTTGGCCGGCCCCCAGGAACCGGGCACGTAATCGGCCGGCCGCTCGGCGGACTTGGCCCACGCGGCTTCGATCGGATCGATCACTTCCCACGCGGCCTCGGCCTCGTCGGCGCGAATGAACAGCGTCTGGTCGCCCGCCATCGCATCGTAAATCAACCGCTCGTACGCCTCGGGCGGAGCGGCCTGGAACGTATTGCTGTACGTGAAATCCATCGCCACCGACTGGATGTTCATCTGCCCGCCCGGAAGCTTCCCGTTCAGCCGCACGCTGATCCCCTCGTTGGGCTGCACGCGAATCACCAGGTCGTTTGGGAACACGGGAGACTGGCACTGCTTCTGGAAGAGCGTCAGCGGCGGCGACCGAAACCGCACCACCACCTCGCTCAGCTTCTTCTCCAGAAACTTGCCGGTGCGCAGGTAGAACGGCATCCCCGACCATCGCCAGTTGTCGATGTGGAGTTTTAGCGCCGCAAAAGTCTCCGTGCGTGACTCGACGGCGACGGCCTTCTCGCGACGATAGCCATCGGTGGACACGCCCGCGTGCGCTCCCGCCGCGTATTGGCCGCGGACCGTGGACTGTTCGATCACCGCCTGGCGCATCTGGCGGATGCACCGGAACACCTTGACCTTCTCGTCGCGGATGGACTGCGCATCCAGGGCGGCCGGCGGCTCCATCGCGACCAGCGCCAGCAGTTGGAACATGTGGTTCTGCACCATGTCGCGCAGCGCGCCCGACTGATCGTAGTAGCCGCCGCGCGAACCGACGCCAAGCGACTCCGCCACCGTGATCTGCACATGATCGATGTACTTGTAGTTCCAGATCGGTTCGAAGATGGCGTTGGCAAACCGCATGACCATCAGATTCTGCACCGTCTCCTTTCCCAGGTAGTGGTCGATGCGGAACACTTCTTCCTCGCGAAAGTGGCGGTGGATGAGCCCGTTAAGGTGCTTCGCGGACGGCAGATCACGGCCAAAGGGCTTCTCGATGATCAGCCGATGCCACACGCCCTCCACCGGAGCATCTTGTGGCACAAGCTGGCCAAGTTGCTCGATGATCGAGACGAACTGCGTCGGCGGCGTCGCGAGATAGAACAGCCGATTGCCTCCGGTCTGGTGAGACCCATCGAGTTCGCCCAGTCGCCCGGCCACACGCGCGTAATCAGCCGGCGTGCCATAGTCGGCGGCGCAGTAGTAAATCCGGCCCAGCAGTTTCTGCCAGATCGCGTCATCAACCGGGTGCGTACGCCCAAACTCCGCGACCGCCGCGCGGCACTCATCGCGAAACTGCTCATCCGTGAGCGAAGACCGCGAGAAACCGACAATGAACGAGCGATCATGAAGCAGACCCTCGCGGGCCAGTTCATAAATGGCCGGTATGAGCTTGCGACGGGCAAGGTCGCCGGAAGCGCCGAAGATGACAATCGCACAAGGAGCGGCCGAGACCATGGAACATGTCCTTTCGAGAGTTAACCTGATGCCGGCCATTATAGGGATGCTCCAAGCCGGAGAGCTCGCCCAGGTTATCGGACCAGCCCACGGCGAGAATCATTTCTTCACATAAATCTGGTCGATACTCAACATAAGCTTGATACTGTACATGGCTTATGGTCGGAACGTGCGGCGTGAACAGCCGAAGTGCCCTTGTGTCAGTCCGATGGCATGAACGGATGCAGCAGGGCATGCGACGCAACACTGCGCAAGACCGCAAGTAGAGGCAGCAGGACAGGTGTTTATATGATCTGTAGAAGTGCCGGTTTCCGCATTGTGCTCGCGCTGTTCGTGCTGGGCTTGGTCACGGCGCGGACAGCGTCGGCCGCCGAAGCAAAGAATGTCATCATCCTCATCAGCGACGGCGGCGGCTTTGGTGTATATAACGCGACCAGTTACTACGAGCACGGCCGCCTCGGCGCCCAACCCTACGACCAGCGTGCCTGGAGCAAATACGCCGCACTGACCATCTCCCTTAACCAGATCAACGGCGGCGCCAGCCGGGCAAGCCGCGGCAGAACCGTCCCGTACGAGCCGGCCAACGTCTGGGTCGCCGACAGCGCCTTCGCGGCCGCCATCGCCGGGGGAACTCCGTTCAAGTCCTACGGCATGCTCAGGCAATCGCCGACCGACTCCGCCGCCTCGGGCACCGCGCTCGCCAGCGGCGTCAAGGTCTACAACGGCGCTGTGAACTACATGCCGGATGAGGACGACCAGGTCTGGCCGGCCCGCGGCCGAACCATCTCCGAAATCGCCAAGGCACTCGGCAAGTCCACGGGCGTCGTGACGACCGTGCCGTGGTGCGACGCCACGCCGGCGACGTTCGGCGGAGCCCACAACGTCGCCCGGAGCAACTGGCGCGAGATCTGTAACGAAATGCTCAACAGCGACACGCTGGACCTGATCATGGGCACCGGACACCCCGAGTACGACAACAACGGCGCCCCGCGCGAACCCACCAAGGAAAGCGACTACGACGCCGTCGGCGGATCCTTCACCTGGAACCTGCTCAAATCCGGCCGACACGCCCAGCACTGGAAACTCGTGCAGTCCAAGGCCGAGTTTGAAGCCCTGGCCAGCGGACCGACCCCAGGCCGCGTGCTGGGCGTGGCCCGTGTCTCGGGCACGCTTCAGGAACAGCGGCAGACACGCGACTGGAACAAGGACGGCCGGGTCGATGATCTCGACATCCGCATGGCCGGGCCCTTCGCCGACCCATTCATCCCCACCGTGCCGACGCTCAAGACCATCACCCGGGCGTCGCTGAACATCCTGAGCAAGAATCCCAAGGGCTTCTACGTCATGATCGAAGGCGGCGCCGTCGACAAGGCCGAGCATGCCAACTACCCCGGCCGGATGATCGAGGAAATGGTCGCCTTCAACGCCAGCATCAAGGCCGTCGAGGAGTGGGTCAACCAGCACAGCAACTGGCAGGAAACACTCGTAATCATTACCTCCGACCACGAAACCGGCATGGTCTGGGGCCTCAACTCCGACAAGGAGCCGTTCGACCCGATCATCGACCGCGGCCAGCACCGGATGCCGGGTGTGTCATTCAACACGGGCGGCCACAGCAGCAGCCTCGTGCCGCTCCGCGTACGCGGCGCCGGGGCGCACCTCTTCGATGCGAAGATCATCGGCAACGACCCCGTCGTCGGCCGATTCGTCGATAACACGTCCATCTTTGAAGTCATGATGGCGGCGATGGGCGGCCGATTCCCGGCCGAACCCGAAGACCGTGGTTTTGAAGGTGTATCGCACAGCCTCAGCACAACACGCCCGACAACCGCCCCGGCGAAGTCGGCCAAATCCGAGAGCGACATGCTGCGCAACGATTAGACAATTATCAGAATCTGGAGAAGACCTATGCGGTGGTGTCTGTTGATAGTTCTTGCGGCACTGGCAGGTTGCGACGATCGTCCTGCGCCGCGCGATGATGCAAAACAGCCGGAGAAGAGTGACAAGCAACCCAAGCCCGAGAAGGCCGCCTCGACCGACGTCGCGCCGAAATTTCCGGTTGCCACAGTGACACTCTACGCCAGCGGCGCTGCGCGCCTGGAACACAACGGCACCGTCAGCGGCGATGCCGCGGTGGATCTCACGTTCAAGACCGGACAGGTCGGCAGCGTGCTCAAGAGCATGATGGTCGACGACGGCGCCAATGCCCCCGCCACGACTATCCAGCCCATGGACCCGTCCGCCACGACCTCGCGCCGGCTGAACCTGGCCGACAACCCCTCGCGCGTCGACCTGCTCTCGCAGCTTCGCGGCGCGCGCGTGCGACTGCAAGTCGGCGAAGAGACCCGCGAAGTGACCATCCTCAGCATCGAAACCATCGACCAGAAGCCCGAGCAAACCGAAAAATCCGGCAAGGGCGATAAGAGCGATAAGGGCGACAAGGCCGACAAGGGCGACAAAGCCAACAACGCACCCACACGGCAATTGAACGTGCTCAACGGCAATGCGATCCAGAGCATCAAGCTCGACGAGATTCGCAAGATCGAGCTCAGCGACCCGCGCGCCCAGGACGACGTCCGACGCGCCGTCGAGGCCATCTGGCAGAAGGACCCAGATCGCAAGACCATCTCCGTGCGCCTGCATGGCAAGGCCGAGCGGCCGGTGCGGATCGGATACACGATCGAAGCCCAACCGTGGAAAGTCAGTTACCGCCTCGTGCTCGCGGACAAGCCCTCGCTGCAGGGTTGGGCCACTGTTGCCAATGACACCGATACGGACTGGAACGCCGTGCAGCTCAACCTCATGGGCGGCCGCCCGTTCCTGCTGGCGCCCGATGCCACGGCCGACGCCTCCGCCGTCGGCAAAGCCGCGCGCGGCCCCGGCATCCCCGCCGGCGAATCCTTCCGGCGGCCCAAGCCCATCCCCTCGCGCGAGTCGCTCGACGATGAGCCGTCAACCCCTCAGACCCCGGCGCGTGCCGACGCCGACCGCACGCCCGACGGCCCCGTGATTAACCCGCAGGATGGGTTCCGCTATACGCTCACCGACGTCACCGTCCCCAAACAAAGCACCGCCGTCGTTCCCATCATGAGCGATGCGATCACCGTCGAACCCGTCTCCGTCTACAACGACGCAACGCTTCGGCGCAATGCCATGCTCGGCGCGCGCATCCGCAACACCTCCAAGCACTACCTGCTTCAGGGCGCCGTCACCGTGTTCGACAGTGGCAGCTACGTCGGCGATGCCAGCATCGAGAACCTCGCCCCCGGCCGCTTCGGCCTGGTCACCTGGGGCATCGATCTCCCGCTCCTCGTCGATTCCACCGACGCCGTCCACACCACGAGCATCGAATCCGCCGCCATCGACGCCGGCGTGCTCCGCCTTGACCGCCAGCATGTCTATGCCCGGCAATACGTGATGGAAAACGAAGACCAGAAGGATCGCACGCTCATCATCGAGCATCCGATCCGCCGCGGCTGGCGGCTCATGGAACCGGCCCAGACGATGGAGACAACCGAAACGCTCTACCGCTTCCGCCAGGCGCTTCCGGGCGCCACCAAGGCCCGGCTCACGGTCAAGGAGCAGATCCTCGAAGCCGATGGCGTCGATCTCGTCTCGGCCGACCTGGAGACGGTTTCCACCCTGTCGCGCGACGCCGACATTCCCCCCACCGTGCGCGACGCGCTGGTGAAGATCATCATTCTCAAGCAATCCGGCGCGGCCGTCGACCGCCAGATCCAGCGACTCCAGAGCGATCTCGACCAGCTTCTTGCCGAGCAGACCAAGGCCGGCGAGCAGTGGTCCACCGCGCCCAATCCCGCCAAGGTGATGAGTCTCGAAAAGGATATCCCCAAGCTTCGCCAGAAGATCGCCGAAATGACCGAAAAACAGGACGCCGCCCGCGAGTCCCAGGACGCCGCCATCCGCAAGATCACCGCCGCCAAGGCCATGCGGACTGGTGCGAAGACCGAGAAATAGCCGCAGTCGGAATCCGGTTCGAAGATCTGTTCGGAAATCTTGTTCGGAGTTCACGCTTCAGCGTGTCTTGTCGGTATTTCAGAAACAAGACAGATTAAACACGAAGGCACGAAGACCCGAAGCGGTATTTGATAATGGGACAGCCTTCGTTCCAGGCGTCACCAGTTTGACTAATAAGGCTCCGGCATAATGTCCACTGCAAAACCGGTCGCCTTTTCCAGGCACCGCTTCGTGCCTTCGTGTCTTCGTGTTTAATCTCCGCCCCTGTGTTTAATCTCCCCCGCTTCCACAACCCGCCCGCCCCGGCTATGTTAACGCGTGACCGATGCCCCTCATCCATATTTCCAATCTCGAAGTGGCCTACGGCATGATCAAGGCCATCCAGGGCGTCAGCCTTGACGTCGAGGCCGGCGAGATCGTCACCCTCATCGGCTCCAACGGCGCCGGCAAGACCACGCTTCTCCGCACCATCTCCGGCCTCCTCCGGCCGACCAACGGCTCCATCCTCTGGAACGACACCGAGCAACTGGTCGGCCTCAAGCCCCACATGATCGTCGCCCGCGGCATCAGCCACGCCCCCGAAGGCCGCCAGGTTTTCCCCAACCTCACCGTCCGCGAGAACCTGCTCCTCGGCGGCTACCAGGAGTTATCCCGTGATATTCTCCGCGACGGCATCGACCGCGCCTACACGCTCTTCCCGCGTCTGAAGGAACGCCAGCGCCAACGCGCCGGCACGCTCTCCGGCGGCGAACAACAGATGCTCGCCATCGCCCGCGCCCTCATGGCCCGGCCCAAGCTCCTGCTGCTCGATGAACCCTCGCTCGGCCTGGCCCCCCTGATCGTCCAGCAGA
>JANYKD010000381.1 GCA_025361735.1 Phycisphaerales bacterium
CTGGGCCGCGGTTTCCTGGGCGGCCTTGACGATGCGGTCGTAGACGCCCACGAGGCGCACGCCCGGCATCTGGGAATAGCAGCGGGCGTGCAGGCGGCCCATGCGGCCACAACCAATGACGGCGACAGGGATGGAGGTGTCAGACATAGAACGCGGAAGTGTACGAAAAATCGAGGTGGAGCGGAATGGGGCGGATCTGATTCCCGGTTGGATGGCGCGGCAGTTTTTTCGGGAGAACGCCAAGGCCGACCAAAGTAGCACAGCCGTCTCGGCTGTGTCCGAACACTTTGACGCAGGCGAGACGCCTGTGCCACTCCATGTGCACCGAAAAAACTGCCGCGCCGCGGTGGGACGTAGTTATCGGATGCGCAGGAATTGCCGACGACCCCGCCAGAGCCTCCGAAACGCGGTTTTATCGGGCTCACCGCGGACGCAGAAAATGCGTTGCTTCATGTAAAGTTTGCGCTGCTGGAACTCCGAAAACAAGGAGCGACGGAATTGGTTTCGCACAAGGCAACAGGAAGTGCGAAGCCTGCGACCGAACGGATTCGGACGCACCCGGCCCTTTCTGACAAGGAGGTTGCCCACCCAGGCTACGAAGTGCTCTCCTGCCGGAGCGGAGCGCCGGCTCATTGAACAGCGAAATTCGTGTTTGATTTCGGTTCGCCGATCGACTGGTTCTGCGGGAAGCGCGGATCCGAGCGACGTGGGCCGACGTTCAGCAAGACCTGCGACAGCTACGGATAGCAGTCGCGCATTTTCGGCCCATTAAGAAAGCGGGCCGCTGTCACGGAGGATACCCATGAGTCGGATCAACACCAACATTCCATCTTTGATGGCGATGCACCAGCTGTCAAAGAACTCGTCAGACCTGAGCACGCGATTGCAGCGTCTGTCGAGCGGTCTGAAGATCAACACCGGTAAGGACGCGCCGGCCGCGCTCATTGCCAGCGAAACACTTCGCTCGGAAATGGCCGGCATCAGCCAGGCGATCGAGAACTCCGGCCGGGCCAACAACGTGCTCAGCACGGCGGAAGGTTCGCTCCAGGAAGTCTCGGCGCTGCTGCTCGAAGTGCAGGGCCTGACCACGCAGGCCGCCAACTCGGGCGCCCTCTCCAACGAGGAAATCGCCGCCAACCAGCTCCAGGTCGACTCGATCCTGAGCTCCATCAACCGCATTGCCAACACCACCCAGTTCAACGGCGTCAAACTCCTCGACGGTTCACTCGACTACACCACGACCGGTGTAAACACCACCAACTTCGCCACGGTTCGCGTGAACTCGGCCCTGCTGGCCGACAACTCGCCGGCGAACGTGGTGGTCGCGGTAACCCAGTCGGCCCAGAACGGCACCATCGGCTACACCGGCGGCGCCCTGGGTGCGGGCAACGCGGTGACGCTGCAGATCGCCGGCAACAAGGGATCGCAGCAGGTTTCCTTCGCCGGCGGCACGACCGTCGCCCAGATGGTCACGGCCATCAACGCGGTGAAGAACGCCACCGGTGTTTCCGCCATCAGTTCTAGCGGTGATCTCGGGCTCTATTCGGTTGATTTCGGCTCAACGCAGTATGTGTCCCTGCAGACGATTTCCGGCACCTTCGCGCCGACGGCCAGCATCGACTACGGCCGGGACGCCAATGTGACCGTCAACGGCGCCGCGGCCCAGGCGGACGGCCTGTCGGTGTCCTATAGAGTTGCCAATCTTGACGTTGAATTGCAACTTGGCGCCACTTTTAACACGGTCGGCAACGACCAGTTCCAGATCACCAGCGGCGGCGCCGCGTTTGCCCTGGGACCAAAAGTGACCGAGCAGGACAAGGCGTCGATCGGGCTGCAGTCGATCTCCGCGGGATCGCTGGGCGATGCGATCACGGGCTATCTCTCCACGCTGGGTTCGGGAGCGGCCAATTCGCTCGCCAGCGGCAACCTGTCGACGTCGCAGAAGATCATCGACAAGGCGATCAAGCAGGTCTCCACGCTGCGGGGCCGGATTGGCGCCTTCCAGAAGGAAGTCCTGGATTCCAATGTCAATTCATTGAACGTGGCACTCGAAAACGTTACCTCGAGCGAGAGCGCCATCCGCGACACGGACTTTGCGACGGAAACCGCCGCGATGACGCGTGCGCAGATTCTCGTGCAGGCGACAACCACCGTGCTCGCCCAGGCCAACTCGTCTCCGCAGAACGTGTTGGCGCTCCTGAAGGGGTAACCGCGACAGCAGGATGAGCACTGGAAAGGGACGGCCCGGCAACGGGTCGCCCTTTCTTGTTTGTACATGACATATCGTATTATCAAGTGGGTAGTTGCGCGTACGCGAAGACTGCCGGCAGTGACCAAGGCACGGCTTGAAACAGGGCTTTTATCGGGCTTGCGGGAGCGCAAAAATTGGAGTGCTTCCTGTAAAGTCTGCGCCCCAAGAACTCCGAAACAATGTGCGAGAACAAGGGGTTTGCACCAACGCACCGAGTGCCAACCCCGCGGCCGAACGGATTCGGGCGCCGGGCATTTTTTGACAAGGAGGTTGCCCACCCAGGATTGGTAGTGCTCGCCTGCCGGAGCGGAGTTCCGGCTCAACGTCTTCCAGACCAGTTATTTCACCGTGGTTCGCCGATCACCTCCTTCTGCTGGATACGCAGATTCGTGAGACGCGGGCCGAAGTCTTGTTCCATCCGCGGCGGCTACGGACAACCGCTGCCTGTTTCCGGTCCCGAACGAAAGCGGGATCGCGTCACGGAGGATACGTATGAGTCGCATCAACACCAACATCTCGTCTCTGATGGCCATGCATCGGCTGACCCAGAACTCGACGGATCTGAGCACGCGGTTGCAGCGCCTGTCGAGCGGTCTGAAGATCAACAGCGGCAAGGACGCACCGGCCGCGCTCATTGCCAGCGAAACGCTACGTTCGGAAATGGCCGGCATCAACCAGGCGATCGAGAACTCCGGCCGGGCCAACAACGTGCTGAGCACGGCCGAAGGTTCGCTCCAGGAAGTATCAGCCCTGCTGCTCGAAGTGCAGGGTCTGACCACGCAGGCCGCCAACTCGGGCGCCCTGTCCGGTGAGGAAATCGCGGCCAACCAGCTCCAGGTTGACTCGATCCTGAGTTCGGTCAACCGCATTGCCAACACGACGCAGTTCAACGGCGTCAAGCTGCTGAACGGCTCGCTTGACTACACGACAAACAACGTCAATGCCACCAATTTCGCCTCAGTCCGCGTGAACTCGGCGCTGCTGGCCGACAACGCCCCGACCAACGTCGTGGTGGCTGTCACCCAGTCGGCCCGGACCGGGACCATCGGCTACACCGGCGGCACCCTCGGTGCGGGCAACGCGGTGACGGTGCAGGTGGCCGGCAACAAGGGCTCACAGCAGGTATCCTTTGCTGGCGGCACAAGCGTCGCCCAGATGGTCACAGCCATCAACGCAGTCAAGAACGCCACCGGTGTTTCCGCCATCAGTTCCAGCGGCGATCTCGGGCTTTACTCGATTGAGTTCGGCGCCAAGCAGTATGTCTCCCTGCAGACTGTCTCCGGCACCTTCGCCCCGACGGCCGGCATCGGCTACGGACGCGATGCCAACGTGACGGTCAACGGAGCGGCCGCCCAGGCCGACGGGCTGGCGGTGTCGTACCGCGTGGCCAACCTGGACGTCGAACTGCAACTGGGCAAGGCGTTCAACACCATCGGCAACGACCAGTTCCAGATCACGGGCGGCGGCGCCCAATTCGGGCTGGGCTCGAAGGTGACCGAGCAGGACAAGGCCTCGATCGGGTTGCAGTCGGTATCGACCGGCTCGCTGGGCGACACGATCACGGGCTATCTGTCGACGCTGGGTTCCGGCGCCATTAACTCGCTTGCCAGCGGCAACCTGGTCACCTCGCAGAAAATTATCGATCAGGCAATCAAGCAGGTCTCGACGCTGCGAGGCCGGATCGGTGCCTTCCAGAAGGAAGTTCTCGATTCGAATGTCAATACGCTGAACGTTGCACTTGAAAACGTTACCGCCAGCGAGAGCGCCATCCGCGACACGGACTTCGCGACGGAAACCGCCGCGATGACCCGTGCCCAGATCCTCGTGCAGGCGACAACCACCGTGCTCGCCCAGGCCAACTCGTCGCCACAGAACGTGTTGGCGCTTCTCAAGGGGTAACCGCGATAGCAGGATGAGCACTGGAAGGGCCGGTCCGGAAACGGGCCGCCCTTTCTTTTTTTTGGCCAGGGCTCGAACTCGCTTACGTGGGGTGTTCAGCCTTGCGGAGGCGTCGTGGCAGGCGATTTGTCCGGTGCCAGCGGCCGCTTGCTGTCGCCGGCCAGGTAGAGCCGCTGGGTGGGGAAAGCGAACTCGATGCCGGCGGCGTTGAACCGCTCGAGCAACATCAGATTGAACGCGTGGGCGTGTGCCAGCCAGAGCCGGCCATCAGGAGGCTGGAACCAATAGACGACTTGGATGTTCAAGCTGGCCGGACCGAAATCGTTGAATGCGACGAGCGGAGTCAACGGCTCGCCGGCCAGCGGAGCGGCAATTTCGGTGTGTTTGAGGATCCCCTGGATGATGTTGACCGCCTCACGCACTTTCTCGGGCGCTGTGTCGCGGGGAAGGCCGATGTCCAGCTGGCGCCGGATACTTTTGCGGCGGGTGACGTTTACCACGGAGTCGTCCGCGATCTTGGAATTCGGCACCGTGACCATGGCGCCTTCGGCCGTGCGGACCTTGGTGGAGCGAAAGCCAATCTCCTCGACGGTTCCCTCGTGCGGGCCGAAGCGGATGGTATCGCCCAGCGAGAACGGCTGGTCGAGCAGGATGGTCACGGAGCCAAACAGGTTCTTTATGGACTCCTGGGCGGCTAGGGAGATAGCCAGCCCGGCGATTCCCAGCCCGGCCAGCCAGGCGGAGATGTCCGCACCGAAGACGTTTTTGGCGGTAAAGAGGGCGAAGACGACCACGACGAAGATGCGCAGGGCCTTGCGCACCAGCGGGACGAGTTGATCGTCAAGTTTCGAGGCCGTCGCGGCGGTCAATCGCTCCAAGGCATGGGCCACAATGGAGACCAGGTTGTACGCCGCCCATGCCACACAGAGGATGTTGAGGAAGCCGATGCTGCGCAAGGCATAGGCGCGCAGATCGTCGCCCATGGTTAACATGGCCAGGCCGAAACCCAGCCCGGCCGCGGTGGCGAAGAGATTGGCCGGACCGGCCAGCGAACTCAGCAGCAGCCGCTGGAAATGCCAGGATTTGCTCTGTGCCTTGGCTGCGGCCGCTCGCAGTATCGCCTGGGCGATCCAGCCGGCCAGCACGCCCATGAAGATGAACCCCAGCAGGGCTAGCCAGGTGACAATGCCGTTGGCGTTCCACAGTTGCTGGATGCCAGTGAGGATGGCCGGCTGCGTCTGCGGCGCAATGACGGAGAGGATGTTTCCCATGACCGTGAGATCCCGCCGATTCTAGCGGTGCGAACACGCCCCGCCGCAACAACCGCCACCGCAACCGCCGCGCGGCCGGGCCGGAGCGGCTGAGGCACGGGCGCCTTCGCCACCGACGGCAAAGGTGCTCATGGCCCGTTCCGTCTTCTTACAGCCGCAGTGCGGACAGGGGACGGCGGCCGTGCTGGACATGGAACGGACGAGTTTCTCAAAGTGCTCGCTGCATTTCTGACAGACATATTCGTACACTGGCATTGCTTGACTCCTTGCTGGTTTATCAGGGGGGGCTATTCTACGCACTTGTGGTTTCTAATCCATCCAGAGGAGTGAACATGGCCAACAAGGACTTCGCAGTGAACAAATCAAGATTCATCAACCCTTCCCAGGTCGGCGGCATCGAGGCCTATACCCTCGATGAAGGTCCGGGCCGGGGCACCCGGGTTCTTTGCGTGAACACGGGCGGCGGATTGCGCTATCGCGTGCTCGTGGACCGCGGTCTGGATATTGACCAAGCGTTTATCCACCAGCATTCGCTTTCCTTTCTGACCTACAACGGCGTCAACCCGCCGACGCGGGCGCTGGACCGCGGCCTGGACTGGCTGAAGAGCTTCAACGCGGGCCTGCTTACGAGTTGCGGTCCGTTCGGCATGGGCGCTCCCTGCACCGACAACGGCGAGGAATGCGGCCTGCATGGCACGCACTCCAACACGGCCGCCTCCATCGAGTCGATCGTGCAACCGGACCCGCAGCGTGGACAGATGGACATGATCATTGTTGGCCGGGTGCGTTACGGCGCGTTCTACGGCCCGTGCGCTGAGTTGAAGCGCACCATTCGCTCGACGCTGGGTGGCAATGCCATTCATGTGACGGACGAGTTTTACAACGCGCACAATGTGGCCGTGCCCCACAGCTACCTGCTGCACATCAACTTCGGCTATCCGCTGTGCGATGCCGGGTCGGAGATCTGCGCGGATGTTGAGCGCGTCGAGGCGCAGGCCGGCTGCGAGTCGACGGCGGCTCGATTCGCGAACAACAAATGGCGGCTCATGCCCGAGGCGATGAAGGAGCACGCCGGATCGACGTCGTGGGTGGGATACCTGTTCCCGAAGGTGGACAAGACCGGTTTGGCCACTGTCGGGATCGTCAACCGGAAACTGGGGATCGGGGCGTCCGTGCGTTACAGCCCGAAGGAGTTCTGCCGGTTGGTGAACTGGCAGCACTGGGGAACTGGTGAATATGTGACGGCGCTCGAGCCATCGACCGGCGTCGTGGAAGGCCGGGACAAGAATCGGGCGCTGGGCTTGCTGCAGCAATGGCGGCCGGGCGAGATCAAACGGTACAGCTACACGATCGCCGCACACACGGTCAAGGAAGAACTGGCGGCGCTGCGGGCGGCGAACGGCTGAGGCGCGCCATGCGCCTCGGACTTTGAACATGCAGGTATGAAGATGTGAGCCGACAAACGGGAGTCCCGGAGTCCATGGTCCGATAAACGGCGGCTTGGGACGACAATTATGCACGGGCAGATTGACGGCAGTGCAGATAATTCATGGTCGCCGAAACATGGACGGCTCTAATTGCCGCTGAACGCAGTTTTGGACTATGGCACGCAAGTTGCTAAAGAGAATACCGAACCGGGCCGTGGCAGTATGGGTTTCCCTCCTCCCCGACCACCCCATGCCTATCTCCCGGTTTTTTTTATGCGCACTGCCAGTGCTGAGAACCGAACAATCGCGGCTCGCCATACCACTGGAACTCTGGAACCCTTGAACTCTTGAACCCTTAAACCTTTGATCCCTGTCCGATCAGCCGGGCGACTTCCTGGCAATCCTTATCGCCGCGGCCGGAGAGGTTGACCACGATGATCTGATCGCCGGACATCTTGGGTGCCAGCTTTGCCGTGTGGGCGATGGCATGCGCGCTTTCCAGTGCGGGCAGGATCCCTTCGGTCCGTGCCAGCAGTTGAAAGGCGTCAAGGGCCTCGGCATCGCTGACGGACATATACTCGACGCGGTGGGTGTCTTTCCAGAACGCGTGTTCCGGGCCGACGCCGGGGTAATCCAGACCGGCGCTGACCGAGTGAACGTCCGCCGTCTGGCCATCCTCATCTTGCAGCACATATGACAGTGCCCCATGCAGCACGCCGGGTTTGCCCTGCGAAAGCGTGGCGGCGTGGTTGCCCAGCGTGAGACCCCGGCCGCCGGCTTCGACGCCGATCAGGCGCACGGAGGCGTCATCAACAAAAGGATAGAAGATACCGGCCGCGTTGGAACCGCCGCCGATGCAGGCGACAATCACGTCGGGCAGGCGTTTGAAGATGTCGAGCGACTGGCTGCGGGTTTCGGTGCCGATGACGCTCTGGAAGTCGCGGACCATGAGCGGGAACGGATGCGGGCCGGCCACGGTGCCGATGATGTAGTGGGTCTGCTCGACCGAGCCCATCCAGTCGCGCATGGCTTCATTGAGGGCATCCTTGAGCGTCTTCTGGCCGGACTGCACTTCGATGACGTTGGCGCCCATGAGTTTCATGCGAAACACATTGAGGCTCTGGCGGCGGACATCCTCCGCGCCCATGAAGACATCGCACTTTAGATTGAACAACGCGGCCACTGTGGCGGTGGCGACGCCGTGCTGGCCGGCGCCGGTTTCGGCGATGACGCGGGTCTTACCCATGCGTTTGGCGAGCAGGCCCTGGCCGATGCAGTTGTTAATTTTGTGAGCGCCGGTGTGGTTGAGGTCTTCGCGCTTGAGGTAGATCTTGGCGCCGCCGAGGTGCTCGGTGAGGCGTTTGGCGAAATAGAGGCGGCTGGGTCGGCCGACGAAGTCGCGCAGATAGGCATGAAATTCTGCGTTGAACCTGGGGTCCTGGCGGGCCTTGAGGTACTCGCGTTCGAGTTGCTGGATGGCGAAGACGAGGGTTTCGGGGACGTAGATGCCGCCGTAGGGACCGAAATGGCCGGTGGCATCGGGGACGGCGGAGATGGCGGTAGCGGTCATCATGGGGAGTAATGGTAGGGGAGGGGACGGGTGGGTTCAAATGGGGAGGCGTGGATGCCGAGTCATGCGGGTCCGGTATTGGCCCTGAAGGGGTCGAATAAGTTAGCCCAGGGTTTGCGTACTCGCATACCCTGGGTATTGGACAACAAATGACGTCCCGCCCTGAAAGGGCGGAGGAAGTCCGGGCCTGCCGACCCCTCAACAATTCCTCCGCCCTTTCAGGGCGGGGCGGTATGGTTCGGCAAACACCCCAGGGTATGCGAGCACACAAACCCTGAGTTGAGTTCTTTCCCAAGCCCGAAGGGCCGACACTGTGTGAGTCGGAGCCGAGGGTGGCCTCAACATGACGCCATCATCTCCACCCAAAAGTACACCCATCCGCCGGTGATCGCGGTCACGAGCAACGAGCCGATGAGGCTGATCTGCATCGCACGAGCGCGAAAGGCAGTTGAAACTGCTGCGACCACGATGCCGCCGAGCCCTCCAATGATGGTTCCGCGGAGAAGGCCCTCGTGGAGGTCGCCAGACCACTGCGGCCATGAACCCAGAGCCGCCGGGAAGGCCAGCATCGCAGCACCGATCGATGCCACCGGACACCCGACGAGCGCGACCAGAAGTGCCGGCCACAGTGGGCGGTGTGGCGTTGTATATGGCGCGGCGTAGTCAAGCGTCTGTTTCATCGTTGCTCAGATCCTTTTTTGCGGCCGGCATGTTCGCCTTGCGAAAGCGACTCCCAGACAAGGATTGCCCACGCCAGCACGACATAGAGGCCGGAAACCAGGCGCGCCACTGAAAGCACTTTCATGCCGCGAAACGGAGTGGTTTCGGGATAGCCGCCGGCCAGTTGGACCATCGCCCCAATCAGTACCAGGCCGCTCATCGAGCCGAGACAGGCGTACGCGGCGATGACGCCCACGCCGCGGCGTAGTCTCCGGCCGATCCAAGTCATCCACACCAACAGCCCGCCGAAGATAACGGCCAACATGACCCAGAATTCGACTTTCTTGTTGTCGGGATTGAACACGCCTGCCAACACCATGTCGATGGCGAGGAGTCCGGCGAATCCGAAGAATACCCAGGCTGAGCGAGGATGTGTGGGAACAACAACCGCGGGGATCGGGCCGTGCGTGTGGGGTTCTTGCTGCATGATCATCAATGCTCAACAGGCGTTGAGTTATGCGTAGGGTCCGCTTCAGCGCTTATCTTTCCCCACATCGTACTGACATAGCGATTTCATATCCATCAACAAGAATCATCAATTTCTGCCATCCTCTCCAGAGCGTCAGCCATCCGGGATGACCGTCGCCTTTGCGGCCCAGG
>JANYKD010000517.1 GCA_025361735.1 Phycisphaerales bacterium
TGGTTTCCCGGCCGCCGATGTAGACGCCGAGTGAGCGATTACCGGAGACGACGTTGTCGGAGATGGTGTTCTCGCCGGCAACACCATTTCCGGAAACGATGACATCGGCATCCTGCTTGTCGGCAAATGGACCGAGGCCAACCGCATCGAAGGCAACCTCATCGGGGTTGATTCCACTGGCCGCAAATTGCTCCACAACGACAAGGGAATCGTCATCAAGAGCCTGGCCAACCACAATCGCGTCGGCGGACCCGGCATTGCCCAGCGCAACGTGATTTCCGGCAACATCGAAATCAGCCTGTACATCGAGGCCGCCGACGGCAACGTCGTCCAGGGCAATCTAATCGGCACCGACATCACCGGCCGCAAGGCCGTGACCGATGGCGAACGAGTGCAGGGCAACGGGGTCGAATTCAACACCTGCGCCAAGGGCAACATTCTTGGTGGCCGGGCCGACGGCGAGCGTAACGTCATCTCCGGCCACAAGGTCTACGGCGTCGTCTACTACGGCCACTGCGAACGTAACAGCACGCTCGGCAACTACATCGGCACCGACTCTACCGGTGAGACCCCCCTGCCCAACGCCACCGGCATCTGCGTCGACTGCGCCTCGCATCACAACGACATCGCCTTCAACGTCATCTCAGGCAATCTCAGCTACGGCATGTTCTTCGTCACCCGCGGCACCGAAGGCAACACGCTCCGCGGCAATCGCATCGGCACCAACGCAGCCGGAACCAGAGCGCTCCCCAATGATATTGGCATGGTTATCTCCACGGGTGCGACGAACAATATCGTCGGCGGTCCGCGTGACGAGGATCGCAACCTCATCTCCGGCAACCGCCAGAGCGGCCTGCTCATCACCAACCGCTTCACTGAGGGCAACCGCGTTGAGGGAAACACCATCGGCCTTGACGTCACCGGCACGAAGCCCATCGGCAATCGCCACGGTGTCATCTTCTCGACGTATCCAGCAAAGAACGCACTGCTGCGGAATGTGATCTCCGGCAACGAGCAGGCGGGTGTCGTGTTGTGCGAATATGCCACAGACAACGAAATTCTCGGCAACATCATCGGCCGGGACGCCTTGCGTGCAAAGATCATTGGCAACGGCGGGCCTTCCGTGATGGTCGATGATCGCTCGAAGAACAATGTGCTTGAGCGCGCCGGCGAGGATAATGTCCTGGCACCGTCCGGCATCGTGTATCTCAATCGGCCGGCGGGCATTGCGCCGCAGCGCCCCGTTCCCGCCGCTCCACAACGCGAGATCCAGCCGCCCGAACTGCGAGACAGACTGGAACTGCCTGAGATACTCCCCGGCCGGCCCGAACTGACGACCGCATTCTCCGTCAGCACCACACGCAACCACGGCCTTGGATCCCTCCGCGATGCCCTTGATCGCTGCAACAAGGCCGGCGGCCACGCGCGCATCAAATTCGATATTCCCAAGTCGGATCCAGGCTTTGATCGCGCCGCCGGCGCATGGCGCATTCGGCTCGATGAGATGCTCCCGCCTGTTACCGCGTCGAGTATTCTAATCGACGGACAGCACATCATCCTGGACGGCAACGACCATTCCATCGAGTGTGCGTTCCTCTTGCTCAACGCATCCAATGTCACAATTCGCGGCATGACCATCAGCGGTTTCGTCTACGGGATCCAGATCTACGGCGCGAACGCCAACGGCAATTGGATCGCCGCCAACGAGTTGACTGACAACTACAACGGCGTGGAGATTCTCAGCGGCGCGCACGACAACATCATTGGTGGCAGCGGCGAGGCCGACCGCAATATTGTCGTCGGCAATCACCACATCGGCATCCGCATCACCGATGCCAATCGCAACCGGGTTTCCGGTAACTACGTCGGTATCGATCGCACCGGTGGAAGAGCAGTCCCAAACTATGACGGGATTTGCGCTGAAGGCCGATCACGCGGCAACGTCATCGGCGGCCGCCGGAGCGGCGAGCGAAATGTCGCCTCGGGCAACATCGCCTACGGTATCGACCTTTTCGGCGCCGGCGTGCGGGAGAACTTCATCCTGGGCAACTACATCGGCACGGATGCCGCCGGCACCCGTGCCGTTCCCAATACGTACGGCGTCCTGTTTGACGACCGGGCCGCTCGCAACATCCTGGGCGGCACGGGCGAGGGCGAAGGCAACCTGATCTCCGGAAATACCGCGTTCGGGGCATACATCTACAACAACGGCACCAATAGCAACCAGATTCGTGGCAACCGCATCGGCACCGACGTCGCGGGCAAAGTCGCCATCCCCAATGAAACCGGCGTCCACATCGACGGAGGGGCCGTTGACAACGTGGTCGAGCACAATCTCATCTCTGGAAATCTCGTCGCCGGCGTGACCTTGTTCGCGCTTTACACCGATCGAAACATCATCACCGCCAACCGCATTGGCGTGGATATCCACGGCGGTCCACTCGGCAACGGTGCCGACGGCATCCGCATCGCCTTCGGCCCGCGCAATAACATCGTCGGCGGCAAGGATCGCTCCAACCTCATCGCCAACAATGGCGGCTGTGGCATCGCCGCCGACGCCGAAGACCGTCCGCACAACCAAATCCTGCAGAACACCTTCACGAACAACCGTGGCCCGGAGATCGGACTGTCTTCCGACGCCCCGAAACGGCCGTGAGGCATGCCACCGTCAGACCTCCCATCCCTTGCGATAGGTGCGTCGGATGTAGCGGTTGATCTCCGGCAGATTTGTACACTGCATCTTCTCAACGTCCCACTCGACCTTCTTACCCATCCCGGCGAACATGCCCAGTTGGCCGCTCAGCACCATCTCGGTGAACGGACCGGAATAGTCGACAAAGTTCGAACATGGCGTGCCCGCGTTCTTGATGGCCCAGAACAGGTCGTCGATGGGTCCGCCGTGGGCGCGTGGGAGCGACTTGGCTGGCGCCGGGAATGCCTGGTGTTTTTCCTCGGGCAGGATGCGCACGCCGTCGCCGTAGGTGCCGGTATACATCACGCCCTTCTCGCCGACGTAGATGGTGCCGTCGTTGAACTTGCGATTGTTCTCTTTCTCCAGATCCTTGATGAGTTGCGGCTTCTGGCCCTCGTTGTCGTAGGTGAAGACCTTGACCGGGGGCATCTCGCCGCGCGCGGGGAATTCGAACTTCAGCACGTTGCTCTGGGGAAACATCTGATCGCTGCCGGGCGTCTGCGACATGCACTCGATGCTGTACGTTTTGGCATCTTTCAGTTTCAAAGCCCAGAACAGCCCGTCCATGACGTGACAGGCCATATCGCCGAGCGTGCCCGTGCCGAACTCCCGCCAGTCGCGCCAACTGAAGGGGTGAAGTCCGTCGTGATAGTCGCGGTGCGGCGCCGGGCCGAGCCACTCGTCCCAGTGCAGGCCGGCCGGCACGGGCTTGGCCGGGCGAATTCCGCCCTTGCCGCCGAAATTGCGGGAGAAGATGCTGTGCGTCTCCAGGATATTGCCGATCGCGCCACCCTGGATGTACTCCACCAGCCGCCGGTAGCCCTCGCCGCAGTGCCCCTGGTTGCCCATCTGCGTGTAGACCTTGTTCTTCTTTGCCGCCTCCGCCAGTGTGCGACATTCATAGATATTGTGGGCCAGTGGCTTCTGCACGAAGACGTTTTTGCCCATCTGGATGGCGCGAATGGCGGCCGGCGCGTGATGGTGATCGGGCGTGGCGATGAGCACCACGTCGATGTCCTTCTGACATTCCTCGAGCATCTTGCGGTAGTCGAAGTACACCTTCGGGTCGGGAACTTTCGCCTTGATTGCGTCGCTGGCCTTGGTGATGAATTTCTCGTCGACGTCCGACATGGCCACGAACCGCTCGTTGGCGGCCACGCCAGGGTTGCCGCCGCCCATGCCGCCGCAGCCGATGACCGCCACGCCGAGTTTCCCCTTGAGCGCGTCTGCGGCGAGAATAAACGGACCATTCAGCAGCCGCGTTCCAGCAACGGCACCCGCGGTTACAGCAGCCGTCTTCACGAAATCGCGGCGAGTCAGCTTCTTCATCATGGCAACTGTCCCTTTCTCAAGAAAGACATATTGCCATTGAATACTTCACCGCGGCGCAAATGTGGAATTGCGTTTGAGGGCGCGATGGTCGGTCGCGGTTTCAGTGCGAGTATTGGAACGGGGTCGGTGAACCGACCACGCCGCAACAGTTGCTCACTCCAGGCTCTTCTTCAGAAGCGTCACGGTTTCTGCCCACCCCTGCTGTGAAGCCCGGAGGTTGGCGCCATTGCGTCCATCCTGCTGGCGGAGAAAACTGTGGCCGGCGCCGTCGAAGATGTGGGGAGTATACGTTTTCTTGAGCTCGCTCATGGCCTTCGCCGTCGCGGGGACGGTGGCGCTGACGCGGGCATCGTCGCCGCCGTAGAGCCCGAGCACGGGACACGGGATGTTCGCCATCTCGTCAGGCTTAGGCGGCGTGCCGTAGTAGACGACCGCAGCGTTGAGGGCCGGTTGGTGTGTGGCGTACATGAAACTGGCCGAGCCGCCCCAGCAGAATCCCACGGTGCCGCTCTTGGTCGCGGCGGCGGGGAACGCCAGCGCGTGGGCGCGGACGGCATCGAGTCGCTTGGCGACCTCCTCGTTGCTGAGTTTACCGATCGCCTGGCGAACGCCGTCGGCAGTGAAGGAATCCGTTCCGCCGCCGCCGGGACCCATGCCCGACAGCAGATCCGGCGCCACCGCGATGAACCCCTCGGCCGCCGCCTGATCGGCGACGGCGCGGACCCAGTCGGTCATACCGAAGATCTCATGGATGACCAGCAGCACCGGCGCTTTGTCCTTGCGCTCGGGATAGACGATCCAGGTGTGGATCTTGACGTCGCTGCCGGGCACGGCGATGTCGGCCCATTCGCCATGGCGGGGCGAATCGGCCAGCGCCTTGGCGGCGGTCGTGGCGGATGGAGGGATCTTGACCTCGGGCTCCGCTGCCTGCGCCACCAGGCCGCGCGCCAGTACCAGCGCCGCGATGAGGCAATTGGTTATTTTCATGTACGAATTCTTCTCCGCCGGACGGCCGGGTTCAACTCGGAAATCGACGGTTGTTTCCTGAAGCGGCTTCGCCGCAACCAAAAGAAAGACTAAACACGAAGCCACGAAGACACGAAGCGGGACATGGTATTCATAGCCCGATCGCACAAATTGCAGGTTCTTTGATCGGAGTTGGTCTCCGCGCGAGTGGACCGTCGGACCAACCGGAAACCGCTTCGTGACTTCGTGTTTGAGAGTTCTTCACTGGCTGCGATTCATCGGTACAACATCGGGGATGCTGTCGTTCCCAAACAGCCTGCGACCACCTATCATTAAGCGAGTATGACTGCTGCACCCCCGGCCGCCGTCGAGCGGCTCGTAAACGCGCGCGCGCTCGAAGAGCTTGCCGCCCTGGTCCGCAAGAACCCCGCTGTCACAGCGTCGGGCCTGTGGGGCTCCAGTGTGGCGTTGGTCACGGCGGCGCTGGACCGCTGGCTCGGTCGGCCAATCCTGCTGGTCTGCGGACATCTCGATGAAGTGGATGATCTGGCCGATGACATGCACCTCTTCCACAGCCGGCGTCCGGATGTTCTGCCTGCACTGGAACTCTCAGCATCCCTCGGCCGCGTCAGCGAAGAACAGGCCGCCAACCGCCTGAAGATGGTATCGCGACTGGCCGGCTCCGTAGGGTCCGCTTCAGCGGACGCGGGGAGCGCAACTGCGGAC
>JANYKD010000533.1 GCA_025361735.1 Phycisphaerales bacterium
GTCACGTTGAGATCCTCGATGACCCGCCTGCTCTCATGGACCACGTCCACGGTGAGAAAGGCTGCGCACGACAGGAACACCGCCAGGGCAATCACCAGCATGCTGCGGACCATCACCTTCCGGCGTATGGAATGAGGTCTCATCATGGCTTACTCCACCCCTTCATAGATCTTCGCCAGCTTCAGCAGCTTGGCTGCGATCTTCAGTTTCGCACGTTCAGCCGCGTGGGGATTGATCTCAAAACGCACGCGATTCTCCTCATTGAACAGGCGGATCATTCCGCCATCCCGGCAGAATGACTCTCCTTCTCCGACCAGCAGCGCCGGCGTTCCGCCGACCCGCTCGCGGACCAGCCGAAACGACTCTCTGTCCGGCAGGGCCAGCACCACGACGTGACAGCCATTTTCGATCTGGCCGGCCGTGGCATAGCGCTTGAGCACGATGCCCCGTCCGCCGATCGCCTTGCCGCCCAGCGCCTTCTCCATCGCCGCACCGAATGTCTCTCCGCCAACCATGCCTACGACCAGCGGCGCCTTTTCATCAGCGAAAGCATCGGCCGGCCATTCGACAAACTGCATGAAGTTGAAGACAAAGGCGGCACGTACCTGCTGCTCGCGCGTGGGCTCGTCGGCCGCGCGCAGGCTCGCCGCCGGCGCCAGCAGGGCCGCGGCGATCAGGAGGATTTGCACGAGACTTCGCATTCAGCTCACGAGTTTCTTCAATCCAACTCTTCAGAATCTCAGTATCAACTGTCCGTAAAACGCCCTCTGCGGCTCCGTACTCAGCGACTTGCTTCCGCTTTCGATCCACTCCAGATGCGACGAATCCAGCAGATTCGATCCTCCGATGAGCAATTCCACATTCTTGCTCGGCCGCCAGCTCAGGTTGGCGTCCAGCCGCAGATACGGCGGAATGTCGCGTCCCTTGAGCGCATCCACGTAGTATCCCGATGCATTGAGAGAAACGTTTCGCGTGATGTCCCAGTAGGAATGAAGTTGGAACTGGTTGTGCGGAAAATTCTCCTCCAGTTCCAGTTCGTCCACGTTCGTGGTCGCCGTCTCGCGAAAGTCGGCGGTCAGCCACGTATAGCTCGCCGACAATCGCCAGGCATCCGTCACCCGCCAGTTGACGGCGGCCTCCGCGCCGAAGGTGTCGCCGGACATCTCGTTTTCGCGTGTCACGGGCACACTGAGGTACGGCGGGGACATGAGCACGGTCGGCTGTGAGAGCTTGTTGGTTACGAGAGTCTCGTAGACGTTGACGAAGCCCGTCAGGTCGATCGACAGCCGCTCGACCGGCTTGATGCGGTATCCGATCTCGTAGGCCAGCAGTTCCTCGGACTTGATATCGTGGTTCCCCGTGTAGGTCACCACCGCCGGGATTCCCATGGGTGTGGGTTCTGAAGCCACCCGCGTTGTTCCATCCATTTCGCCGCGAGAAGGCGTTCGTTCCGCCCGCGAAACGCCAGCCCACACCGACTGTTTCTCATCCGGCGTCCAGAGAATGCGGGCGGATGGCTGGTACTCAAAGCCACTGTAGTTATTCACTTCGAGTTTGGTTCCCAGATAAATACGCAGACGTTCCGGCACGACGGTCCAGCAGTCCTGAACAAAAGCACTCAGCATCAGGGCGGTGTCGCCCTGCGGATCAAGCCGCAACTGCTCCGACGCACCGGTTTCGTCGAAGATCGCTCGCCCGTCGATTCCCCAGGTCAATTCGTGCCGCTTCGCCAGCAGGAAACGATGGCGGAACTCCAGGTCCAGGGTGTCCTGGGTGTAGTCCACGACGAAGTTGTCCAGCCTCTGGACACGGTCGTAGTACCCCTGCAGGGTGCATTCCGAGCCGTCTCCATCCCCGTGCGTCCACTTCGCCAGCAGATGTGCGGCGTTGTAGTCGGTCGTGTAATCGGTGAGCTTCTCCAGGGGAGGTGTGAGCCGCGACAGCGTGCCGCTGTTGTTTGTCTGCCCCGCGGAAACCTCCCCTTCAACCATCAGGTGCGACTGCACGTCCGCCTGCCGATCCACGCGGAAACCCATCTGGGCGTCATGGAATCCGTCGTGCGCTTCGGAACCCGGTTCTACCGGCATCGCACCGCCACGGGTCTGCTCGGCATAGTCTAGGTTATCCGACAGGCGATATTTTCCGTAGACGCGATACCAGGTGTCCTCGCCCAGCTTGCCGCCGTAGCGGACAGTCTCCGTCTGCTGATCGCTGCCGATGCGCGTGTCAACCAGCAACCCCTGCGTGTCCCTGGCGTCCTTCGTGGAGATGTTGATCACGCCGTTGACGGCGTTTGACCCCCAGATGGTCGCGCCCGGGCCGCGGATTGCTTCAATCCTGTCGATGTCTTCCAGCACCATGTCCTGCATGATCCAGAACACGCCGGAGAAAGCCCGGTTGTACAGCGTCCGCCCGTCCTGAAGCACCAGCAGTTTGTTGGCGTAGAGCGCATTGAAGCCGCGGGAGGAGATCGCCCATTCGTTGCCGTTGATCTGCGCCACCTGCATGCCCGGCACAAGCCGCAGGATTTCCGGTATGCTCGCCAGTCCGCTGCGATGGATGTCGTCGTTGGTGATGATCGTGACCGCGGCCGGTGCTTCGGCGATACGCTGCCGCGTGCCCGACACGCTGGTGATTGTCTTGTCGAGCACGTTGACGTTCATGAGTTCTTCGATGCTGAGTCCTGTCAGGTCGGTTACCGGCCGGGATGTTGCGGCTTCTTCCGCACGTGCGATCGGCGTGTGGCAGATCAGGGCGATCGCACCACCGGCGAGGATGAACCCGCACAGCCGGACAAGCTGTCTCTCGCTTTCTCCCATGGGGATCTCGATAAAAGCCACAACACGGGGTCCGCCTGCGCGGACCCGCATAAGTCCCTGATCGTGAAAGGCTTGATGAGGCTTGAGATGGCTCCGGCGCAATATTCCGGCGAGCCGTTTGGACCGATAAAATGCGGACAATCAGGCTGCTATCAGACCCGGAAAATCGCGCCCAGCTTCTTCCCGAGCAAGACGCTCGCCCCGAGGATGGTCACACCCAGAAACGCCATGGCCCAGACACCCAGCGCGGCCGCGATGTACCGGCCGGTTCCGATAAGCTGGAACAACTCGTAGATGGTCTTGGTGATGGGAAACTGATCGGCCCGCTGGGCGAGCATCAGCGAATCGCTCACTTCGAGCATCGAGAACGCAAACGCCAGCATGGCGCCGGCGATGAGATTGGCCAGGATCAACGGCAGGGTGACTCGCCGTAGTGTCATCGCTCCCGAGGCGCCGAGATTGGCGGCCCACTGTGCCGCGGACGAGACGACATCGGCGCTGAGCCACTTGGCCTCCTGGGAGGCGAAGTCGTTCCATTGCGCGATCGCGCCCTCGGC
>JANYKD010000386.1 GCA_025361735.1 Phycisphaerales bacterium
CAGGGTTTGCGTACTCGCATACCCTGGGGTATTTGCCAGAACCATGCCGCCCCGCCCTGAGGGCGGAGGAATCGTCGAGGGTCCGCAGGCCCGGACTTCCTCAGCCCCTTCAGGGCTGGGGCTCACTTGCTGTCCAATACCCAGGGTATGCGAGTACGCAAACCCTGGGCTGGCTTCTTCGGCCCCTTCAGGGCCAATACCGCGCCCACCGAAAACGCTATACACCCTCCCCGGCCGCGATGATGTCAATCTCATCTTGAATCCTTGTTGGCTCGCGTTATATTCTCCAGAAAGAGGACATCATGGTCCAAATTCGATCTGGAAAGACACTGGTGGTGGTGGCGGCGATGGTCGGCGTGATGCTCGGGCTTGGCCTGTACACGTTCAACTACGCCGAGGGACTGTCGTATTTCAGCAAGGATCCCAAGGCCTGCGCCAACTGTCACATCATGCGCGACGAGTATGATGCGTGGCGCAAGAGCAGCCACCACGCCAACGCCGTCTGCGTCGATTGCCATCTGCCGCACGACATGGTCCCCAAACTCATCGCCAAGGCCGACAACGGCTACCGGCATTCCAAGGGATTCACGCTGCAGGATTTCCACGAGCCGATCATGATCAAGACGCGCAGTGCGGAGATTCTCCAGGAGAACTGCGTGCGCTGCCACGCGGGGCTGGTTCACGAACTGGTGAACAGCGCCTCCGCGGCGAAGGGACAGGTCCGTTGCGTGCATTGCCATGCGTACGTAGGCCACGGCCCGAGGCGATAGGAACTTCAAAACCGAGATTCGCGGGAGACCAACGATATGACACAGGAAAACCAGACTTCATCCGGCATGGGCAAGCTCGTGGGCGTCGTGATCGTGACGGCGGCCATCACGGCGGGCGTCGCGGCGCTGCTGACCAACATCTTCGAGCGCAAGGAGGAGGGCCGCAACCCGTTCCTCAAACTCGTCGAAGTGGATGAGAACACGGTCGATGCGGCCAAGTGGGGCGTGAACTGGCCCAAGGAATACGACGGCTACAAACTCACCAGCCTGCCCACGCACACGAAGTACGGCGGCGGTGTGTCCGGCGGCGAGGGCGACCCGACACCACAGAAGGCCAAGGCGTTTCCGTGGCTCACGCGGATGTTCTCCGGGTATCTTTTCGGCATCGACTACCGCGACCGCCGCGGGCACGCGTTCATGCTGGAAGACCAGGAGAAGACCAAGCGCAATGTGCGGGCGGACGCCAAGCAATCGGGCAACTGCATGCACTGCCACGCCTCGATCATGCCGCTGTACCGTTCGCTGGGCAAGGAAGCCCTGCCCAACGAGACGGAGGAAAAGCAGATCAACAAGGGCCTGGAACTGGTCGGGGCGATGAACTACTGGGATGCCCACGACAAACTCGACAAGATCAGCGGCGGCAAGTCGCACCCGGTCGGGTGCGTCGACTGCCACGATCCCAAGACGATGGAACTGCGCGTGACCCGGCCGGGGTTCATCAAGGGCATCAAGGCACTGAAGGAAAGCCAGGGCATCAAGAACTATGAACCCAACCGCGACGCCAGCCGCCAGGAGATGCGATCCTTTGTCTGCGGACAATGCCATGTGGAATACTATTGCGGCAAGGGCGTGACGATCTTCTTCCCCTGGAACAAGGGGTTGAAGGTTGAAGAGATGGAGGCCTTCTACGACAGCGATGAGCTCAGGAACCAGGAGGAGATCAAGAAGTATTTCAACGGCGACCGGTTCTATGACTGGGTTCACGCCGAGACCGGGGCCAAGGTTCTCAAGGCGCAGCACCCGGAGTTCGAGGTTTGGAGCCAGGGCACGCATGCCAAGGCGGGCGTGGCCTGCGCGGACTGTCACATGCCGTATAAGCGTGAAGGCGCGATGAAGGTTTCCGAGCACCACATCCAGAGCCCCCTGCTGATGATCAACCGGTCGTGCCAGCAGTGCCACGCCACACCGGAAGAGGAACTCAAGGGCCGCGTGGAGACGATCCAGGACCGGCACCACGCCCTGTTGCAGCGGGCGGGCCAGGCGCTGGTCGCGGCGATCGATGAGATCAAGATGCTCCGCAAGGAGAGTGATGCGAAGAACGCCGCGGCGGCCGAAGCCTTCGCGAAAGAACTCTGCGAGAAAGATCCGGGCTATGCCGCGCTCGATGCCGAGAAGCAAAAGGCGAAAATCGCGGCCGAGCAGAAGAAGAAACTGACGGCGATCTGGGCCGAGGTGTTCAACAACCCGGCCAACCCGCAGCTCAAGAATGTCGCCGATCTGCAGCGCAAGGCGCAGTGGCGGCTGGACTTTGTCGCGGCCGAAAATTCCATGGGATTCCACGCATCGCAGGAGCTGGCGAGAATCCTTGGCGAGTCGATCGATTATTCGCGCCAGGCACAGCTTGAGGCGACCAAATTGCGCCTTGGTACGACCATGCCCGTGGCCGCGCCGGGTCATTGAAATGCCGCCGGAACGTTCGGAGTACCGG
>JANYKD010000556.1 GCA_025361735.1 Phycisphaerales bacterium
CGTGGTTTGGGTTCTTGGCGGAACCATTCTACGGAAGGGGGCCTTAAAAAGCGCGCGATCTTGCCTAGGCTAACATGTTGGTAGATAACTGTTTACGTCAGCGGCCGGTGGCCGATGGTTTGCGGCGTAGCATGCCACCCACAAATGTGCTTGGTATGAAATCGAGAAGCTCAGGCCGCCGCGTTCCTTACCCGAACAATGTCCCCTGCTCATTCGCGGCCGGCTCTATGCATTCCGGATCATCGCACCGCACACTATTCACGCGTGGCGAAACCTCGTTCGCCTGCATGTTCTCCGCGGGATACGGCGCCAGCAGTCGCAGCAGACCGGCCGGCTCCTGCGTTTCGGCCGTCAGCCACAACCGGTAGTCCCCGGGAGCCACGATCGCGGGCATCCGATCGTGAATCGTCTTCATCAGCTCATTGGGCGCGGTCGTGATGATCGTGCAGGATATCACCTGCGAGCCATCGGGACTGTGCCACACATCCCACAGGCCCGCCAGCGCGAACGGCTTCTCATCTTTCATCCGGATGAACATCGGCGTCTTGCGGCCGCCGGGGTTGGCCCGCCATTCGTAGAACCCCGACGTGGGAATCAGGCATCGACGGCGCTCCAGGCACCGCACAAACGACCGCTTCTGCACCAGCGTCTCGGCCCGCGCGTTGATCATCCGCGATCCAATCGCGGGATCATCCGCCCACGAGGGTATCAGGCCCCAGTGCAGGTATTCGATCTTTGCCACCGTGTGGTTGACGGCCGCCGCCACGGGCTGCGTTGGCGCCAGGTTGTAGCGCGATGGATGCCACTTCTCGGGTGGGATGATCCACGGGAACAAGTCCGTGAACTGCGCGAGGTTGATCTGGGTCATGCGACCGCACATGACTCATCCTCCGGCCTTGCGAGCCACCACGATGATATCCTCGCTGCTGGCGCGATCGTACGCCTGCGACTTGTATCCGCCGTACAGCTCAATCTCGCCCGCGCCATGCCGGCGTGCCATCTCACCCAGTTGCCCGGCTTCCACGCCCAGCAATCGGGGCGATTCGTTCTTCAGGACCGCACCCTCCGGGTCCATCATAATCACCTCGACGTACGCGCGATCGCCGCAGCGATGCACACCCTTGAGCACCAGCACGTCGCGGCCCGCGAACTTCATGCGCCCACATTTCTGCCACGCGCACGGACCATCGGCCAGCCTCCAGATGTTCAGAACATGCACCACGACCGCCCCGCCGGGCCGCACGGCGCTCAACATCGCGCCCACGGCGCGGTCCATCGTGGCTTCGTCGTCCGCCAGCGCCAGCGAATTGCCGACGCAGATGGCGACATCGAACACATTCTCGCCCGCGGATCGATCGTAGCTGCGCTGCACCCACTTGAGCCCCGCCGGTTCGCCCGCGCGCGCCTTGGCGCGGGCCAGCATCACCGAACTGATGTCCGCGGCCTCAACATCATGCCCCCACGCATGAAACCTCGCCGCATGGTGACCCACCCCACACGCCACATCGAGCACGCGTTTCACATCTACGCTCGCAAACAACTGCCGATAGAACGGCTCCTCGTTGGACAGCCGCTTGTTCCAGTCCACCATCGCCTCATAGATCTCGGCCAGATCATTGAACGGGTTCATTGGCCTCTTCCTTCATGCGATCAAGTGATCGCCAACCGGCCCATACCAGCGCGGCATTCAGAGGACCCGCCAGCGCCAGTATCTCGTGGTTCATCTGCAGAACCGATGGAATGAATTTTAGGCCGATGGCAATCGTGGTGGTAACCAGCGTGACAATCAGCAGCGCCGCCATTCCCCGCCCCGCCATCCGCCGCGGTACCAGCACCAACCCCGCCAGCAGCGCCATTGACAGCCCCAGCGGCAGGAACAGCCCCGCCAGCGCAATCAGTCCCGCCAACGCCACCAGCGCCAGCGCGACCCATTTCCATCGATTCCACCGCAACATCGCCACCGGCCACCAGGCTACCATCAGCAATGAGGTCGTCGGCAGCAACAGAATATTCTGGTTCCACCACGCCGCCCAGTGATTTGTCGCATACGTCCATGCCAGAAACACGCCGCCCGTGGCGCTCAGCGCCAGCCACAACCCTACCGAAACCAGCACCATGCACGGCCGGCGACCCTTAACGCCCCACAACACCAGCCCGCCCCAGATCGCACCGATCAACAGATAGAGCCATGCCAGGTTGGCCGCCTTCGGCTCCGCGGCCACAGGCACATCGCCGAGCGATTTCTCAAACGCAACCAGGCTCCGCCCGTTCGGCAGTTTCACCTCCCGGACATGGCTCGCCAGGCGGGCCGGCAGGAAGCCATCATCCCACTCATTCAACGGCCGGTCGGTCCTCGGGCCAAGCCCGAAATTCAGCCCCGTGTAGAGGAAGAAATTGTACTGACTGCTGGCCCGCGTGTGCAGGCGATAGGTCGCCGTCGTCGGCAGAGACGACAGTTGACTACGAAGCTCACCGTCAAGCGCATAGTCGATCGCATCGCGCACCTTCGTGGAGCAGTTGGCCGTGTAGTAGTTGTACAGATACGTCCGGTTCTGCTTGCTGGCATTCGCACTTGCGAACAGGAACTCCACCAACTTGTCTTTCTGCCCGGGAGACAAATTCAGTTCCTGCATCAGCATCGAACGCTTCGATTTCCGGTAATAATCCACCTCCCACTGCAGCGGATGGGCCTCCATCCAGTACATCATCTTCCCTTCGAGGAACCGGCCGATGAATCCAGATTCACCGAAGTCGAACACCCCATAGTTGAACGAAAAAGCCTTGCCGCTCTTGGTGTCTTCCACGACGAGCGTGTTGTGACCAAAGCACTCGTGCAGCGCCGTGCCCGGCCCGATTGTCAGCAGCGAAACCCGATAGCGAGCCCAGGCCGGCACCGGCTGCTGTGCCATCACCCCAAGCGATGCCAGCAGCCACCCGGCCAACCACGACGCCCGCATCAATGTCGCGTTGTGCATGCTTGCCCGATAGTCGGCCCGAACCGTCGATCAGTCAAGGGGTTGCGCCCCGCCATGGATACCGCCGAAAAATAGTTCGGTATTCTTGGCTTTTGACGCTGGCAAATCGCACTGTTTTGTCCTATTCTATAATCGCACGCAGTCGAAATCGACGACAGTCTTTTGTGAGGCGGGATATGCTTTCTCTTACAAAAAAAACAGATTACGCATTGATTGCATTGGGTTATCTGGCCGAGCGACCGCAGGCCATTGTCTCTGCCCGGGAGATCGCGGAGCGATTCGGCATGCCCGCGGCCCTGGTCATGAACGTCATGAAGACCATGCATCACGGCAAGCTGATCATCAGCACGCGCGGCACCAAGGGCGGCTATCGCCTGCTCGCCGATCTCTCCAAAGTTTCCGTCCACGAGCTCATCTCCGTCCTCGAGGGTCCCATCCGGCTGGCCGAGTGCGTGATGCTCGACGGCGAATGCAAGGGTAAGCATTCGTGCAAACTCTCCCGCGCCTGCCCGATCCAGGCGCCCATCAAGGCGCTGCACGGCCGGCTTGTGGGGTTCCTCCGAGACGTGCGACTGTCGGAAATCGTCAAGACCATCGCCAAGGCTTCCACCCACGCGCAACAGGACGCGGCCGCGCTTAACAACTGATCAATAGTGAATCTCAAGGCACAGGCGTCCCACCGGTATCCATGATCGTCGATCGCTCTGGCCGACAAGGGCGTCGGACCCGCTGCACGCGATGGCTTGTCCTCCGGCGGCACAATCCGTACCGCACTTGAACTCTTAATCCATGCCGTGCTATGATCGCTCAGACTAAAGGAGTCATTACCCATGGCAATTTTGCTTTCCGATACAGCAGCCGGCGAGATCAAGAAGATCATCAAGGAAAACGGCCTCCCCGATAACACCCGCCTGCGCGTGGGCGTCAAAGGCGGCGGCTGTTCGGGTTTCAGCTACATGCTCGACCTCGTTGAGGAAGAGCGGGCCGAAACCGACGAGGAGTTGGAGGACAAGGGCGTGAAGATGCTCGTCGATATGAAGTCGTACCTCTACATCAACGGCACCGAGATCGACTTCAAGGACGAGTTGATGGCCCGCGGCTTCGTCTTCAAGAACCCCAACTCCACCAGCACCTGCGGCTGCGGCTCGAGTTTCTCGGCGTAACGCCGACGTTCAAACGCGACCTGCCGACATCGAATAACACCCAATCACCCACGGAGCTTCGCTCCGTGGGTGATTCTTTCTCCTCATTCGCGATTGCACGCTCTCCTTCGTTTTGCCTTTTCCATTGTTCACTTTGCATCTGCCATTTCTTCCCCGTGATATTCTCCTGAACCCGGCTTCTTGGTATGACAGCTCATTGTGGAAAAACAAACTCGACATATTCCCGTATTGATGGACCAGGTGCTCAACGCCCTTTGCCCGGAACCCGGACACATCGTGGTGGACTGCACCGTCGGCCTTGGCGGACACTCTGTTGAGTTGCTGTCGCGAATCTTGCCCGGCGGCCGGCTCATCGGCTGCGATTTTGACGCGGGCAATCTGGAAATCGCCCGCACAAAACTCGCGGCCATCGGTCCCGACTTTGAACTCCATCACGGCAACTTTGCCGCCCTGCCGAACCTGCTGGCCGCCAGCGGTATCGGCAAGGTTGACGCGATCCTGGCCGACGTGGGTGTCGCCAGTCCGCACATTGATGATCCTTCGCGCGGCTTCTCCTATCGCAAGGACGGCCCGCTGGATATGCGCATGGACCAGACCCGCGGCCAGTCGGCAGCGGCGCTGGTCAATACCATGCCGGAAGCGAAGCTGGCCGAGGTGCTGCGGGAAATGGGCGACGAGGAGGACGCGGACGAGATCGCCCGGTGCATCGTCGAGCGACGGGCCGACCGGCCGATCGAAACCACCGACGATCTGACGGCCATCGTCTGCGAGGCGCGCAATTTCACGCTCAAGCGGGCCGCCGGCGCCAAGCTGCATCCGGCCGCACGGACGTTCCAGGTGTTGCGAATGCTCGTCAACCGCGAACTGCCCAATCTGCAGCGGCTGCTCGATGTCCTGCCCGATGTACTCAAGCCCGGCGGAACGGCCGCCATCATCAGCTTCCATTCCGGCGAAGACCGGCTGGTGAAAAAAGCGTTCAAGGCGGGATTCGATCAGGGGATATACAACGACGGCTCGGCCGATCCGCTGATCGCCGGCGAAAAGGAACAACGCGCCAACCCCCGGTCGCGTTCGGCGAAGTTGCGCTGGGCACGGCGGGCGTAAGGGACGACAACCACCATGCGCATATCCGTAGGGTCCGCGTCAGCGGACGC
>JANYKD010000557.1 GCA_025361735.1 Phycisphaerales bacterium
CGTGGTTTGGGTTCTTGGCGGAACCATTCTACGGAAGGGGGCCTTAAAAAGCGCGCGATCTTGCCTAGGCTAACATGTTGGTAGATAACTGTTTACGTCAGCGGCCGGTGGCCGATGGTTTGCGGCGTAGCATGCCACCCAATCAACCGGCCGGGATCCCAGGGAACTCCCAGACCCCGTCGCACGCCGCACAGTCCGCTCACTTCGTGGGCTTTACCGGTAGCACCGGGCTGACCAGTGGCTCGCGTTTGCCTTCGAGCATTTCCAGCACGATCTTCCGCACCTCGTCGTACGAGGGCTCTTTCTTGAACATGGCGTAGGTCGCGTGGCCGCCAGGATAGTAGCGATCGATGTGATATAGACGCTCGCCGGGACCGATCTCGTGCTTCTGCCGGGCCAGGATGGTGATCGCCTCATACGAACCAAGGCTGACAGTTTCAGCCGCCTTCTGGCCGGACTTATCGGCCACCGTGAATGAATACCGCACGGCACGAAGACCTGTCGGCTCGAAGAACTCATACACGGTGATCCTCTTCGAGCCGGACTCGAACAAGTCGCGACAGAAGACGGTTTCACGCACCTTGCCACCGGCGTAGACAGTGAACACGTCTTCCCGGGCCTTGTCGCGTTCGGGCAGGCGATCCAGCGCCTGCAGGCACTGCACGATCTTGGCTCGCGGCGCCAGGTCCTCAGGTTTGATGGCCGCCGCCTTCTGGAACAACGGCAGCGCTTCGGCCGGCTTGTTACGCCCTTGGGCATACTGTCCAAGGTTGAACCAGCCGTTGTAATAGCCCGGATCGATTTCGACGGCCCGGTGCAGGCACTGCTCGGCACCATCCTGATCGTCGGCCTGAAAACGCAGGTCCGACTGCATCCCCAGCCAACGCCCGTTCTTCGGCTCCCGCTGAATCAGTCCGGCCAGGACCTTCTCGGCTTCGCCAAGCTGTTTGGCGGCCGCCAGGGCACTGACCAGCGACGCCGTATATTCAATGCGATCCGGCGCCAGGCTGCACGCTTCCCGGAGTTCGACCACCGCCTTGTCGGGCATATTGGCCGCCATCAGAACCGCAGCCTTCCAGATGCGATACTCGGCATTGCGCGGCGCCAATTCCACAGCCTTGGTCGCGCCGGCAAGAGCGGCCGCGTCATCGCTGCCGATGTAATAGATGACCTTGGACAGCAAAAACTGATTCGCCGGATTCTCCGGATCGGCCTTCACCAGCGCCTTGGCCTCGATCAACAGCTCGCGCAGCTTCGGCGAAGCCTCTGCGTCCTGGCCATTCTGAATGAACTGCTCGATCTTCGCCAGCTTCTCAAACGGCATCTCCTCCGCATATAGCGGCATCGCCGCGAAGACGACCCCGCAGGTTGCGATAATCAGACCAAGCCGTATCTGCATACCCTGATTGTTACCTCGATAAGCCGTGGTTTCAACGACGCCTTGGCCGCAGGTCGGCGTACCGGCGTGGACCGGTAATCTTGATCCGAAAGCAGGAAATCCGTGCTCGTACGTACAAATGCCCGACCGCAGCCGTCAATGTGGCCGGGCGATTCTGCCGATGCTTAAGAAGACAGCGCCAGGATCAGCCCATGAGGCTCCGGCGATGACGCGGGGTTGTCGGACTGCTTGCGGTGCCGTAACACCAACGAGGGATGGCTTGCCATGATCAAGATTTTGATTGATCAGTGTCGTCACATCGTAGACGGCGCGGCCGCTCCAACCGCGCCGGCCGGCTTCTTGCGGTTGGGCAAATGCCTGAAAGAGTGCATAGACCGCAAACTGGGGTACTCCGGCGAGGACCGCTTCGTGTTGTTCCACTACGAGCCGCGCGGGCAAGAGGTCATGTGGCGCGACGGCCGGTCGTACGGCTTCGGCCATGGCGGATGGCAGGCGTTCTTCGACGAGGTTGAGCCCGTGGCCCGCGAACACGGAATCAGTGTCGGCGACGACACGCAGCCGGCCGATCACGTCCTGATCGTCGACCGCGTGGAAGGCGAAGCCTATTTCGCGGATCGCACACGGGCACAAAGACTGGTGATGCGGGAAGTGGCGTAGGGACGGGCGGCGGACAATACCGGCGGCATGGAGTTCGTCATTGCGGGCAAATTGTAGCAGTGCCACAACGAGCACGTCGCTCGCGGTGGCGCGATCATTTATCCGACCGACGCTCCGTCTCCCACAACAGATGTTCGCACAATACCCCACGCTCGCAATACGCTCTGGCTGCTGCAATCGCAGTCTCAACGGTTACGACATTGATCGATGCGTAAGTGTTGAAGTCTCCGGTAACAGCTACGTCCATGGCGGAGCCGCCCGCTTCACCGCTTTCGCAGATGAAGCTCCCAACCCCCGCCAGATAACCTGCCACAACGTATCGGCCATCATTCCCTCCGCATATCCCCATGTACGAGTCATCGACACCATCGAGGCAAACACCGTCACGGCCCTCGCCATCCAACGAGCGCAATGCTGCCTCTATGATTTCCCACTGTGGATTCTCCACCGTACTCTCTTGGTGGGTGACCCCGTAGATTATGGTCATTGCTTTGACACACATACGTCAGATATTCCGCCGGGCACGCACATCTTCGACTCACACTCGATCAATTCCCAGCGGCGAAGCAAAGAACCTGTCCGTCTTCCAGCGACACGACCACGCGTCCCAGCGAATCAACCGCCAACCCCCAATGCACCGGCACTCCAGGAAGCGGATGCGACCAGAGCGTGGAGCCGTCGCGGTATTTCAGGGCCAGCAGGCGATACGGAGCGGGCTGGCCGTTGTCTGTCTCGACGGTGCGAGCCAGCACGAGCAAGGCGTTGGCGGTGGCAGCGGAGCCGGCGTACGACACCACGGATATGGTCCACAGAGGCTTGTCGGCGCCCGGCGGATACAGGGAGATGGGAATGGTCCGGCCACCGGGGGCGGGTCGCAGGCGAACCTGCCCGGCCGGTGTCGCGAAATCATCGGCCAGGATCGGTTCCCACAGCGAGCGCGGCCAGAGAAACACACGCCTGGCGGTGTGGGGCCCGGCGGGCTTGTTGCGGCACTGGCCGGTACGCGTGTCATAGGCGGCGGTCGCATACACATTGCCGCCGGGGAAGGAGAGCGTGTCGCCGTCGAGCCGCAGGTTGCCGCAGAGACTTACGCCGTTCTGCACATCGGGATCGAGTTTGCCGGAGGAATCATTGTGCCATTTGCTCTGGCCGGTGATGGCGTCGAGGGCATAGACGTGTGTCCCGTCGAAGTGGGAGATGCCCGCGGCGGCGTAGAGAGTGCCATCGGAGACGATGACACCGCCGGCGACAGGCCAGGTGGAGGCGAGTTGGCCGTAGACGGGGATCTTGCGATCGGCCGGGGCGGCGCGGAAACGCCAGAGCGGGTTGCCGGTGGTGGCCTCGAACGCGTAAACCCGGCCGTCGTTGGAGCCGACATACGCCCGACCATGGTCGATGGCTGGCGGATAGAAGATCGAGCCGGCCGTGCTGGCCTTCCAGCGCAGTTGACCGCTGGCGGCATCAAGCGAACGGACGAGACCGTCGGAACCGGCCACGAAGACCGCGCCACCGGCGGCAATCGGAGCGGTCGGCACCATGGGGGCCGCGGGTTTCCACGTCCATTTCAACACGGCATCCTGCGGGACAATCGCAGCCGTCGAACGTGTGCGCTGGTTGTTTCCCTGATATGCGGGCCAATCGGCCAGGGCGGTGTTGAAAGGCTGGACCTGCCGCACATCCTCGCGGAATATCTGAAGTTGATTGGGCTGATCCACCGGCGGCTGGAGTGTCGCATCCGCTGCGGGCGTGGCGCAGATGATGCCAACGAGACTTAATTGGCAGCCGCAGATCCACGGCCCCCAATAGAGCAGGCCATCCGAGACGATGACCCCATCGTGGCAGGCCGGCCGCATGGGCGAAATGTGCTGGAGCGCGTTCGACGCGACATCCCAGCGAATCGTTCCTTCCGTGGCGCGGCAGAAAACACTGTCGATCGTGCCGGGGGCTCGTGTGCAGGCGCGGCGGCCGACGAACTCGCCCAGCACCTTGCCGGTCAGGTAGTCGAACTTGAACGATTTCCCAAACTGATCGCCCAGGGCAAAGATCGCATCCGGCCGCAGCACAAGCTGGAAGTTGCCACCTTTTCGCTGCCACAGCAGCTTCCCATCTTCGGCCGCAACAGCGACAAGCGACGACCGCTGCGGCCCGGCGAACATGAGAACCTGGCCACTGCTCTTGATGTACGTCGTCGTGGCAAAGCCCGTGACATAGAACTGCGCCTTCTCGTTGGGACCGATGGCGGCCAGCAGCGCGGGGTCCGACGTCTTCCAGGATTCCTGTCCCGTTTTCGTGTCGATGGCGCCGAGGAATTTGCCGGGGCAGAAGAAGTAGATGCGGCCGTTCTTCATGCAGACGCCGCGGCTGTCCAGGGGTTGCTCCTCGCGATGATTCCATAGGATCTTGCGGGTCTTGAGGTCGATGGCGATGAGCGAGCGGCCAAAACCCCAGGCGGTCCTGGGATCGCTGTAGTCGTAGCCCGGCCACATGGCCCACGGCCAGCCGCCGATGTGGTTGTCGGTACCCTTGGCCACCGGGGCCTGCACTTCGGCCGGACCCATGAGCGCGTAGAGGATCTCATTCTCAATCGCCATCCACTTCCACACCGGTCCGTCCACCTGATCCGCCGGCGGGATGATCTGGTCGACGAGCCGACCCGTCGCCGCATCGATCAGTTTGCACGACTCGTCGTCGGCCATGTAAAGCGTGTCCGCGGTGGCGATCATCGTATTGCGGTGAATCATGAACCCCGGCTTGAGCGGCCGCTTCCACAGCACCGCACCGTTGTAGGCGCTCATGCCAAGCAGCGTGTTGATCGAGGCGTTCTGGTAGGCCCGGAATGTCATGTGCCCAAACGCCTTGAACACCCGCCCGCCCGCGGCCACGGTGACTTCCGGCTGACTCGAAAACAGCGGTTCGGCGAGAAACTGCGTCGTATACGGCGCCCGGGCAAGCTGGTCCGACGACAACGGATTGTTGTCCGGCCCGTGGTAGGGATGCGACCATGAATCCGTGCCGGCGACAGATGGCTTGACGATCTGCCTCTCGCCGACGATGGCCTTGCCGCCGGGACGAAGAACGCGGATCAGTTCCTGTCCGGCATCATTGCCCGCGAGCGCGGGATCGGTGACGAAGATGGCGTCGGCGACGTTGCCCGCGAGTTGGATTCGCTCAGGCGTACCCTGATCGACAAATATCCGCTGGCCCAGCAATCCCGCCGTCTCCGCGGCCGCCCGTGCGGCGCGCACTTGTTCTGCGTCAGCCGATTGGACATAGATCGTGAGTTCCGTCGCCCTGGCCAGTTCGATCGCGAGTTGTGGATCGGGCGAGCCCAGGAGAACGGCGAGGCCGGCGTTCGTCCCGATCTGGTCGGCAAGGACTTTGGCGTCCGGACGTTCCGCGCCGGAGCAGAACGGGGATACGGCGAAGACCACGCCGGTGAACACCAAGGTCACACGTTGGAGGACGGTGAACATGGCCAGCTCCTTGTGAAACCAACCGACGAGGTGAATAAATTTGCGGGGTGGGTATTTCCCACCCCGCAAACTGCTAGTCCAGCTTCTTGATATAGATATTCCGGAACTGCACGGGGTCGCTGTGGCCGGCGAAGCCGAAGAAACCTTTGGTCCGGGTGATGCCCGGGTGCTTGCTCTTGGCCATGTATTCCGTCACCGTGCTCACGTCCGCGTCGATGACCACGTTGCCGTTGAGTTCGACCTTGATCGTCGAACCCTTGACGATGACATGCTCGACGTTCCACTCGCCAACCGGCTTCAGGGAACCGCGCTTGGCGGGAACAACACCATAGACCGAGCAGCAGTATTGCCGCGGGTCCAGTGTCTTGTACTTGTCTGCCGTGTCGTCGAGGATCTGCAATTCGCACATGCCGACGTAGGCGGTGTCTCCCTTGCCGGGATAGCGGATGGCCAACCCGTTATTGCCGCCGGGGGGCAGCTTGAATTCGAGCTTGACTTCGAAATCACCGAATTCCTCTTTGGTGTAGATCGTGCCGCCCTTGCCGCGCTTGCACATGATGGCGCCGTCCTTGACCTCATACTGATCAACGGGTCCGTCCCAGCCCTCGAAATCCTTGCCGTTGAAAACGCTCTTGAAACCCTCGCCCGGGCCTTTGTCGCCAGCCTCGCCCGGCGCGCCGGCGGGAATCTCGCGAATGTAGATGTTGCGGAAGCGGATCTCCGAACCGTGGGTCTGCAGTTCGATCGGCCCGGTCGGCAACACCGGCTTGGACCGGTCGAAATAGTTGTCAAGAATCTGCCCATCCACCGTCTGCTTGCCATTGAGCCAGACCCAGACCTTGGAGCCGACCATCTTGACGCGCAGCGTGTTCCACCGGCCGACGGGATTGTCCGCCAAGACGAGCGGCCACTTGCCGGGGTTGTCCTTGTTGTTGTTCCACAGCGCGCCTGAACCCTTGTCCGCGCCGTTGCCCTTCTCGCGGGCGTTGCTGGGGTCCCAGATCTGCACCTGCGGATAGCTGCGCAGATAGATGCCCGAATCGCCGTTGGGGCTGACCATGAGCCAGTCGACGAACAATTCAAAATCGCCGTAGTCCTTCGCGGTGGTCAGGTGTACGCCCTTGCCATTGGAGACGATTTCGCCCTTGGCCACATCCACCGACCAGTTCTTGTCGCGATCCTTGTTCCACTCCTCCTGTTTGGCCGCCTGCTGCTCCTTGGTCAGCTTGGCCTCGGCATACGGGCTGTACGTCCCCTGGCGGCCGCGCCAGCCGGTGAGGTCCTTGCCGTTGAAGAGATTGGTGAACCCCTCGGGCGGCGTGTTCAGTGGCTGATCCGCGGCCAGGGCGGTGCCACAAAGTGCTGCCAGAAGCAGAAGTGTCGTTGCAGTGGTGATCCGATACATAGAGTGTTCCTCGGTTGGAAACGAACAAGTGACGATCGACTCAGAAGATCATACCATGGGCGCGCTCCGACCGTTTATCGCCTACGATGACTGGTGCATAGCGCAAATGGCGCAGGCACTTGGCAAAAAAAGCGATTACACAGAGTTTATGAAGCGTTCGCAGAATTACCG
>JANYKD010000569.1 GCA_025361735.1 Phycisphaerales bacterium
TATAGTCGGCCAACCTACATTGGATTTTTGGACATCTACTTTGGACGAGACCTGAGCGCAGACCGAAAGCCGGGCCGACAAGCCCCGGCTTTGAACCAACATCTAATCCCCCTCAACCATCATTCGACATCGACCCTAACACCGTCGTTTGTTTCCACCTGCTGCGAGCCGCCGCAACACGGCACGCTGGTCAAGCCAGATTTCCCCAGCGATGTTTTTCCCGCCCCTGTCACTGCCGCCACGCCGGGACCGTTGGCGGGAAGCGGGCACGGCTTGCCCATGATCCACAGCCCCGTAATGAGGCACGTCCAGCCTCCGACCCTGGACAGATGCTCACAGCCATCGCAGATGCTCGCCAGCATTATGCCCCCACCGTGGTAGTGGCGAAGGACGAGTCGCCGCCTGCCGCCGAGTACTTCGTGTATGTTCCGAGCGGACCGATCAGGTTTCCGGAGATGTCTCTCGCAGACTTTGTGCCGCGGAAGTACACTCCGCCGATGTAATCGATCTCAATCCACCATACACACGGGTTCGGATCGTCAGGATAGAGGTCGACGCCATCCGGATCCGCCGCCACCATGTATATGTTCACCTGGATCTGCGGCTTCTGGACCGGCGTCTCGCCGGTGTGGGCGATGCATGGCGGCGTAAGCCTGATCATCTGATAACAGCACAGCCCGCACGGCTGTGGCGGATCCGAGAGGTCTGGACCTTCCAGCAGCACCGTCTGGGCCGCGGCGGGATAATCGCAATCCCACGCCTCCCAGTTGCTGGCCGCAACCAGGGCGTCGATCAGGGTGGCTAAATCAGCCTCTTCCCCGGCGCTGATGCACGTCACCGAATCAGGCATGACGTCCGCCCGCGTCATGCAGATGCATGAGCAGTCCAGGCACGGGTTACAAAAGCAGCACGCCATGGTGATTTTACGGACAAAGGGTGACGCAAACCTGGCTGCCCTCCACCGTCTTCCCAATGAAGGTGATGGTCACAGGCGTGTAGCAAAGGTACTTTCCATCAAAGCTGAGCGATCCAGACTTGATAAACGTCTCGCTGATGCAGTCGTAATCGCCAGCGTCCAGCTTGAGCGAGCATCCATCCGCGACGAACGAAAGACACGGCAGCGTGCTGCCAATCGACACCTCCAGCTTCTTTGTGCTATTGGTGAATATCAACCCCGGCCCCAGAACCAGTGGCGCGTCATGCTTGCCAAACATATACAGCGTGTCAGCTCCGCAGTTCTTAACGGATACGCCCGCCCACCAGAGCGACAAGATCTTCGTCGTGTCGTCGAACGACGTGCCAAAATCCTGATCGGGTACGTGCAAAGCCTTGGTTTGATACACGGTCCCCAAGTAATCGCTGATCGGATAGACCCCACTCGACCCAGCCGTCACCACCACCCGCCGCCCATCGCTCGCCCACCCCTGGATGATTCCTTCGACCACAGCACCCTTGCTCAGCGTGCGCGACGCGGTCCCGTCTGCCCCAACCTCAACCGCCGCGAACAGCAAACAATCCTCGGCGCCGCCCTCGACGTCTCCGAGGTCGTTCGCTGCCAGCGAATACTGCCCCCCCAGCGTACGCGTCCCCGAGATTTTCCCCAGGATCGACCCCGCGTATTTCCCCCCGCCGATTTCATTGCCGTTCACGCGCACCAGCACCGCCTGCTCGATCGTGTCCACGATCTCCACCAGCCGCACGCCGTCGGGATCCACGCCCAGGTCCTGCACCATCACGATCGTATCTCGCAGCAAACGCCGGCACTCGCTCGGGTGCCGCAATCCCGTCTCGATCCCGGCCCCCGGCTTGTCCAGGAACCGCTTCCCATCGCGCACCACGCATTGGAACGAGTACCCCTGGCTGTCCCATGTCGCGGCCGAGTACGGGGCTGCAATGCGTGCCCAGAAGAGTTGCGGCCCATCCGGCGCGACGATCCAGAACACCCGATCTCCGTTGTCGTCCTTTTTGCCCGGCCGCAGCAGCACGCGCTGCCCGACGATCAGCGTCGAGCCGTCCGGATCGGACGGATGCCGCGCCCAGCTCTGCTCGAGGGCGCCGGCGACGTCGACCAGCCGATTGTCCACCTGCTGCTGCCTCACGAACTTGTATCGGGCCGGCTGCGCCCGGTCCATGTGCGAGTAGCTGCGCTCCTCGACCGCTGACAACCGAGCCCAGAAGGAGGAGTCGGCGGGAGCGACACCATTTGCCATCGGCGTCAGTAGCACCGATGGTTGCGATGCTGTCGTCCCCCCGATCGTGGCCCGCGTCTGCGCCGTAGCCGCCTGCCCGGGGAACTTCTCGGCCAGCGTCTTGCGCTCTTCCTGCATACGTCCTATCGACCACAACCCCGTCGGGAGATACCAGTTGTTCGTCTCTAAATCCGTGCGCTTGTCCGCCTGAGACCATTTGATTTCCGCAACCACTCCCGACAGCTCCACCGGGAAAAACCCGATGATTGATCGTCGCGTCGGCTTATCGCCACTGCCTCGCAGCCAACGCCAGGCCAGCGCCTCCCGCTCGCCCTCCAGCGTGTTCCTCGTCGATGGCCCATTGCCGCCGACAACCAGAACCCGCTCATCACGAATAGTGATCGTGTCCGGATCCAGCAGCGCGTTGGCCAGCTCCGCGTCACTCAACTTGCGAATGTCACCAGATTCCAGCATATATCCGCTGCGGAAATACTGCGTCGTCAGTTTCCCGTTTACATCCTCAAGCGGCACATTGCTGCCAGTGGTATGCACCAGCGATTCATAGCTGATGCGAATCTCCATCTCGCCAAACTGCAGTTCCACCGCGTTGGCGATTGGATCCAGAATTCCCTTCCCATCATCATCCTGCACCCGGATCAAGTTCGGCGTCACGCCGATGATGTACCCATCAACGATATTGCCCCTACTGTCCTTTGTGTCGCGGCATTGCGCCTTGAACATGCACGTCGCGGGAATCTCTACAAACTCATCCGAGTTCCGCACCACGCCAACATCATCATACTGGGCGATCTTGGCGCGAACGATGATCGCCCCACCACGAACTTCCCCATTCTCGAACACCAGCCGATGCAGGTCATATCCCTTGAGCGGGTTAAATCGCACGAACCGGTACGCCTGACCCACCAATCGAGATCGCACATTCTCGCCGTAGCGGGCATAATTGTCCCGAAAATCTTCAATTCCCCAACTGCCGATCAACCGCAGCGGGCGCCACACCAGTTCCGAGGTTTCCCCGTTATCACTTTGCCCGACGAACTCAAACGTGGTTGGGTCCGGACCCTGCAGTGTCTCCGTCGTTATCTGCGCGATCGGAGCGCTGGTAAAAACCACACACTTCCCACGCCGGTCAATCCCGGGCAGTGGCACCGTGCCCAAATCGCGCTCATCAGGAACCGTCGGCACTGGCCCCACCCCGGCCACGTCCACTCGAAACGACACACCATCCGCCTGCGGTGCCAGCACCAGCCCAAGTTCATCGAGCAGCTTCTTGAGCTCCACCTGTGGATGCGCCGCCCGCCATTCCAGATTGCGCATCACTGGCAGCTCGTCAACTGCCTCCTGGTCGATGATTATCTTGTTTTCGGAAACTCCCAGGGCCTGCAGCAACGTAGCCAGCAGGGTCGAATTCGCTGCCAGGTATTGATCGCCCGGCGCGTTGATGATCCCTTGCATCGACAAGTGACCGCCACGCGGCGGCAACCACCAATGCCGCGAATCCGCGAAGTACAGCCGATATTCCACGGCCCGCCTTGGACCGGCCGCATCGACAGCCCCGAATTCTGATGCTTCCACTTCCACCAGCGTCACGTTATTCAGCACATGATCGGGCTCGACGCCAACTCCGGGCATCTTCGTCCACCAGAACTCGACCTGACCCGTGATTGGCCCCGTTTCTCCGTTCAGGCGATCATACTCCGTCCAGGGCACGCGAGCTGAGTTTACCGTTGGCTCCACGCCGCAACCCAGTTTCCACGCCCCGTCCACGCACAGCTTCAGCACCGCGCCATAGCTGACCGGCGTCGGCCCCTTTCCCAAGGAGCCTACGCGGAAGAGCACAATGTTATTGCCGATGCCGTCCATTATTTACTCCCCGCCGCCACCGCTGGCGTAGACGCCGGATTCAACGGACGGAACAATACCGCCAGGATCGCCGCCACTTCCGCCGCCCCGATCGACTTGGTCCCCACGAATTCGTAGTTCCACGTCGTGCGGTGCTTGATCGCGTCGACGATCTCATACCGAATCCGTGGCCGGGCACTGAGCACAAACCCCGTTGGCGATTTCGACGCCGGCGGGGTCGGATATGCCCGCAATCCCACGGCCGATCCGGACTGCTTGAACGTGCGTGCGTTACCCTTCGCCTGGTTGTACACCAGAGCCACGCCCACGCCGTCGTACTCAGTCACGCTCGCCGTGGGATCCTCGCCTGAGTCAATCTCGATCGACTCCGTGTATTGCGTCACCGGACCCAGGAAGTCGCTGGAGAGGACGACATAGGAGCATCGCAGCCGCCTCTCCTTGTATCCACTCACTTCGACATTCGACGACACGATGATCTTCCCATCCAGTGCCGACCGCACGCTTGATTCGAGCGCCATCGGATCACCATCACAGACCACGTCATACGACACCGTGCTCGTTCGCACGCCTTCTGCGTCGACCGTGAGACCCACCGAGCATGTACCCTCCGTCGCCCGCGTCCCGCCTCCATCCGGAAGATCCATTGCCATCCGCTCAGCGGAAATCGAAAACTTCCGCGAGTCGCCCTTCCCCGTCAACGTCTGCGATAACTTCACAACGTAACCAGGCCAACGGTATCGATTCCGCACATCCGCCACCACGGCAGCCACCGATGCGTCCGCGTCCGGACCGCTCGCCTCTCCACTGACACTTACGTCGATCAATCCATCACTGCGGATAGCGTACGTAATCTCATTGCCTGGCGAATCGGCCTGGTTCGGGTTTCCCCCGGGTATGTCGTTCGGCTCCGCCATCGTCTGCGCGCTGATCGTCACCGCGATGTTGACCGATCCCGCCGTGCCACCCTTCATGCTCGTCTGCTCGTACGCCACGTGCGGGCCCAGATTCATGCAGCGCGCCGCCGGAAGCGAGTAGAGCACCGCACCGTTCACGCCACGCACGATCACATCCTGCCCGCTGCGGCCGCAGACAGCGGTGAAAGCGCCAAGCTTGTCGTTGTCGATCCAGCCATCAATCTTGGCCGACACCGTCCGCCCATGCGGCAATCCATCCTTGAGCGCCGGCTCGTTCTTCCATGCCAGATCGGTGACCTGGAACTCGTCAGTTCCCACCGAGCAGCTCATGATGTTCGCGAGGATCGCCGCCATTTACCTACAATCCTTCCTTGATCTGTTGTTTTTGCGCGTTGACGAAGCTGTCGGTCAAACGCCGGATGTCCCGTTCGTCGCGAATCACCGGCCGGTCCACGTAGATATTGTTCGTCTGACTCTGGCTCCCGGCCATCACCGCGCCGCCGATGCCCACCGCAGCCCCGATGCCCGCTCCCACGGCCGCTCCTACCGGTCCGCCCACCATAAACCCGCCCACCCCACCAATGGCCGCCAGCAACGCAATGGCGATGGGCGACGCCCCGATGGTATCAATGATCCCCGACACCATCCTTAACGCCGGAATGATGAACCCGGACAGGATCTCGGCCAACGATGCGATGCCCTTAAGGATGCCGGGAAGGGAGTTCATGACCATAGGCAGCATGGCCGCGATCTCCCGGCCCGCGTCCGCGAAGATCGGCCTGATTTCCTTGCCAATCGAGACCATCGTTCCGAAGATGCTCTCGAAGTTCGTGCCGATCGCTTCGAGGAT
>JANYKD010000571.1 GCA_025361735.1 Phycisphaerales bacterium
GACGCTGATCGCCAAGGTCGGATCGGCCTTTGCGATTCTGGCGACCGTGGTGACGCAGGTCTCGGGGCTGCTGGGGGTGGTGGGATCGATCCTGATCTGGATGGTATCTCCCATCGGGCTGGTCATCACCGCCCTCGCCGCACTCGGCGTATACCTCTTATATAGCACCGGGATGGGGGCCAAGGCGCTGGCCTGGCTGGGCGAGAAGTTCACCGCGTTGAAGGAAGATGCGACGGCCGCGTGGCAGGGGATCGCCGACGCCCTCGCTGCCGGGGACATCGGTCTGGCCGGGAGGATTCTCTGGCTGACCCTCAAATTGGAATGGCAGAAGGGGATCGCGGCCCTGCAACCCCTGTGGCTGGCGTTCAAGTCATGGTTCATCAAGATCGCTTACGGCGCGTTCTATGGCGTTCAAGCCGCGTGGGAGATCGTCCAACACGCGCTCTGCGTCGCCTGGATCGAGACCACGGCGTTTCTGTCCAAGGCGTGGACCCACTTCAGCAGCACGGTGCAGAGCGTGTGGGAAGGCACCCAGACCTGGCTGGCCGACCGCTGGTTGGAACTGATGGGCAAGTTCGACGACACGCTGGACGTCGACGCGGCCAAGAAGCTCAACCAGCAGCAGGGGCAGGCCGACCAGAAGGCGATTGAGCAGGATCGCAATGCGGAACTGAACCGCATCGAATCGGATCGCGCTGCCCAGCGCGGCGTCGAGAGCAAGCAGCACGAGTCCGAACTGGCCAAGATCGGCCAGGATTACAACGACGCCATCGCCCAGAACGACTCCGAGAACCAACAGAAGATCAAAGCGGCCCAGGACGAGGTCGCCAAAGCCAAGGCCGAATGGCAGGCGGCGCTGGCGGAAGCCAAGAAAAAGCGCATGGACAAGGAAGCGCAGGACAAGGGGCCGGAGAAACCCGAAGGCCCGCCCGCGCTCAAGGGGAAGCTCGCCAACCTAAACACGCTGTTGGACCAGGCCAAGCAGCGCACCATCGGCGTGCGCGGCACCTTCAGCGCGCCCGAGGCCCGGCGCTTCGGCGCGGGCGGGGCCAGTGACCGGCTCACCAAGGCCTCGGAGGACACCGCCCGGAACACCAAGAAGATTCTCGAACAGATGCGCGAGAACGGAGCGGAGTTCGATTAATGAGCATCTCCGTCGTCGAAAAGTTCCTCAGCAGGCCGGCCACGGGCGGCGAGAACGCCCAGACCGATCTCATCTTCATCCTGCGCGGCAGCGACGATGAGGTTGCGCTCAAGGGGGCGCTGGTCGCCAGCACGCCGATCAACTACGACGGTCTGCGCCGAAAGACTTGGCACGTCGAGCAGGTCGGCAACGAACTGTGGGAGGGAACCGTCCGCTACGCGCCGCAGGATGAGGTCCACAGCGATGTGGGGACGATCAAGCTGAGCGTCGATACCACCGGCGGCACGACCCACATCACCCAGAGCCTGGAGACCGTGCATAAGTACGCCCCGCCCGGCAAGACCCCGCCCGACTTCAAGGGCGCGATCGGCGTCACCCACGACAACGTCGAGGGCGTGGACATCATCCTGCCGGTCTTCAAGTTCACGGCCACGAAGGTATTCGCGCCCGCGGGCCTGCCGGACTTGGGGGCGCTGTACGACCTGACCGGCAAAGTCAACTCCGGCACGTTCTCGGTGAGCGACACGGTTACCGGGATGACGATCTCGCTGGATGAATGCGAGTGCCTGTTCAACGGGGCCAAGATTGGCGAGCCGCGCTCGGATGGCAACATCGAAATCTCCTATGACTTCGCCGCCAGCCCCAACGTCACCGGGCTGACCGTCGGCGACATTGTCGGGATCGACAAGAAGGGCTGGGAATACCTCTGGGTGCGTTACGCGGACGTGGATGACAACGCCGCCAACGTGCTGGTCAAGCGGCCCATCGCCGCCTACGTCGAGAAGGTCTACGACCTTGGTGGCTTTGGAGGGCTGGGACTGTAATGGCCGACCCGCTCCAGAAAGTTCGCGCCCACGAGAAGCTCCGCGTTCCGGCGGCGGCGTACAACGCCTTCGTCGATGCCACGCGCTGGGTGCAGAAGCACCAGACGGGCAATGAGTCCGACGCCAGCCGCGCCCACCGCTCGGCGGGAATCATCCTGGCCAAGAACAAGACCGGCGGGAATCGCGCGCGGTTCCACGTCATGGGGATCGACGATCCGATCATCACCCCGGCCGCGAACCTCGATGAGTTCAAGAACCAGGTGGCGCTCAAAGGCGTGGTGCCGCAGGACAAGCACGTCGGGAAGTTCGTCATCCTGCAAGAACCGCTCGATCCCGATGGGATCGGCCACTCCATCGTCGCCGGAGTCACCGTGGCGCGGGTGCGGGTGGTGACCGAGACCGACCGTTTCGCCGACATTGATGAGGGCCAGTGCGACCGGCTGAAGACTGTCCCGTGGGGATCAACACGGATTCTGTGGAAAGAAGCTGGCCTGGGAATCAAGTGGGCCGTGGTGCGCCTGGGGGATCGCCCGAAGTTCGCCATCTTCGAGCTCAACGGCACCTGGGTTCCAGGCACCGGGTGCGGCACGTCCTCTTCATCGGGTTCTTCTGGAGAGGTCAGCGCTTGGATGACCGGCGAGCCGGACGGCTGGGCGAAAATGGACAACTGCCGCCCGGTCTACTTCTTCACCGACTATTGCACCTACTCGCCCACCTCCAGCGAGCCGCCCCAGACGGTCTGGCATGTGGTGGGGTATCCGCCCGACCAGCGCGCCGCCGTGATCGATCTGCACAAGCGCACGGGTTTGTTCCCCGCCAAGTTCGGCTGTGGGGATTGGGTCTGGTGTCACTTCAACGAGCAGGATGGGCGCTGGCAGGTGCTGGGAACCTACGAGGATCACTGGCGATTCCGGTTGATCACGCCCCTGTACCGCTGTGGCTCGGCGCTGGCGCGGCTGGTGCTGTACCAGGGCGGCAAGTGGTGCCCGGTCGATCTGACGTTCACCGTCTTCGACTCGGTGGGTGTGGTCTGTCCCAAGATCTGTCCCTGCCAGGGATCGTCCAGCGGAACTTGCACCTGCGAGAAGCCCAACTACGTGCCCGCCGGCACTTACGGCGTGGCCAAGCATTATGCGGATAGCTGCAAGTGGGAAGTTCTGGCGCTGGGCGAAGGTTGCTGCGAACCCAGCAGCAGCGGGTCGGGAAGTTCGTCCAGCAGTTCCTCGGGGAAATCATCCTCGTCGTCCGGCTCGTCGTCGGGTTCGTCTTCCGGCTCATCCTCCGCCCCCAGTTCATCCGGCAGCAGTTCTTCGGGCAGTGGTTCATCGGGAAGCGGCGGCGTTACCGTCACCGAAACGGATGTCCGCTGTGAGGACGGCAAGACATACGTCTACTTCCGCACCGTCACCATTCGCCTGGTGGGCGGGGCGCTGGTCAAGGAGACCGGCGCGTGGACGCAGGACCACCAGGCGGGTTGCTGTAAATGCTGCTCGGGAAGCTCCAGCAGCGGATCATCCTCATCATCCGGCAGCAGTTCCTCCGCGCCATCCTCCAGCGGCCAGTCCTCATCGGGACAATCCTCCTCCGCGCCATCGTCTTCAGGTCCATCATCTTCGGGACCATCATCCTCCGGGCAGTCGTCCTCCGGCTCATCGTCATCCGGCCCGTCCTCCTCCGCGCCGTCGTCCTCCGGCCCATCTTCATCGGGTTCTTCCAGCGGAAGTTCGTCAGCGCCGTCGAGCAGCGGGCCTTCGAGCTCGTCTTCGGGCAACCCGCCGCCGGGCAGCAGTTCGTCCAGCGGTTCTTCTTCCTCTTCTTCAGGAGTCTCAATGTCATCGTCATCCAGCAGCGCGCCTTCCACGGCCTCTTCATCATCTAGCAGCGGCACGCCGCCATCATCTTCGGGTGTGACTTCCAGCGGTGGGCCGACCAGCCCATCCACTTCATCCAGCAGCAGCAGCGGTGGTTCGTCCTCTCATTGATTGGAGCATTCAGTCATGCGCGTCTTTCTAATCGGCTATCCCGGCGAAATGGGCGGTGCCAACACCGAGGCCTGGCACACCATCAAGATCTGGCGGCGCTTCGGTCTGGACGTCCACTTGATCCCCACCTGGTACGCGGACCCGCGCTGGCGCGCGCGCCTCGATGAGTTGGGCTGTGTCACCCATGAGGTCAAGCCCGAGGAGATCGAGCGCGTCCGCGAGTTGCCTGGCTGCCCGGCAGTTGGGTTCTGTAACGATCAGTTCATCGGCGTCGCCCCGCGCCTGCGGGCGCTGGGGTGTCCGCTGGTCTGGCTCAATTGCATGACGTTCCTATTCGACCACGAGAAGCGGCTCTTCGCCGAACACGGTCCTGCCGATGCGATGGTCTACCAGAGCCAGTTCCAGCGCGAGCAGATCGAGCCGCAGTTGGCCCAGTGCGGATACAACCCTTCCTCCGGCCATCTGATCCGGGGCGCGTTCGACCTGAACGAGTGGGAATTCAACCCCCGCCCCCACGCCAAGGGTGAGACGTTTGTCGTCGGCCGCGCCGCCCGGCCCGATCAGGATAAATGGTCCAGCAACACCTGGCCGATCTACCAGCGGATTCAATACGCCAACCTGCGCGCACTCATGCTCGGCATGGATGAACGCACCCACGCCAAGCTGGGCACGCCCCCGGAATCGGCGGATTGCCTGCGCCCGATGGCGATCACGCCCCAGCAGTTCTTCGCCCGATTGCATTGCACGCTCCCCGTCAACGGGGGCGCTCGGGAGAACTGGCCCCGCGCCGGCCTGGAAGCGATGGCGTGCGGTGTGCCGGTCGTGGCCCAGAATCTGTGGGGATGGCGGGAGATGATCGAGCATGGCGTCACCGGGTTCCTCGGTGACGATGACTGCGATCTGGCCCACTACACGGCCATGCTGGCGCATGATGAAGCCCTCCGGATGAAGATCATCCACGCCGCCCATGATCGGCTGGTGAATGATCTGGTGAACCCCGACGCGATCTGGGCGGGCTGGAAGCGGCTGTTCGAGTCATTTCCCACGACTGCGAGGGCCGCCGCATGAAACTCGCCGCGCTCTGTTGCACCTATCTTCGGCCCGGCACGCTCGGCCAACTCATCGAATCGTTCCTGCGTCAGGACTATCCCAAGGAACTGCGTGAGCTGATCATCCTCGACGACGCCGGCCAGTACGCGAATCAAGAGGGAGATGGATGGCGGCTGATCTCGGTGCCCCGGCGGTTCCATTCCCTGGGCGAGAAACGCAACGCCTGCGCCGCCCTGGCCGCGCCGGATGTGGATGGGTTCCTCGTTGCCGATGATGACGACATCTACCTCCCGCACTGGTTCAAGGCATGTGCGTTGGCGCTGGGGCGCGCGGAATGGTCGCGGCCGAGCCTGGTGCTGATCGAAGAGGCCGACAAGCTCAAGGAACACGACACCCACGGCCTGTTCCACGGAGGGTGGGCCTTCCGCAGGGAGGCGTTCTACCGCGTGCGCGGCTACGGCGCGATCGACAACGGGGAAGACCAGGAACTGGCCGGGCGACTGAAGGCGGCGGGAATCACGCAATGCGATCCCGCCACGTTCGCGCCGCCGTTCTACATCTACCGGGTCGAGAACGGCAGCTACCACCTCAGTTACATGGGGGACCAGGGGTATCGGGAGTTGGCGACGCCAAGCGCAGATGCAAAGGCAACATTCACCATCGGCTGGCCACGCGATTACTCGGCGCTGCCGGTGATCCGGCGCTACGCTTTTGGCGCACACATTGCCGCGCGGGATGGCGGGATGCCCGTGGAACTCATCGGCCCGATCAACGCGCCCGGCGGCGATGGGCCGAGCAACGGGATGTACGCGCTTCAGAAGGCGCTGCAGAAGCGGATCGCCGACGGTTTGGACTGGTTGTCGATCAAGCCGCTCCCCGCCAGCAAGGGCGCGTTGCCGTGGTTCTGGCACTGGGATGACCGGCGCTACGCGGCGTGGTGGGATTCGGAAGGGATGCCGTTCGTGCAGGGGCCGAACATGCTGTTCACCTTCTCCGGCTCGCCCCGGATCGACTTTGAGGAATGCGCCCTGCTCGACGCCAGGAACTGCCGCGCGATGTTCTGCCACAGCGAGTGGTATCGGGACTTGATCGCCAAGCATCGCGGGCCGGCCAATACCGCACCGATCCATCTCTGGCCGTATCCCATTGACCCCTGGCCCGGCGAACCGCTGCCGGACGAGTATGACCTGCTCATCTACGCCAAGAACGGCCATCGCCCAGGCCTGCTCGAACATCTGGCGGAACTGTTCCCGCGCCACATCAAGATTCATTATGGCCAATACCGCCGCGAGCAGTTGTACGACGCGGCGCGAAAATCCCGCGCCTGCGCCTACCTCGCCGACGACGATCACGGGCCGCTGGCGCTACAGGAAATCCTCTTGGCCGGGTGCCCGGTCGTGGGTGTCCGCACCGGCGCGGCGTTCGTCCAGCACGGTGTGACGGGGATGCTCGTGGATCGTCTGCCGCCGGGGCGATCTTCCATCACGAGCGACGGGGACCAGATCGCGCTTCATGCCTTCGTCCAAGCGCTGACCTCGGCGATGGCGCTACAGCGCGACAAAGTCCGCCACGCTGCCGCCGGCACTTTCGCCACAGATCGCGTGGCCGACACGATCATCGGCGTGCTGGCGGCGCTGCGAACGGGACCAGTTCAACATCTGGTCGCGCCCACCTATCCCCCCAACATTCCCGAGGCTTCGCGCCTGCTGCACGCCTTCCACTCCACATCCTGCTGCGGCGACTGACGACATAGGGTCAGTCGATGCCCTGCCCTCCGCGCAAATTCGGTGCCGCAGCTGCCCTTGGTGGATTGACACCAACCGCGAACAACTGTGAAATAGCGTCCCATTGCCCGCGAGGCCGAGGGGGCGGCTTTTTCCCTTCCTCCGCGCAGATGGAAATTAGATGGCCAAGCAGACGCATGACATGGTGATGACCATTGACGACCTGGCGAAGTACCTGAAGCTCTCGACGTCCACGCTCTACAAGCTGTGCGCCGAGGGCAAGGTGCCGGGCCAGAAGGTTGGACGGCATTGGCGGTTTCATCGGACGGTCATTGACCAGTGGCTTTGCAGCAACAGGGGGAAGAAGTGATCCACATCGCTCCGCATCAAGCCTGCTACTTCGCCCACGAACTGACCCGCCTCGGTGTGATCGGGGAGTTGGATCGCCTGAGCACCACCCTCTTTGATTCCAAGGTCGATTTGAACCCGCATCAAGTGGAGGCCGCGCTCTTCGCCATCTCCAATCCACTTCAGAAGGGCGTGCTTCTGGCAGACGAGGTTGGCCTGGGAAAAACCATCGAGGCCGGGCTGGTGCTCTGTCAGAAATGGGCCGAACGTCGCCGCAAGCTCCTGGTCGTGGTGCCCGCGCACATCCGTAAGCAGTGGCAGAGCGAACTCGTCGATAAATTCAATCTGCCAGCGCTCGTGATGGACCGGAAGGTCTGGCGCAATCTCCGAAAGCAAGGCAACCCCAACCCGCTCGACAGCGACAAAATCGTCGTGATCTCCTACGGGTTCGCGGCTCGTATGAAGGATGACCTGCGCGCGATTCCGTTCGACCTGGTTGTCTTCGACGAAGCTCACAAGCTCCGAAACGCCTACCAGCCCAGCCGAAAGGGCGGCCAGGCGGTGCGCTGGGCCTTCGAGTTGCGCCAAAAGCTGCTGCTGACGGCCACCCCGCTACAGAATAACCTGCTGGAGCTTTACGGCTTGGGATGGCTCATCGACGACCACCTGTTCGGCGACAAGAGCGCCTTCCAAAGCCGTTACTGCAACGCCGGCGGCGATCTGGCCGGGCTTCGCTCCCGCTTGAGCGAAGTCTGCAAGCGCACGCTGCGTAAGGACTGCCCCTACGTGAACTATCGGGAGCGTCATGCGATGACGCATCCGTTCGCTCAGACCGACGAGGAGAAGTCCCTGCATCAGGACGTCATGGACTTCATGACGCGGGAGATCAGCTTCGCGTTTCCCCAGCGGCAACGACAACTGATCGAGATGATCCTCTTCAAGACACTTGCTTCCTCGCCGCAGGCGCTGGCCAGCACGCTGCGCACGATGCGGCAACGCTTGATCACGCTCCGAGACGGGTTGCCTGCGGGAGAAGAAGAGCTTTTGGAGCAACTGGGCGCGGACGACGATTTGGACCTCGATGACCTTGTCGAACAGATTGAGGGTCTCGATGGCGACGAGGACGAAGCGCATCCCCCGGTGCAGGGAAGACTCCTGGCCGCCGAGTTGGCCCAGATTGACTCCCTGATCGCCCGCGCCGAGAAGATCGGCAGCGACAGCAAATCGCAGGCGCTGCTCAAGGCACTGGACGCCGCATTTGCCCGCATGGCAACATTGGGCGCAGCGCGCAAGGCGCTGATCTTCACGGAGAGTCGTAAGACGCAGGCCTTCCTGGCCGGCTACCTGGAGGCCAATGGCTACGCCGGGCAGGTTGTCACGTTCAACGGCTCCAATACCCACCCCAGCGCCAACCAGGCGTATGACCGATTCATGACTCGCCATGCCGGCACCGACAAGCTCGCCGGCTCCAAGGCCGTGGATATTCGTTCGGCCTTAATTGAGGAATTCCGCGAGCACGCCGACATTCTGTTGGCGACCGAGGCCGCCGCCGAGGGCGTCAACCTCCAGTTCTGCTCCCTGGTCGTTAACTACGATCTGCCCTGGAACCCGCAGCGGATCGAACAGCGCATCGGTCGCTGCCATCGCTATGGCCAGCAACATGACGTCGTGGTCGTCAACTTTCTCTCGCAGGACAACATCGCCGACCGTCGCGTGCAGGATTTGCTCCAGCAGAAGTTCAGCCTCTTCGACGGCTTGTTCGGGGCCAGCGACGAAGTGCTCGGCGCGATCGAGGAAGGCGTTGACTTCGAGAAGCGCGTCATGGCCATCCTCAAGACGTGCCGAACCGATCAGGAAATCGAAGCGGCGTTCGATGCTCTCCAACGCGAATTGGAAAGCACCATCTCACAGAAGATGACCGAAGCCCGGCAGCAACTCTTTGAACACTTCGACGCCGATGTTCATGAGCGTCTCCGAATCCGTGGGCATGACGCACAGATCGCCCTCGACCGCGTTGGCGAACGATTCTGGATGCTTGCCCATTGGGGCCTCAATGGCGTGGCCGCGTTCGACGACCAGACGTATTCCCTTGAGCTTCCCGATCCACCCGATTCGGCCATCGCGCGTGGGCGCTATCGCCTGATCTCTGCCGTCCGCAGTGACGCCGACTACGCCGCCACGGAAGCGCACCTGCTCCGCCTTTCCAGCCCGCTGGGCCAATGGCTGCTCAACAAGGCCAAGGCCGTGGCCCTACCCGTAGCAACTGTGCGCTTCGACATTTCCAATCACGGGCGGAAAATCAGCATGCTTCAGTCTCTGGTTGGCGAACGCGGCTGGCTGCGCCTCGACAAGCTGACCCTCGACAGCGACAGCCGCGAGGAGTTCCTGCTGCTGACCGCCATCACCGACGCGGGCGAGAACATCGATCAGGAACGCTCACAGCGATTGCTCGACGTATCCGGAACCGTTCTCGGCGAAGTCGGCATCGACGCAGCGCCCGCTGCTCGGATCGACATGGACGCCCAGCGCCTGGCCAGCGCCACCCTCACCCGCGCTGGCGAGGCTGGGAACGCACGCTTCCGGCAGGTGCAGAATCAAGTCAATCAATGGGCCGACGACAAGATCGCCGCCGCCGAGCAGGAACTGGACACCCTTCGCCGCGAGCTGCGAGCCGCCCGTCGCCAGACCGATCTGGCCGAGACGGTCCAGGCCCAGCAGGCGGCGCTGGAGCAGATTAACCAACTGGAAGCCCAGCGCCGTCGCGCCCGGCGCAACATTGATGATGTGGAGGACAAGGTGGAGCAGGAACGCCAGGCGCTGCTTCGTCAGCTCCAGGGGCGGTGTCAGCAGCGGCACTCGCGAGAAACGCTCTTTAACATCCGCTTTGAGGCGGTCTGAAGATTCGAGGATTGAACGTAATGCCTACAGCGATCAGCGACAGCAAGTACGCCGACCTAAAAGCCAAGCTCCGCGAGCTTTTTGAGTTGGACAAGTCCGATCTGGACTTCGGTATCTACCGCATCATGGCGGCCAAGAACAAAGAAGTCACCGACTTCCTCGACCGCCAGCTCAAGGACGTGGTGCGCGACACCCTCGCCGCCCACGGCGCTGGCACCACCGAACAGGTGCGAGCTGAACTCGATAAAGCCATCCAGCAGGCCCAATCCCTCGGGGCCGATCCGGACACGCTGCCCAAGGTCAAGGAGTTGAAGGCCAAGCTCGAAGCCGCAGGCGGCGCTTCCGCCGCCGAGTTGGAAGCGGACATCTACAACCACTTGCTCGCCTTCTTCTCCCGCTACTACGATGAAGGTGACTTCATCTCCAAACGCCGCTACAAAGGTGACGTCTACGCCATCCCCTACGGAGGTGAAGAAGTCACCCTCCACTGGGCCAACAAGGACCAGTACTACATCAAGAGCGGCGAGTGGCACAAGGATTACCGCTTCAGGACCGGCGGCAAGACCATCCGCTTCAAACTGGTCGAGGCCACGGCGGAGACGAACAACAACAAGGAACCCGACGACGCCAAACGGCGCTACATCCTGGACGCCGCGAAGCCGGTCGAGGAGGCCGGCGGCGAGTTATCCCTGCGGTTCCAGTTCCGCCTTCCCACCGAGGCCGAAAAGCAGGCCGCTGTGGAAAGGACGCGTATCTTCGGCGGCAAGTACGACGCCGCTGTCAGTCGGACAAAGGGAGACGAACGTGAACAGTTCTGCGCCGACGCCGAGCAGCGTGCCTTGACGGCCACGCCGGCGGCGTGGAAGCCGATCGTAACCGCACTTTCGGCGACCGATACCAAGCCCGCCCGCACCATCTTGGGCAAGCACTTGGACGATTTCGCCGCCCGCAACACCTTCGACTATTTCATCCACAAGGACCTGGACGGCTTCCTGAAGCGCGAACTGGATTTCTACATTAAGAATGATGTGATGCGCCTTGACGACCTGGAAACGCTACCCGCCGACCAACTGGCCAAGGTGCAGGGGAAGGTCAAGGCGATCCGCGCTGTCGCCTTGCCGGTGATCGACTTCCTGGCCGCCATTGAGAACTTCCAGAAGAAGATGTGGCTCAAGAAGAAGTTGGCGCTGGAGACTAACTGGCTGGTGACGGTGGACCGGATTCCCGTGAACCTGCGCGAGATTGTGGCGGCCAACCCCAAGCAGTGGTCCGAGTGGGAAACCCTCGGCTTCAGACCCGCCGACGGCGATCCGACGCTCATCAGCGGCCCGAAATGGGGCACGCGGGAGTACCTTGACGCCAATGACAAGTTGGTGGTGGATACGGGGCGTTTCCAGGCCGACTTCCCCGCGTTTACGACTGAATTGCTGGCGAGTGACACAGTCCTCGCCGGACAACACACGCTCGACGACGCTACGACAGGGCTGCTGATCCACTCCGAGAACTTCCAGGCACTTAACCTGCTAGAGGAGCGGTTCCGGGGGCAAATCCAGTCCGTGTATATCGACCCGCCGTATAACACCGTTCACTCGAAAATTGCGTACAAGAACCAATTCGAGCACGCGAGTTGGCTTTCTCTAATTCAAAACACGCTTGCCGTAATACCAGCACTGTGGACCAGCGACTTCAGCTTCGGAGTGGCTATAGACGATTACGAATCAACTCACATAGCGATGCTCTTGCGTGTTGCCTATCCCTCGCTCGACCACACGACGGTTGTTGTGAAC
>JANYKD010000016.1 GCA_025361735.1 Phycisphaerales bacterium
ATGCTGCATCTCGGCCCATCGGCCCGCAGTCTCTTTCGCCGCCTCACCGGCCGCAGCCGACAGGGCGCACGTCCCCACGATCAGAGCGCACACGAGTCGCGCCAGCGTCGCCAATCGGGCGATTCCGGCACATCCAACGGCGTGCCCATTAATGCCCTCAAACCGAGTTGGCTGCCCGGAATCGCGCAAGTTGGTCTCTGTCATTGATAGCTCCTTGCATACCGACAACTACAACCCAAAGCACCTTGAATACGATGGATCCGCGCTCCACGAATTAGCGTTGCCCGAGCCACAGGCCCAGCCGCTCCGCAAGCTGGTCCGGCCGGGCCGTGCCTGTGGTGGCAAGCTGCTGCACCGTGATCGACGCGACCAGATTTCCCACCAGGGCGGCCTCGGAGAGACTGGCGCCGGCGCAGAGCGCCAGCACACAGCCGGCCGTGGCCGAGTCGCCGGCGCCGGTGGTGTCAAACGGTCCGGGGACGCGCACGCCGGGAACGAGTGTCGGCACGGGATCGGAGACGATGATTCCCGCCGGGCCGCGCGTGCAGCAGACGGGGGCATTGTTCTCGCGACGCACCTGGGCAACGGCGGCCGCCAGATCCGCGAGGTCGACGACATCCGTTGGCCGGGGCGCGGCAATACCCATGATCTCGAACTGGTTGGGCTTGATGATCACGTTGCGAAACCGGCGGATGAACCGGCGGCTGTCGGCCCAGAAGATCACCCGCGGGTTGGCCGCGGCCAGTTGCGAGATCGCCGGCGTAACCGCGGCCGTAATCACTCCGCAGTCCGCCTCCTCCACCTGATCCAACACAATCACTGCATCGACTTGCGGCAGCAGTGACGCAAGTGAATCCAGGACCTTGCGCTGCAGATCCGGCGGCGTGGGCGTCCGATTCTTGGTGTCATAGCGGCTGTGTTCGCCGGCCAGCGTGGCGTCGGCGCGATCGCGCGGCTTCAGATAGGTCGGCGTAAAACGCCCGGGCGCCATGTGCAGATGCTCGTCGGAACAGCCCAGGCGGGCCAGGCCCTTGCGCAGATCGTACGACTCGCCATCGTCGCCGGTGATTCCGACGCCGTGCAGGGTCTTGCATCCCAGCGCCGCGAGATTGCAGACGACCGTCCCGGCCGCGCCGGGGCTGTGGCGGATGGAAACCACCTGGTGGGCCACTTTGTCAGTCTCCAGGCTCGGCTCGGCGAGCGCCGAGTCGACTTCCATGTATTTGTCGAGAAAGAAGTCGCCAACGACCGCGATGCGGGCGCCGGCAAAGCGGCGGATCAGTTCTTCCAGCCGGGCTGGAGACATGGGAGCGATGGTGTTCATGAGATTCTCTGGATGATCTGGTCGTATAGCGCCGGAATGGTCTGATTGTGGTCGCCCTGGACGTAATGGCTGACGCCGCCATCGGCGACCGTGCGAACGAGGATCGTCTTATACGGGCGGAAGTAGTAACGCGGATCGGACTTGGGCGCTTCCTTGCCGGTTTCCTCGCCGAGCGGCAGCAGGTCAAAGACGGCCGTGGTGAAGTGGGCGATGACCTGTCCGGTCTGATGCGCAACATTGCGCGCCATGGTCAGGGCTTTCAGATAGACCTCCGGCCCCATGACGGCGGATCCGGCGTTCAGGAAGACGCCGCCTTCCAGCCCCATGATGGAGTCGGTGTAGACGAGGAAATCGTTGTAAGTGGCGATACCCGTCGCCGCCGCATCGAAATTCGGATGCTCGTGGACGATGTCCTGGCCGAAAGCCACATGCACGGTGGCCGGCACGCCCAGCCGCTGGGCCGCCGCCAGGACCGAGGTGTCCCGGTGCGGGAACTTTTCCTCGTTGATCATCTTGCCGATCGCTTCGCCCAGGCCGATATCCAGCTTCGCGGCGACGGCCGAGGCCTCATTGAAGCGGCCGGTGTCGGTCCAGAGCCCGAACTCGCCCGAGCGGACATAACGGGGAACCGACTCACAAGTCTGCCCGATCATGGCCAGCTCGAAATCGTGGATGGCCCCGGCGCCGTTCAGGGCCAGGTGCGTCAGCAAGCCGCGCTCCATGAGGTCGATCAGCAGTGGCCCGTTGCCGCGGCGAAGCACATGCGCGCCGCAGCAGAACATGATCGACCGGTGATTCTTTCCGGCGGCGACAATCGCCTGGGCGATCTGCGGCAAGGCCGGGTGCATAAACGGAATACGCGGCGAGGCCGGTCGGATGAAGACGGATCGATCGATGTCGTGGACTCGCTCGGAAAGCGGCTTGAGCCACAAGCGCGAACGGTCGAACTTCGCGTGAGACATGGGGATTCCTTGTGTGTCGGATCGGAGAACTCAAGTTTCAGATCTCAGATCTCAAATTTCAAATTTGAGATTTCAAATTTCAAATTTCATCGGTGTATCAGCCCTCATTCCAAAGCCACGCCAGAAGCGCCGCCTGATCCTGGTAATCGGGAATCACCAGGTCCGCACCAGCGCCGACCAGCCGGTCGCGCTTCCATTCGTCGGGCTTGCCCGAGCGGCCGGCTTCATCGGAGGCGACGGCCACCGCGATGCCGCCGGCGGACTTGATGTTCTGGATCTCCACGTAACCGTCGCCAAATCCCAGCAGCAGTTCGCCGTCGATCTGGTGGTCAGAAAGGATGCGCTGGATGACCATGGCCTTGGAGAAGGCCTTGTAGTCGGCCAGGGCGCCGTAGATGTGCTTCCCGAAGAAGCGATCCAGCCCCAGCAGGCTGGCTTCGGCTCGCACGTAGTCCAGGTCCGTTCCCGAGGCCAGATAAAGCTGCGCCCCACGCGCCTGCAACGCTGCCAGCAGCTCCAGCGAATGCGGCACGAGCATGTCCTGCGGCTTGGCCTTGCCGTCACGCAGCCGCTGATGTCGCGACTCGATGCGCTGCATCAGCCGGTCGTGGTATCGCTGCTTGTAGACCTGCGGATCCTCCGGCCGGCCGCCGCGGGCGCGTATTTCCTCGCTCAGGCGGATCATCTGATAAATGGTCTGCTTGCCGTTGAGTTCCATCACAAAGCCGTGGGCAATCTTGTAGAGCTCGTCGCTGGATTCGCGCGTGCCCGTGGCGCTCAGCGCCTCGACCATCATCGGCACCATGACTTCCGGCCAGCCCTCGCGGATGACACTCAGCGTGCCGTCGAAATCAAATACCACATGCCCCGGCGGCCGGCGTCGCGGAGGCGCGTTGATGATCTCGATGGAGGAATTGCCGAGGTAGCGTCGCGGCCCGGTGGGGGCGGCGACGCGCTGATAATCTGCTTCATGCGATTCGTTGGACATATTCACGCATTGTGGCCCAACGCGCGCGATTTGTCACTGGCTTTGGTGGGGACCGCGCGCAGCGCGGTCCGTGTGCGCCCCTAAAAACGGCGGCTTCGGCGAAGCCACCCTACCGACACATCACAGGTGAACCCGGCGGGTGTACACGTACCACTCGATCAGGCACAACGGAATCGCCCCGGCGGCCACGAGCCACCACCAGAGTTCCATGCGCGACTTGCCCGCAACCCCCGCCTGGACGATCTCGACGCCGCCGTTACCGCCACCCGGCGCCTTGTTTATCGGGAGGACATCGCTTTCGTTCTCATCCAGCAGGTTGACGGCAATCTTTTCATATTGTGGCACGGGCGGATCAAGCGTGTAGACGCCGATCTTCGGCAAGGCGGGCAGGGCAAAGTCGCCGGCCTCGGGGATGGGAACCTCAACCGGCGAGAAGTCGCCCGGACCCGTGAGGCGGATGCTCTTGAGGTTGGCCCCGGCGGCCTGAAGCGCGAAGCGGGGAATGCGGATGGCCGCGCCTGGCCGGTAGGATTGGCGCACGTCCATGTCCGATCCCAGCGCCAGGAACTGCAGGCAGTTGTCCAGGAACACCGGGAAACTCGGCTTGGTCGGCCAGTTTGTCTCCTGCACGTCAAACGGCAACACCAGATGCGTATGGCGCCCTTCACGATAGAGCACCAGCAGCGGCCCACGTTTGCCTTCAATTAGAGTCTGGGCCTCGACGGGCACGTCGAGCTTCATCGTCTCCAGGCAGTCAAAACGAAGGTTGAGGTTCTTCAGCAGCGGATGGGTGCGGTCCCAGTCGAGCACCGCCTGGTCCTTGAGGGTGACGACGCCCTGGGCGTCTTCGACAACCTTGAGCTTGCTGAACGGCGGGACGGCGTTGAAAAAGACAAAGTTGCCGGCCGGGGGCAGGCCCTTGGGCTGGTAGCGGTCGAAGATGATGACGTCGTACTCGCGGGCCAGGGCCTGGGCATCCTTCATCTTCTCTTCGTACACAGTAGGAAGGATCTGCCCCGGATTGCGCAGGCCGGCGCTCTGCACGAACCGCTCGAGCCAGAAATTGCCCTTGCGCGAGACCAGCAGCACATTCAACGATCGCGGCGGCGGCACGACGATCTGGGCAGAGTCGTCGGCCAGCAGCACATCATCCTTCAGTTCCTTCAGTTCGACCTTCACGACGGCGCCGCGCGGCAGGTCGATGTTGAACTCGACGCCGCCGTTGCCGATGGTGCGGTCCAGTTTCTCCGCCTCCTTGCGTTCCTTCTCGCTCCAGCGCTCGGGCAGCAGGCGGACGCCGCGGCGCACGCCGCCGGGCGTTATCGAGCCGTCGACACTGAGCTGAATGGCGGTGTCGGCGATCTCCGGTCCGTAGTTGACCAGGCGGGCAAACACCTGCAATTCGTTGGGCCGGTCGAAGTTGCGTTTGGCGGCCAGGGCCACGATGCCGATGTTGGCCGCCTTTTCCGAGCCGATGACCACCATCTCGCGCAGGCGCGCGGATTTCAGCGCCAGGGCGTCGCGGTCACCAATTCGGCCATCGGAGTAGAGCCAGATCTCCGGGCCTTCTTTCTCGGTGCGGAGCTGGTCGCCGAAGAACGCCAGCGACTTGGCTTCGGCAAGCTGGTAGGCGGTCTTGAGCGTCGAACCGCGCTGTGTCGGCTGGATCGAATCGATGTCGTTCTTCAGTAACGCGGGGTCGGTGGTGAACGCCTGGACCACATCGGCTCCGTCGTCGAAGGCGATGACCATGGCCATGGCCCCGCGCGAGAGCGAGTCGACCAGTTCGCGTGCTTTCTTCTTGGCCTCGTCGAGGCGCGATTTGCCGCCGGCCATGTCGGTGGCCGACATGGAGGCGGACCGGTCGATGAGGATGACCGAGAGCTTGCCGGCCGACGCCGTGTGGTTCACGACGGGCCGGGAGAGCGCGAAAATGAGGGCTGCCAACAGGAGCAGTTGCAGAAGCAGGAGCAGGTTGCGCCGCAGCCGCTGAAACGGGGCATTGACCTGCAAGTCCTGAATGGCCTTGCGCCAGAGCAGCGTCGAGGAGACATCCAACTCGCGGCGGCGGAGCTTGAGGAAGTAGAGCACGAGAAGAAGAGGTACCGCGACAGCGGCGGCAATGGCAGCGGCGATGGGGTTGAGAAAACTGGGCATGGCCGGGATCCCTCAGTCTAAATGCGCTGCTTCCGATTTAGCGCCTGGAGTATACCAGACGTCCGGAACAAAGCGACCAAAAGGCCGAGGGCAGCGGACATCACTTACCCGGTGCGCCAGCGGGCCGGGTGGCCGCGGTTGCCGCCTTCACGGCGACGGCAGCATCGTAGACCTTCTTCTGATCCTTGTAGGCGCGATGGAAAGCGATCCAGCGGTCGCGCGATTCCTTGGGCCAGCGATTGATGCGGATGCGCTCGAACGAGTCATCCCGCTTCATGCCCACGGAGTCGTCGGTCTTGGGAGCCTTGGTCTTCTTTGCCTTGCCCGGCTTGGGAGCTTTGTCCAACGCACTGGCCGACTTGTCGGGCTTGGGCAGATCCGGCAATGCCGAGGCGGGGTGGAGATCCTTTTCCTTCTTGCCGATCAGTTCGTTGAGATAGGCGATCTTGGCCTCTGGGGTGGGCAGCGCGGCCCATTTTTCCGAGCGCTTGATCTGCTGCCAGTACCAGGCTTCCTGGCGGGCATTGCGGTATTCATCCTCGGTGATCTTGCCGGCGTTGAAGATGTTCTGGAGATCGAGGCTGTCCTCACGTTCCTTGATCACCTTCATGTAGGGATCCTGTCGCTCCAACGGCAGGTTGAGGTAAGTGTCCGTGTTGACAAATCGTGCCAGGGTCGCCGTGTCGGCATTGAGCCGGGCCAGCGGGGGCTTGCGGAACATGAACCACCCGCCCAGGACGATGATGCCGACGCCCGCCACGATGGCGCCGACAATGCCGGCCGTCACGAGATGCTTGCGATGCAAAACCGTTCTGGCGTTGGCGACGGCAATCGCCTGTTTGGTCTGAGCGGATATATCCATGGTGCGGTCTCCAATTGGGCCGGCCCGGCCGAACATCGGGACGAAACCAGCCTCGGTGTGTCTTTCAAAGGCCCTCGCGCAAGCCGGGCAAACCAGTCACTCTCACTGAACCGGAGGCGGATCATCATCGCGCCCGCTGCCGGAGAACATCTTGTTGGTGGCACCCAGCCCGCTGACGGGAATACTGCCGTCGGCGTTTACAATGTAGCCCAGATCCTGGACGGCCAAGCTGTCGACGTGGCCATCGCAAAAGGCCACATTCACTTTCCCTTCGTGGCGGGCATCGGGGCCGGAACGGTGAACGGGCAGGCGATGCTGCGGGTCGGCATAGTCGGACGTGGCAGTGAGACGCGGGGGATCGACACACCAGCCCTTGTTGCAGATGGCGTACTCGTCCTTAACGCCGTCGGGGTAGTAGCCGGTCCGCTGGCCCAGCGGCTTGCCGGCGGCGGTGCCCAGGCAATCCAACGCCATGACCGTTGAGGCCGCGTTGATGCCGCCAACTTTCACGGGGAAATTGATCCACTCGCCGTTGGGCTTGCGGCGGGCATTGCCGAGGAACTGGTAGTTGTATCCGTAACAGTAATTCCGGCTGTTATTGCGTTCCGGAACCGACGGGCAGAGAAACAGCGGATTCTCGATCGTCCACGAGTCATCCTGGTTGACGTTGAATTTCTTGGTGGGATATTTCTTCATGGCGACGCCCATCAATTCGTACCAGCGCGGCCGATACTGGTCGCCATCGCCAAGGAAGTAGACGCTGTGCTTGGCCCAATCGGCCGGAAGCCGGCCGGGACAGCTCATGCCCCGGTTATCGTTGGCGTAAATAAAATAGCCGGAACCAAGAGTCCGGAGATTGGTGACGCACTGGGTGCGCACAGCCTGCTTGCGCACTTTGTTCAGGACAGGCATGAGAATGCCCATAAGGACCGCGATGATCCCTATCACCACAAGCAGCTCGACAAGCGTAAAAGCACGCCGCATCTGACACCCGTCTGTTCAAAAGCCCCTACAGCAGCTTGAATATAAACATTCTGCACGCAGAATGCTATGGTGATGTTTAAATTAGTTAACGCGAGGATTACGATAACATGGTGAGACGTTGGGTAACCTTGGCCTTGGGATTGCTTGTTGTCGCGTCGGCGGCGGGCGCGGTTTATTGGTTTTGGCCACGGGATGCGGAAATCCGGCCGGAGACGTCACCAAAGGTCAAGCAGGTGGGGATCATGCGAGCCACCGAGATCGCCGAAAGTTCGGGGGTCGTGGAGAGCCGCAAACGCCCGGGAATTTATTGGACCCATAACGACCACGGCAGCCGCCCGGCCATTTTCGCCATCGGCCGCAACGGCGACTGCGTGAACCGCTTCCTTATCGACGCCCCAAACCACGACTGGGAAGACATCGCCCTGGACGAACAGGGGCGGCTGTACATCGGCGATATCGGCGACAACGAGCACACGCGGTCCATGCTGTATGTCTACCGCCTTCCAGAGCCCGATGCACGCGGCGCGTCGGCCAAAGACCCCCTGCCGATCGAGCGACGATGGCAATTGCAGTGCCCCAAAGAGCCGTTGAATTTCGAGGCCCTGGTCATCTGGCAGGGCCATGGTTATCTGATCTCGAAGATGAACAAGCAGCACCCGGCCGGGCTGTATCGCTTCCCGCTGGACGCCCCCGATGCACCGGTGACGCTCGAGCACCTCGGACACCTGAGCGTTCGCGACCAGGTGACGGCGGCCGATATCCGTAGCGATGGAAAACTCCTCGCCGTGCTGACCTACGCCGGGCTGTACGTCTACCGGATCGACGGCGAAGTGGACCGTGCCCGCAAAGTGCAGCCGGTGTTCATTCCCATCCGCGGGCATCGCATTGAAGGCTGTTGCTTCACGACGGGCGGCGTGTTCATCACGTCGGAAACGCGCGAAGTCTATTTCTGCGAAGCCACCGCCTACGCACCGCTGCTGGAGGAGCCGAAGGCAGTACCGAAGGTAACCACAAGGCCGACCACTCGCGCTGCACGATAAGCCTCGCCTACTTCCGCGTTCCCGTCGCGGCCATCTTCAGAGCGGCCAACTGCTGGACCGTGATCAGTTCGGCCTTGGTCGCCACCGCCATGCGAATGCCCCGGCCTTCGGCGTATTTCGGCGCACTGTCGATCAGGGCCAACACGGATTCGGACGCCTTGCCATCATGCGCTGCCTGCGCGGCTTTCTCGCCCAGCACAACGCCCGCCAGAAAGCACCCCGCCTGCGGAGTCATGTAGAGAACGACCCGATCCTTGCGCCGAAGTCGCAGCGACCAACCGTATTTCGCGCCCGAGAAACTCCACTGTTCGGTGATTGGAGCGTATTGCCCGGCGACGTGGGCAATGAGCTGTTGCCAGAGCCTGGCGGCCTTGCCCAAGGTCGTCTCCAACTCCGCGGGTTCCGGCTTTCGGGACTTGTCGTCAAAGGCACTGAGAGCCATTTGAGCCTCCAGTACGCTCACCCCACCAGCCCGCGCTCACGGAGGTAGTTCAGGATCAGCGTGTCAAACGGAACGGCTGTTGACGTGAAGAGGTACGTGCCGCCGCGGCGGGTGACGTAGTCCTTGACGGCCAGGCAATAGGCGTTGAGGTTCGATTTGTACTGCTTGAGCAGCGGCTGGGTAATGGACACCTCGGCCAGATCGCCATCTTCCATGTCGCGCAGCTTCAGATCGCCCTCCAGCTTCGGATCGATTTCCTGTGGGGAAAGCACCTGGATGGCGAACAGGTCATACTTGCCGCCCGCCAGGTAGCGCAGGCCGGATTCGTAGCCGCCCTTGTCGAAGAAGTCCGAGAGGATGACGCAGATGCCCTTCTGGCGATGGGCCAGGGCGAATCGCTTGCACGCCTCGGCCAGGTTGCCGGCGCCTTCGGGCTTGAGTTTCTCGATGAAGTCGATGAGCCGGGCCACGCGCGTGCGGCCGCGCATGCCGCCGGTGTCGCCCACCACGCCGTCGGCGATGGCATTGACGACCACGCGGTTGTAGTTGACCAGCCCGATGTAGCCCAGGGCGGCCGCCACGCGCTGCATGTAGCGGAACTTGCCCGGGTCGCCGTAGTCGCTGCTCTTGCTGACATCGATGATAATGTGCATCGCCAGGTCTTCCTCTTCGAGGAAGAGCTTGAGGAAGATGCGGTCCAGCCGTGCGTAGATGTTCCAGTCGATGAAGCGCAGGTCGTCGCCGATGACGTAGTTGCGGTAGTCGGCGAACTCGACGGACTG
>JANYKD010000017.1 GCA_025361735.1 Phycisphaerales bacterium
TAGACAAGCCGTGGCACCCGAAACGGGAGCCCCAATCGCTGTATGATCTCCAGCAGCGATGAGTTTCATGGCTCGCCCCTCGCGATGCGTCCCGCCGTCGCGAAACTGTGGCGGAAATAGATTGTCCACTCCCGCGCCACGTCGAGCGGGTCGTATGCCTTGAGCAGATCCGGCCCGGTGCGCCAGTTCAGTTCCACTGTCTCCATTGTGCCGGTTGACCGATTGGTCAGCGTCACTTGCGGCATCATGTGGAGTTGCGCCAGCGCCCGTTCACGGCGTGGAGCGTTTGCCGGGTTGTTGATCGCCTGCCACGCGGCTTGTAACTCTTCGCTGCAGTCGATGCACATTACGCGGATCAGTTTACGTTGCACGCCGAAATGTGATCCTGTCCACCGGCGCCAGTAGACGAATTTCTCCGACAAGGCGTAGGCATCCACGGCGGGATCGGCGAGATTGTCGGCCGCGTACCGCATGTGTTGCTGGTGTTTTGCCTGGATGGCCGGCCGGGTGGACGGATAGAAATCTCGTCGGATCGGCATGCGCCGCAGCGCATATGATTCCGGTCCACCCGGCGATCCTGGCTTGTATGTCCAGAGCTTCTGCCCATCCTCAGAGAGCACGAACTCGATGAAGCGTATGGCCGCCTGTCGTGTCTCCGCGCGGCGTTCCTTCGGCGCCTGGGCTCCGGCCCCGCGCAACAGGGACACAGGATCGCACGATACGCTCGATCCGCCGATTGGTGTCAGGTACGCCATGTGGGCCTGCCCGTCAGCGCCTCGGCAAAGCTGTGCCTGGAATCGCCCGAAAAAGTCGATCGACATGCCGATGGCCGCATCACCCATGGATACATCCACGGGCACTTTTTGCGACGCGTCCGTGAAATACCTGGCGTTGGCTCCGATGTGCTCCACAAGTTGGATGCCGTCGAGCCAGCCGCACTCGACCGCCTGTTGGTATGCCACGGGCACAGTCTCCGGCAACTCGCCTCGCCTATAACTGTTTCCTCTGGATTTGGTGTATTTGCCGATCGCTTCCTCGAACTGCGTGATCTGCGCATCGGTGAAGCCGGACGCCCGCACCCGCTGATACACCTTCTGGTGGATCATCATCTCGAAGGCCTTGGCGACCGAGCCCGACTTGTCCGGGTCGGCGCCGCCCACCTGCCGGAAGAAGAGCGGGTTGGCCATGTCATCCCACGATGTGGGTTCACCGCTGAAGCCAAGTTCCTTCAGGCGATCCAGGTTGTAGCAGATGCCGAATGTCGAGATGGCGCTGCCGAACATCGTGGGTGTGCGCCAGGTCTCCCCCGACATACGCTGCGGCAGCAGCACGGTGCCGTCAGCCGTCTCGAACAGCGTCCTGGGTTCTTTGCCGGCCGGCCACGGCACCACGACCAGCCCGCGCGCCGCGGCGTCGGTGTGGTCGTATTCGCCGCCGCCGAAGAAGATGTCGCTCTTGCTATTCACCGCCGAATCCGGGTCGTCGATGGCGCGAAACGCGTTGTATATCTCAAGAAGCTCGGCGTTTGCGGGCGGCGAAGTCCCTGTCACCGTGTCGGTCGCCCCGGCGGGCCAGTTTCGCCCCTTGTCGCGCGTCCAGTACGAGCGCATGGCCGCGGCATATTCGCTGGTCAGATAGCGGGCAATTTCGGTGGTACCCCCGACATTGCGCCATTCCACGCGTGCGCCGCGCCCGTATTTCTGTTTGTGCCAAAGCGCGAATCCCCGGGCGAACTCGTAGCGGATGGCCTCATTGTGCGGCGTGACAATCACGAGCACCAGATCGTCGGGCGCAGACGGTACACCTGATTGCTCACGGCGAGCCAGGAAGGGCAGCGCCACGATCAGCACCAGCACCGCGATGATGGAGAGGTTCTTCGCCATGCGAATCGCGAAATGGGATTTCAGACTGGAAATCCCGAATCTCAAATTTCAAATTTCAAATCTGAAATCTCAAATTTGAAATCTGAAATCCAGAATCTCAACTCAGCTTGATAACCACCTCCGTCGGCGTGGCTCGGGTAACCGGCAAATCGGCATTGGCGAAATCCGTATTGCTCACACCGCGAATCGACATCGTCAGGGCGTGGCCCGTCGAGGCGAAATATCGCCCGATATGGGTGGCGTCAAAGCTCACGCCCCACATGCGAAATACGTCCCGCAGTTTCCAGGTCGAGCCGGCCGGGGCGTCGAAGTATACGATTGAATCGGCGGCCTTGCTCTGAATGTCGGCCGGGCTGGCGTCGCTGAAAACCCCGATGAACGCTGGGACGGCAACGGTTTCGTACTGCGTTCTGTACGTCAGTTTCTTTTTGATCGTGACCGCCACCGTGGTCTTGATCTTGATGATCAGCTTGATCTTCACGTGGATGCCGCTCGTCTGGGTGTTTGCCGGTGTGTAGTCCTCGGCCGGGGTGAAATCGCCCTCCGCAACGTTCTTGTCGGTAATGACGCTGGTGCCACGGGCGTCGATGACATCCGCCCCCGCGCCGCCGGTCAGCGTATCCTGCCCGGTCTTGTCCTTGATCTTCGCGTTCTTCACCCCGCCCAGCAGCCAGTCGTTGCCATCGCCGCCGCTCAGAACGTCGTTGCCGCCCACATCCTTGGGCGCATGATGCCCGACAAGCGCCAGGGTATCCTCATCGTCACCCGCAAGGATGTCGTCGCCGTTGCCGCCGCTGACGGTGTCGTTGCCGGCGTCGCCGTAAAGCGTGTCGTTGTCGTCTTTTCCGAAAATATAGTCATTGCCATCGTCGCCCATGATGCGGTCATTGCCGGCGTCGCCCACGATCATGTCGTTGCCGCCCATGCCGCGGATGACGTCGTTGCCGGCGCCGCCATAGATCTGATCCCGCCCTTCCGAACCCGTGATGGTGTCGTTCCCGTCGTCGCCGTAGATCGACAGAGCCCAGGTGTGCAAAGCCAGCCCCTTCAGAGTGATCTTGTCATTGCCGGCGTTGCCGTGAATGAGGATTCCGGAGACCAGGCTCTTGGGAAACGTCGTGGCGGTGCCGCCGATGTTGACGTTGTAGGTCCCCGTCTTTCCCTTTGTCTGTGCCAGCGTGATCACATCGTCCGCGGTCGTGCCGTCGATATGCAGCACCGTCCCGACCATCGTCGCCGTCAGCATCCGACGATCTTCCAGCATCTCAATATTTGGCAGCCCGCACAATTTCCGCATAGTCTTCTCCTGCAACGCGCACTTTCCACAACAGAGTCCGCTCAATACACAGTTGTATCAGATTCCACGCGGATTTCCCGCGCGTTCAACCCGGATCGTCTCCACGGGTATCGCTGTTGATGCCACGAAAACGTTCTGCACGTTCGTCACTCGGTCGTTTCGTCGCATCGGCGACCGTGTCGCGGGTGCATCTTGCGTGGTGGCTTCGTATCGCCATCTGCGTTTCCGGCTTCCCGGCGGGTGCGGAATCCGGCCCGCAAGTTACGATCCCTCTCGTGGAGCGTATGCCGGCGGTCCCCCAGCCCTTCAGGATCATCGACTGGAAATCCCGCGCCCGCAACTATGACCACTTTGCGTTCGATGAATCCGCCCAAGGCGAATATCTGCCGCTACTCAAGGTGGTCAATGGGAATCACTTCATGCTGCCCTCCTATGTCGGTGCCCGCGGCGGCGGCGAAGGCATTTGCACCATTTCCTCGGTCGTCGGCGCAACCCTCGCCGGGATCGACAAATCCAACCAGTCGGGTCACGACTGGGTCGCCATGTGCCGCGAATGGTACAACCCCGATCCCGCCATTGGCGTGGTCCTCAACGGCCCCGGTTCCCAGGGCGGTGGCAGCTTCTGGTACGACATTCTCCCCGGCGTTCTATTTAGCCAGCTCACCGCGCAGTATCCGAAGGTCGATGGGCTTGAACTCATCTTTCGCGCCCAGGCCGACCGTTATCGAAGGGTCGTCGAGGCGCTCGGTGCCGAGCGTGCCGACTTCAACTTCACCACCTTCGATTTTCGCCAGAACGCGGCCCGTTTCAACGGCCGCTGGCGCGAGCCTGATGCCGCGGCGGGCATCGGCTTTATCGAATACGGCGCATGGCGGCGTTTCGGCGACAAACGGCATCTCGAAGCGGCCGACTGGTGCATGCAGAGTCTGCAGCGACGACCGGCCGACGCCGGCAGCCCGCTCTACGAAACGCTCCTGTACTATGCCCCTGTCCTTGCCGCGAGACTCAACGCCGAGGAAGGCCGCGACTACGACGTCGTCAAACTCGTCAACTGGTGCCTGTCGGAGAATCAGGAAAAGGCCGTTGCCCGCCCTGGATGGGGTATCCTCGCAATGCGCTGTGGCGACTACGACATTCACGGCCTGCAAGGCTCCACCACCGACCGAGGCGGCTATGCCTTCGCCATGAACACCTTCAACGCCGCAGGCGCCATGGCGCCGCTACCCCGCTACGACGCGCGATTCGCCCGGCCCATCGGTCGCTGGCTGCTCAACGTCGCCAACAACGCCCGCCTCTTCTATCAGGATGGCCTGCCGGACCATCTCCAGGCGCACCCCGGCTGGAAGTCTGACCCCGCCAACGTCATCACCTACGAAGGCCTGCGCGCCCGCGATCTGCGCCTGGCAAGGCTCGCCAGCGAACAGACTGTCCATGGCCGGCGCCAGGGTGATTCGGGCATGCTTCTTGCCACGGCCCAACCCGTCACCGTCGCCGCGGAAGACGGCCTCATCGAACACATCTGGCGGTGGCGAATTCCCCTCCAAGGCACGACCGCTTCATGGGGTATCGGCCTGACCACCAAGGCGACGGAAAAGAGCTTCCGGGTTTCCACCCGCGGTTCCGGCGATTCCCCCTGGAAACCCGGCCCGGCCTTTCCGCGCCCGGGCGACAAGCCGGGGGAACGTCTCTGGATCGGAAGCGAAATCAAAGATGCGCCCGACGATATCTGGCTCAAGCTCGAAACCCTCCAGCCCGCGCCGAATCTCGACCTGCGCATCAGTGACGTCCGCGTCCGCTACACCACCGGCCAGTCACCCTATGCCAGCGGCGACCCCGTCGTCAACCATCCCGGCCCCGGCACGCAGCTCGCAGTCTACGGCGCGGCCTATGTCGGCTACCTGGCCGCTATCGTCGACCGTACGAATTGCGACCACATCCTCCGCATCGACCTTCTCGCCACGGATTTCTTTCACGACAAAGCCTATCCCACGTATCTCTACTACAATCCCGACCCACAGTCCCAGCGCGTGCGCATCCCCGTCGGCCCCTCCTCGCGTGACCTCTACGACGCCGTGACCGGAGAATTCCTCGCCCGCGACGTTGTCAATGATGCCGAAGTGATCCTTCCTCCCGACACTGCCGCCGTGGTCGTCATCGTTCCCGCTGGCGGCCAAGTCACGCGCCAGGGCAGCCGCATGCTGATTGACGGCGTGGTAGTCAGTTATAGATAGAACTCAATTGCGATTGGTTGCCTTTATCGTCTCGGCCAGTTTGTGCAGATAATAGAGGTCGCCCGTTGGAGCCCAGGGAACATCGACGTATTTCTCCAGAGTCTGGGGTGTCTCCTTAAGGATCCACGCCCGTGCGAGGAAGTGACCATAGGCATCACAGGGGAGATTGAAACTGATCTCGGCACTGAGGATGGCCTCGGCGTAGGTCAGGTACCAATGCGGCTGGTTCTCGACAATGCGATCGCAGAAGGCCCGGACCTCGGGTTTGAGATGGTCGCCAAGGAACTCCGCGAGTTCGGGCGTCATGTCCCGGAACGGCAGCAGGTGTGGGCAGATGCGCTTGTACCAGAAGCCTTTCCTGGGGTCGTTCAATCGCTTCTGGCCGGTGCCACCGCAATCGACGCCGCCCCATTCCCAGACATCGACACCGGTTTCGTCAAGCCGCTCGACCTGGCGGACGTTATCGATGGGGCGTGTCCAACTCCATGTAACAAGTTCGCCCATCCAGATTCCGGCATGGGCCTTGACCCACCACGCCGGATCCTTGGGAATAGCGTACTTGGCGGCGTCCGTTTCAACCTGGATCGTCTGCGGCTCCGCAAGAAACTCGACGTTCTTCTTCCCGATGCCGTAGCCGGGGTTGAACTGATGGGTGTCGTGGAGAAACTGCGTGTACTTGCCCATCGCAAAGCGCAGGGCGGCCGTGCGACCCAGCAGGCCCCAGCCCAGCGATTCTGCTTCACTGTCACCGGCCAGCCGGGCCAGGCGAATGTAGCCGACGTAGCCCGCGAAGAGTTGATTGACGCCGTGGATGGCGTTGAAGGCCGGCGTGTATCCGCGCTGCCAGTAGAGGGTGGCCCAGTCGCGGTGTTCGAGTTGGGCTTTGACGATGTCGGTGCAGCGGGCCATGACCTGCGGCGTGGGCTTTTCGCCCGTGCAGTCGTAGTAGCAGGCCAGTCCGTAGAGGTTCCACGCGCCGACCGGCCCTTTGGTGCGGAAGGCCAGCGTCTTGTCCTGCCACTGGGCAATCAGGCGCTTATCGGGAGAAACCGGTTCGCGCGCGGCCCCGTCTCCATAGGGCATCGTGGACATGGATTCCGGGGCGAACGTCTGTCGCTCGGATCTCATCCACTCGCGCAGCTTTCTCGCATCCTCCGGCCGCAGCAGAGGCAGGATTTCCGCCACGAGGTAGAGAACCTCGCCCGGATTGTCCCAGTACACATCGCCGCGTTCGGCTGCGCCGCTGCCGGGGACGTTGACCAGGAACAGCCAGGGCCGCAGGTGCCCGGCCTGCGTGATCCGCGCCACCTGGGCGGTGAGTTCGTTGACCAGCGCCGGCGACGCCTGGCCCGCGGCCGGGATTTGGCGCGACAACACGTATTTCGACAGTCCCTTCAGTTGCCATGTGTAGGCATCGGTGTCCTTCACGCCCGTAAGCGGCCCGAGCATGCAGACCGGCCCGGGCGATTCGGGTCTGGGGTCCACCTGGATCGGAAAGCCCTGCTGGATGGCCAGGGCGAGCATTGGCGGCAGGGGGGCAAAGCCCTTGCGATCGAACTTGGCGCTGACCGTGAGCGTGTCGGCGACCGGGTCGTATCGATAGGTCTCCGTGACACGGGTCGAGGCGGTGGTGGATGCTTCGCCTCTCCAGTTGACCTTGTCGAGGATCTCGAAATCGAGCCCGGCGGCAGATGCAACCGTGGCTGCGACAGCCAGCAGAAGAACGCAGCCGCTGATGAATGCCGACGAATGCGGATGGATCAGAGATAGCGACGCAATCATCGCTTGCCTGCGTCTTCTCGCCACTTCACTTCGTGCCTCCGTGCCTTCGTGCCTCAATCCCTTCGCCTGCAATTCCGCCGCGCCGTGCCCCGTCCACCCACGTCCGATGTGTTGATTAGCATTCATGGTGGATTTCGTCCTTTCAATTCCCCGCAGCCTTGGCCTTGCGGCCGTTGAGCGTGTTCTCGCTCGTGTGAAAGGTCATGGAATTGGAGATGCTCATGGGGTTGCCGCCGCCACCCTGCGTGTTGTTGGAAAATAGCGGATCAATGTGGATGGGGAGCATTTGCCACCACTCGCGACGGTCCAGATGCCACAGACCCGTGAAATGGGCGTTGGCTTCTTCGGTGTGGATCGTAAAGACCAGCCGCCCCGCTGCCGAGACGGTGAGGTTCTCATCCGTGTTGCCGGTGCCTCGGACGGGCCGGCGGTCGGGCTCGCCATCGTGCAACACTTCGACGACGCGTCGCTTCTCGATATCCAGCCGGCCCCACCCGCCGCGCCAGTCGTGCAGTGCCACGGGAATGATCAGCAGGCCATCGCCATCGACGCAGGGCGGGGCAATCGCGCCGTTCATCGTGTTGATAACCCATTGCGGTAGCACGAACGGCTGCCGCCCTGTCTTCTGCTCGAAAACGCAGAGATTGCGGAGGTCGGGGTTCTTCTCCGCCTCGGCAGCCAGGATGTCCTGCTTGGCCAGTTCCACCGCCGGCAGCGGACCCTTGTGCCACTCGATGGCCTTTCCGTAGGCGCCGCCGGAGAGACGCGCCGGCCGGATGAACACGAGCCCCCTGTAAGCCACCGGCCAATATTCCTTGAACGCCGCGCCGTTGAGCACGTCGCTCTTCCAAAGCACATTGCCGGCCTGGGCATCGAGTGCGTAGACGCGCATGTCCATGGCACCGAAGAAAAGCTTGCCGTCGTTCCACGCGGATGACATCAGGACCGGCACGCCGATATCCCGCCTCCAGACTTCCTTGCCGTCGGCCTGGTCCAGCGCATAGTAGACGCCGGCGCGGCTGGCGATGAACACCTTCCGGTCGGCCAGCAGAACCGCAGTCGAGAAGCCGGTTCGGCCGGTGCTGTCGAACGTCCAGACAATGGTCCCGTCGGCGGCATTCAGGGCATATACCCGGCCGTCAAGGCACCCGAAGAAGACCTTGCCGCCTTCGAAACCGGCCGTGTGCAGAATCGGCCCGCCAATCTTACGCGTCCACCGCTTCGCACCGGTTCGGGCGTCGACGGCATGGAACGTGCCCATGGCCGTTCCGATGAAGACCGTGCCGTCTGCGACAACCGGCTGCGCTTGCGGGTGCAGTCGTTCCGGCGAGAAACCGACGGCCCAGGCGCGTTCCAGCGGAAAGTCGATCTTCTCCGCAGAGTACCCCAACCGCTGCGGCCCATTCTGCAACTGCGGCCAGTCGGCCGCATACGCGGAGGCCATCCGATGACAGGCGATGATTCCGAGTACAACAGCGCGAAGACAAACAGCGAGAGTCATGGCATCGATCCTTGGCCGGGGGACGAAGTCGAAACTCCCCACACCGTCAGATACAGGACGAGTTCGCTCGCTGTTGAACGCCGCATTGCGGTGTGGTCGTTGTGGCCCTGGCGCGCGATCACCGATCGCCCAGTGAACCATCCCCGCCCGATCGATCCCTATCGCATCTTCCCACCCGCATATTACAATCCCCGCATGTCCAGCAGTCTGATTGACCTCATCGCCAACCTGCCCGAGACGAAGATCGTGCTCGTTGGCGATCTCATGCTCGACCGCTACATCTTCGGCAACGCCGAGCGTCTGAGCCCCGAAGCGCCCGTGCCGATTCTCCATTTCCAGAACGAGGAATACCGCCTTGGCGGCGCTGGCTCAGTGCTGGCCGACCTGGCTGCCCTCAGGGCTCGCGTCAGCGTCGTGGGCGTGCTCGGGCGCGACGGCGCGGCTGCTGAGGTGCGCCAGCGTATGCTCGCCGCCAACGCCGACATCAGCGGCGTTATCGAGTGCGCCGATCGGCCGACGGTTGTGAAGATGCGCCTGGTTGGTTCCGCCCAGCACCGCCATCCGCAGCAACTGTTGCGCGTCGACATCGAGACGCACGCGCCCATCGACGAAGCCTCGGCCGAGCGAGTCATCAACGCGGTCACCAAAGCGCTCAAGGGCGCCCAGATCCTCTGCATCGAGGACTATCACAAGGGCGTGCTCACCATGGCCGCCACTCGACGGATCATTGAGCTGGCCCGTGATCACGGCGTCCCTGTGATCGTCGATCCGGCCAATCTTTCGGACTTTTCCAAATACTTCGGCGCCACGGCGCTCAAACTCAATCGCACCGAAGCCGAACGCTCGACCGGCCTGCCCGTGCGCATCCCCGAGCATTTCGGCCCGGCCGCCGAGTGGTTGCTGAAACACCTCGAGTTGGAAGCCGTCATCCTCACGCTCGACAAGCACGGCGCATTTCTCGCCACCTCCGACGGCCAGCGTCGCATGCTGTCCACCCGGCCGCGACAGGTTTTCGACGTCACCGGCGCCGGTGACATGGTACTGGCAATGGTCGCCGTGGCCCGCGCCGCCGGCGCGAGTTGGTCCGATGCCGTTGCCCTGGGCAACATCGTCGGCGGCCTGGAGGTCGAGAAATTCGGCTGCGTCCCTATCACGCCCGAGGAGATCGTCCACGATCTGCTGGCCGAACACCGCGAGCGCGTCGGCAAACAGCGCACGCTGGAACAGCTCCTGCCCGAACTCCAGCGTCACCGCGCCGCCGGCCGGCGCATCGTCTTCACCAACGGCTGCTTCGACATCGTCCATCTCGGCCACGTCGAGTATTTCCGCTTCGCCAAACGCCAGGGCGACATCCTCGTCGTGGCCGTGAACAGTGACGGCTCCATCCAGAAGCTCAAGGGCCCCAAGCGGCCGATCATCCCCGAGGACGACCGCATCTCGGTGCTCGAGGAACTGGAGAGCATCGACTGCCTCATCAAGTTCGATGATGACACGCCGATCCCGCTACTCGAGAAGATCAAGCCGGATGTGCTCGTAAAGGGAGCTGATTACACGAAGGAACAGGTGGTCGGCTGGCAGATCGTCGAGTCCTACGGCGGCAGGATCGCCCTGGCTCCGTTGATCGACGGCCGCAGCACCTCGCAGGTCATCGCGCGGATTCTGGAGGCGTACAAATAGCGAGATTTCGCCATTGCCGTGGACGGCGGCGTCCCAACCGCCGGTGATCTCTTCATTTGTCACCCGTCGGATGGATTCCACCGTCACAGCCCGTTATTCATCCCACAGGCACGGATTTGGCCGCTCGGCTGGCGCCGGGAAAGAGAATGTTGTTCTCTTTGTGTACGTGCTGGTGCAGGTCGGCCTCGAGTTCGGCCAGGGCGTGCATGGTTGCACGATACGTGTTGCAGGCCTCAGGCGGCGTGGTGAATCCATCGGTGAGTTGCCGCATCAGTTGAACGGCGTCGCCGGCGTGCTGATGCTCGGCCTCCATCACGCGAATCGGGTTGTCAATGCCGCCGCAATGCTGCTCGCCGCCAGCGGGTAATTGATCGATCTGCCGGATCCAGGGGAACAGTATCTGCTCTTCCTTGCCCATGTGAGTTTCCATCTCGGAGCGAAACTCCGAATATACCTGGGTCAACTGGTCGAGTCTGGAGTTCTTGTCGCTGTGCCTGGCCGCGATCTTCTCAATCATCGGCTGCAGCCGGGGCAGTTCACTCTTGAGGTAGGCGTGGTGTGTCTGCTCGATGTGGTCAGCCAGTTCGCTGAGGCTCATCCGGGCAACGTCGACAACGCCCGTGGCCGGACCATCGTCGTTGGCATCGAGCAAAACGGCCACGGTCGCGGCGTCCAATCCTTTCGCCTGGCAGGCTTGCTGCAGCGTCCGCTTGCCTCCGCAGCAGTAAGGAACACGGCCGGAATAACTTCCGTGTTTCTGGCGTAATCCATGTCATATTGCCGATTGTCAGCATGGGGTCGGTTTTCGGACATGGATGTCGTGATGCAGCGCTACAGTGAATCGGTCGAGCGGGTGATGAAGAA
>JANYKD010000023.1 GCA_025361735.1 Phycisphaerales bacterium
CACAAGTGTGCCACCATGGAAGAACTGATGCGCGAGGTGGTGGATTACATCCGCCGACGAAATCGAGACGTTCGCCAGCAGCAATATAAGGTGGCCGCATAAACAACTCGCATGCTACACGAATCGCGCACGGCTATTTAGGGGCGTGGGAAACATCGACGCCGATTTTCCCCTTGGCTATACTCACTCCAAACACTCGGGTTCCTGCCAAGGAGAAGCAACATGATCCTCAAACTCATTCCCGCGCCCGCATTGCTCGCCATTTTGTTCTGTGTTGCCCAACGCACCAGCGCCGAAGAGATCGAGCCGGGCCTCTATCTGCGCACGACCTACGCTTTCGGCAACCTTGCCCTCAGCACCCTCTACATCGGCGCCGGCCACAAGATCGCCGTCGATCCGCCGAACGGGATTGATCCCTTCGATTTCGACGCCGCCGCCAAACAAACGCCCGAGAAAGTCGGCACATTCAAGATCGAAGGCAACAAGATCGCGGTCACCTGGGCCGGCGGCAAAACCCAGAAGCTCGACGTGGAGTTCACCCAGGGCAAGTTCTCGGCCTACGATGGCGGCCTGGTATCCAAGGCGGATGCTTACACGCCCAACCAGACGCTCGAGGCCACCTATGCCGGTTCGGGGATGACCGCGAACGTAAGTTCCTCGCTCACCCTCAAACTGACCGCCGCCGGCCGCTTCACGCTGACCGGCCTCGTCGGCACTCATGGCCTCCCGACCAACGCCAAAGCCTCCGAGAAGACCACCGAAGGCGCCTACAAGCTCTCCGGCAACACCCTCACGCTCACGCCGGCCCGCAGCGAAGCGTCCAAACACACCGTCATGCCGTTCAGCACGGCCCTCGATCCCAAGAAGGCGAAGTTGAGCGACGACCACATGATCTTCGATGGCATGAACCTCAAACGCGAGAAGTGAACCCGTCGCCGGACTTGTCGCGCGGGCCTCTTGCCTGTAATTCCGATGAATCTGGGAACAGGCAAAGGGAACGGGTGCGGTTGTGTGTTCCTACGAGAAGACGATCACGTGTCGTTTGTGTGTCACCGATGACATCACAACAGCCGTCGGGAACTCGGAGGACCAGCGCACATCTTCATTAACCTCACATCCACGATGGTCGTACGGAACCTTGGTCAGAACTAGTGATGTCAAGGAATTGCCCATAGATAGCCCACTCTGGATCCTCTTGGAATCTGAACTCAACAGGAAACGGCTCAAGCGAGCCCAATGTCTTATTCAACACTTCCATCGTCTTTTTCGCGTCGCGAACATACCACTGCCACTCCCGGAGCCCCTTGCCAGTCACAATCACGGCCAAAAAGCCCTGACATGCTTCCTCGATTGCAGCCCGCAGAAGGTCTTCGAGTCTCGTCATTCGTTCCATTTCCTTGGGCGCGGGCAACTGCTCTTCATTGACCGACTCGAAGTCCCATAACGCCACGAGCAATTGAGGCAACGAGGATTTAGTCGCAAACGTCGGGGCCGCAAGGCGAATCCGGTAAATCAGCTTCTTCCCGTCTTCCTCTCCAGTTGCCAAGGTCCACTGCTCAGAAAGAGACATATCGCACCTCGCAATTTCAGGTATCCGGACTTGACACATATACACCAGCGGCAAACGGGCCAGGTTCATTTGTCTATCGGTAATTTTGCAGAGAACGTGGGGCCGCCGTTGCGGGCGCAGGGGACTGCGGCCCTCCCGAAGAAATCGTCATCCGCCACGGACTCGGGCTACTGTCGTCGACAGATCGGCACTGCGGGCATGGACGACCAGCGTGTCGCCGGAGCCCAGCAGTGTGCCAGGCGCCGGAGGGGACTGCACCGTGCCGTCGGCGGCGGTGCAGGCAAGGGCGCGAAGGGGGCATTCTCGCTCGAGCCAGGCGATGTCGTGACCAATCAGATCGCTGCGATCGCCGATGCGGATTTCGGCCGACACATGCGGGATGCCGGCGATCACGTCGGTCGAAAGGATGCGGGTTTCCAGCGCCATGGCAGCGACCATCGGGGCGGCCAGGGCGGAGGCCGAAAAGGCCGCGTCGATAGTGAGCGCCCCGGCGATCTTCGAGGCGATCTGCTGGTCGAACAGCCGCATGATGATGCGGATGCCGGGGTTCATCCGCCGAGAATCAAGGGCGACCTCGATGTTGGCCATGTCGTTGTTGGTGGCGATGATCACCACGCGGGCGGTGGCGATGCCGGCGTCGACGAGCGACTGGTCCTCGCGCATGTCCCGCATGAGGACGGGCACGCCGAACCGGCGCGTCTGCGGGACAAACCGTCCGTTCTCGTCCTGCTCGATGACCACGACGGGGATCTTCGCGGCCACAAGTTGTTCGAGGACGCGAAAACCGAGGTGCCCGACGCCGCAGAGGACGACATGATCGTTGTAGGTTGCTGCCATGACGCGCATCCATTCTTTTTCCCCACGCTGCCAGGACACGAGAAGGAGGGCCAGGCGGATGACGCCCTCGCCGATGACGATGCCGCCCGCGACGGGGAAGAGGGCGTTCATCACCATGAGATACCAGACTTCGGGAGAGCTGTAGGGCGACTGGGCCAGCAGCGACATCCATGCGGCGAAGAGCGCCTTGGCCGGCCTAGGACGCGGCCCGCCCAGCCAGGCGCTCGGACTGAGCAGCAGCAACGTGGCACCAATGACCAGAATCACACTCAGGGCCAGCAGCGTACCGCGAAACTCAACCAGCATGGCGCGAAAGTAGAGGATCGCGGTTAGCAACCGCCGGCGCATGGGGATTCCATGCGGGCGGATCAGGGTCGAAGTGGTTCCAGTCGTGTCGGCCATGCGACCTTTCTGAAGAATCAGATGGCCCGCTCCGCGGCCTTGAAAGACCCGAAGCTGCGTATCGCTGCTCCGTAGAGGGCGGCATAGCTGGCGCGGATGAGTTTGCCTGAAAAGTCCGGCCGCTTTCTGGCGAGCGAGCGCAGTTCGGCAAGCACGCTCTGGCGCGTCCAGCGCCGCCGCCGGCGCACGGCCGCCGGTTCGACCTTCGCGGCCTTCAGCGCCGCGTCATAGGAGCCAAACAGACGCAAAGCCGCGGCGTGGATGCCGGGGTCGCTCTTTTGAAGATCGCCACTGCTGACGGGGCGGCCGCCACGGTGAAGCTTCTCTAGCGCACCCGCCAGAGTGACCTTGGTCCAGTGGCGGTAGAGCGCAACTTTGCCCACGTCAACCCCGGCCGCCGCCAGGGCCTTGTTCCAGGTTCCGAACAGGCGTTTCTGGAGCGAAGCGAAAGCCGCGTGGCCAAGTTCATCGTGCCGCCGGCTGACGGCACCCCAGTTCAGCTCTTCACCCGCGCGTTTGGATTTTTTGATCAACGCAATGACGCGGCTCGTGCTCCAGCGCGGGCGGCGGGTGATCTCGGCGTAGTCGATGCCGGCGTCCTGGATGGCCTGGCGAAAGGAGCCGAAGTGATAGGCGGCCGCCGACACCAGTGCCTGGTTCTGCCTGGCCAGACGGTTGTAGGACAGGTCCTGCTGTTTTCGGTGCAGGCGGACGATTTCGGAGATAACGCGTTGTTTGCTCCAGACGGGCTTCCTAGTATTCACAATAGATGTAGTATACTTGGCGATTGTGGTTTGTCACCTGACAGACAAGATCATGACGGACAAGATGATGACAGACAAGAATGTCTGTCCTACGGTGCGGCGACAGGCAGGAATGTCTGTTCCACCGTAGCGAGACAGACAGGAATGTCCGTCCTACCGATTGGCACGCTGCGCATGAGCAAACATAAAAAGGACTTTCGAGCCAAGGATCTCACCGCCCGCTACATGACGGGCGATGTGGACGAAGATCGCGACGAGCCGCAGGAGCGGTTCTCGTCGCGCACGGGGAAATTGGCGCAGCAGCGGAAGATCGAGCAGACGTCGCTTATGCGGGCCGCGGAAGAGGCCGCGTCGGGGATAGTTGTCGACGCGTTGCCATTGGGCCAGGTCGTTCAGGTTTACTCGCTCTACTACGAAGTCGAAGCGGGCGACGCGCTGCATTTGTGTGTCTTGCGCAAGACCCTGTCGAAGATTCTGGTAACTCCGCTCGTCGTCGGCGACCGCGTGCGTTTTCGCGACATACCCGAACGCGACGAACTCGGCCGGCAGGAGGCCGTCATCGAACACCTCGAGCCGCGCCAGACCGTGCTGTCGCGATCCGATTCTTTCAAGGGCATGGACCAGCACCCCATCGTCGCCAACGCGGAACAGATGCTCATCGTCGTTTCGCTGCGCGAGCCCGAGCCCAAGTGGGGTCTCGTGGACCGCATGATCGTCGCGGCCAAGTCCGGCGGCCTCAAGCCGATCGTCTGCATCAACAAGGTCGATCTCACGGACCCGCATGTCGCCGATGACGACATCATTTTCGCCGGCGAGGTTGCCGAGCACTACCGCAGTCTGGGCCTTGATGTGTTGCGAACCTCGGTCATCACCCGCGAGGGAATCGACGCCATGCGCGAGGTTCTCAAGGGCCGGACGACCGTTCTGGCCGGGCATTCGGGCGTCGGCAAGAGTTCGCTGATCCATGCGATTCAGCCGAACATCAACATCCGCATCGGCGAGATTTCCGGCTACACCGGCAAAGGTCGCCACACGACCACCTCCGCCCGCCGCTATCGTTTAGACCTTCCAGCCGACTTGATCGACACGCCAGGCGTGAAACTGTTTGGCCTGTGGAAAGTCTCGGCCGACAATCTGCTGGAGTTTTTCCCCGATGTCGCCACCGAAACCGCGCCCCAGTGGCGCGTGGAGAGTTATGAGCGGATCATGGTGTCGCTGGGAGGCGGGGATAATCGTCGAAATGAAGGCGAGACTGGTGATCAGTAATCGGTGATCAGTGGTCAGTCATGCGGTTAACCAATCACTGATCACCGATTACTCCGTCACGCATCACGCCTCATCATCCCGCATGTTTGGCATCCACAACATGGCAATCATCGCGGGAATGAACAGGAAACCATCAAAGAGCAGCGCAAGGCGGAAGTCACCGACCACCGCGAACCGTCCGAAGATAACCGTCCCCGCCGCCGCGGCAATCCGTCCGATGTTGAAGCAGAAACCCGCACCGGTCGTGCGCAGCAGTACCGGAAACAGAGGCGGGAGATACATCGTGAACAGCGCGAATACGCCCGAAAAGAAGCCGATCCAGGGCACCCACATCAATAGCGACCTGTACCCACGAGGCACGCCGTAGGCTCCGACAAAACAAAACACAAAGCCCGCGAAACACGCAATGATCGCGTTGCGATATCCGATCCGCCTTGCCAGCCACGCGGAGAAGAAGTTCCCGGCGATGGAGACGGCGATGATCAGGAAGAATACGAACGTGGTCAAGCGCTCACGATCGGCGGATTTCCACCCCTGCAGTTCAGGAAGGTTGCCGAAGTGCTGGTGGTTCCAGAAAAGAAACGCCCACCAGCCGGTCAGCGAGCAGGCGCAAACGATGACCGTGAACACCGTCGTACGCAACACGTCCCCCCGGAACAGGTCCAGCGTACCCGGCATGTCCGCACTGGCGACATCGCGGGCATGTTGCCATTCGGCCGTCTCCGGAACCTTGCGCCGAATCCAGAATACGATCAGCGCCGGCAGGATGCCGATCAGGAAGACATACTTCTCCGGCAACCCGGCCATGCTGGCGCGGGCAACGCAGGCGACGAGAATGCCGATGTTCACGCCCATCTGCAGCACCGCCGCGATCCATGCCCGCCAGCTTTTTGGCCACGTCTCGGCCAACAGCGACGAACCGATGGCCCATTCCCCGCCAATGCCCAAGGCGGCGACGAATCGAAAGATCAGCAGGTGCCACCACGTCGTGGCAAAGAACGACAATCCGGTGAACAGCGCGTATGTGAGAATTGTCAGGGCCAGCGAGCGCGACCGTCCCAGGAGGTCGCCCAATCGGCCAAAGAACCCGCCGCCCAGGGCCCAACCCAGCATGAACGCCGCCTGGATCCACGACATCTTCTCTTTGACATCCGGATTCGTACGCGCCACATCGCCCAGCAGGTGCGCCACGAACGGCGCGGCCACCAGCGTATAGAGATGGATGTCCAGCCCGTCGAAAAACCACCCCAGCCATGCGGCGATTCCGGAGCGCCACTGGAGGGGAGTGATATCGCGAAGGGTCGGTCGGATCGTTGTAGATGGCATGCGACCGGGAAGATTAGCCGCGCGCGGGCGGAAGGGCAAAGGCAGTCGTTGAAAACGCCGGGTTCGCTCGCCACTATCACATGTCATGAAGGCAACACTCCTTCCCATCGTTCTCTTTGCCGTCTCGACTCTCGCCGCGGAACCCACATGGACTGTCGACCACCGCTACTCGATTCCCTGGTGGCAGACGGCGACTTGTGCCCCCGATGATCCGGACAAGCCGCTGGTCGGCAAGGAAGGGCAGTTCTTCTTCGACTATGGCAACGACGGCCCGCGACGGTTCGCGGTCTCTATCGCTGCCAGCGCCGATCCTGAACCGGTGTGGCAGAAACAGCAGACGCTTTCGCCGCGTATTCCCATCGTGCAGACGTTCAAGACGGCCGGACCCATTGAGATTCTCGAAGAAGCGTTCCTTGCACCGCTAAGCGATCGGCCCCGGCCGGAGCGGCTGTTCCGCGTTGCGCCCGGTTCTGTTGAGCCCGGGATCCAGCGCAACTGGGCGAAGCCCAAAGGCCCGGCGGACCCGGCGTTCCCGCACATCGCCGTCGGCTCCAATGCCAGACCAATCGAGTATATCCTTAAGGCTCCGGCATCCGGCAAAGCCACCATCGCTATCGGCCTCTGCGAAGGCTGGCACACCAAGTCCGGCCAGCGGCCGCTGATCCTCGCTGTCGAAGGCGCTCCGCCGAAGACCGTCGATCCCGTCGCGGATTTCGGCGCCAATGTCCCGGGCGTCTATCTCTTTGATGCTGCCGACTCGGATGGCGACGGCCTGATTCGCATTTCCGTCAAACCCGTGGCGGATGCACCGGACACCAACACCATCATTAATGCGCTCTGGGCGTTCGACGGCATGGCGCCGCCAGCGGTGGACATCGTCGCCGGCACAACTTCGACGACCGCGTATGCGTATCTCTCTTCTGGCCAATCACAACTTCCGCCACGGCTGAATCTCATCACCCTTCAGTTGACCAATAAGTCGGACAAGGCGGCCAAGTACAGGCCCAAGATCGTCATCGACAGCATCTACACGCCGGCCGCCGACAACCCTGACGTCTTCGCAATCGGGCCGTCCACTCACCTTGCCATCTCGGATGCGGTTGAGTCCACCGCGACCGAAAAGCGGCTGACAACTCTGTCACTCAAGCCCATCTCCCTTGCCCCGGGCCAGTCGCAGACAGTCGTACTCGCCATCTATCGCAATTATGGTAAATCCACTGAGTCAATCACGCCCGACCGCGCCAAGGGGCTTCAAACGGCTGCGGAGGTATTCTGGACTCGCACCGACCTGCCGTATGCCGCCGTCTCATTGCCGGATCCGGCCATTCAGGGCATGTTCGATTCCTCCATCCGCAATATCTACCAGGCTCGCGAGATCAAGAACGGGCTGCCGGCGTTTCATGTCGGGCCGACGTGCTATCGCGGGCTCTGGGTTGTCGATGGCTCATTCATTCTCGAAGCGGTGACCATGCTGGGCCGCCCGGCCGACACGCGGGCGGGGATCGATTACCTGATGTCCTTCCAGAAGCCGGACGGCCGCTTCGAGATCATCCACCAGTTCTGGAAGGAGAACGGAATTGTTCCCTGGGCTGTCACGCGGCACGCGATGCTCACACAGGACAAGCAGTGGCTCATGAAGCACTGGCCGAACATCAAACGCACGATTGCCTTCATGCAGACACTGCGTCGGCAGACGATGGATGATCCGAATCGTCCTGATTTCGGCCTGCTTCCGCCGGGCGATGTCGATGGCGGCATCTCGAACACCGGGGCCAATGCGAAACCGGAATTCTCCAACAGCGAGTGGTGTCTGGGCGGGCTGAAGTCAGCCATCACCGCCGCCCATTGGCTGGGCGATGAGGAATCCGCGACCGGCTGGCAGAAGGAATACGACGAGTTCTACGCAGCGTTCGTCAAGGCCGCCCATCGTGACATTCGCAAGGATGCGCACGACAATAGCTACCTGCCCACGATGATGCTCAACGCCGGCGACCGCTCGCCGCAGAAGGGCCAGTGGGGCTTTCTGCACGCCGTATATCCCGGGCAGGTGTTCGCCAAAGAGAGCCCGCTTGTAGCCGGGCAGCTCGCGATGCTCCGGGCTACCAAGACCCAGGGGTTGGTCTTCGACACGGGCTGGATGAAGGATGGCATCTGGACGTATGCGGCTTCTTTCTATGGCCACGCCCTGCTCTGGCAGGGTGACGGCCAGGAGGCCGCGCAGGTGCTTTACGACTATGCCAATCACGCCAGCCCCACGCGTGTGTGGCGCGAGGAACAGAAGCCTGTCGGCCAGAAATATCAGGAAGTCGGCGACATGCCGCACAACTGGGCGTCGGCCGAGTTCATCCGGCTGACGCTGCACCTGCTGGAGCTGGACCGTGGTGACGAGTTGCATCTCCTCGAAGGCCTGCCGCGGCCGTGGGCGGCCGCGGGGAAGACCACGCGGCTGAACGGCGTGCTGACGCCATTCGGCCCGCTGACGATGACGCTCGCGGTTGCGGCCGATGGCAAGAGCGCGTCGCTGACGGTGGGACCGATGACGCGCAAGCCGGCGAAGATCGTGGTGCATCTGGATGGATTGACCGGCAAACCCGGCACCGTCGAACTACCCCAGAATCCCGAGTCAACAACTACGACGATCCCGCTTCAATGACAGACGGTATGATCGTCGTCGATGCCAGGCATCTATTTGTGATTCTAATTTCGGGATTCGTCGTCCTGATCGCTCTCCTTTTGCCTTTGGATCTCGCGAACGTCCGCCCTTGGCGGCGGTATGGACCTCAGACGGCTTTCGTTCCGCGTTACAACGGCAGGACCGCAACATGAAACACCTTCTCCTCTGCATCGCTCTGCTCTGTCCGCTCGCAGCGACGGCCCAGGATAAACCTGCGCCGGCAACACGGCCCAGTTGGCCAGAGGCCATGCTGGCGACTCGCGAATCGTGCCAGAAGTTTATTGCCCGGCAGGTCCAGCCGACGGGGACGTTTAAGCCGTTTGTGTCGGAACTACTCACCCCGGACAAGCCACTACAGCAGGTTTCGGTCAATGTCGCAGGCGTCGATAAGCTGCGGCTTGTGGGCATCTGCGAGAAGCAGACCGGCAACTGCCACATCTGGGGCGAAGCCAAACTCATCACCAAGGATGGCAAGGAAGTCCGCCTGGCCGATCTCAAGCCGCTGGCCATCCGCGTTGGCTGGGGCTCGTACATGGTCAATGAGAACTGGCAGAAGCACTCACTGAGGATCGGCGAGCGCACGTTTGCACATGGCATCTGGGTTCACGCCGACAACGATATCTGCTTCGATCTGGCCGGGAAGTACGAGAGATTTGAAGCTTGGGTCGGGCTCGATGCGGATCGTCCGCTTGGCGCGGCCCGGTTCAAAGTGCTTCAGGGAATGGATGATCCCTCCAGCGCTCTGTGGGCGCAGCTTTCCCGCGATTTTCCGGGCGAGTGCAAGGCCTTTGCTCAGGATGTCGGCAATGGCCGCGAACGAGAATGGCTCAACAAGGCAACCGACGTGGCAATCGAGCAATCGGTGATCGCGCACGCGCTGGACAGCGCCGGACCCATCGCCCAGGCGCTTCGCAGCGAACTCGCGTCGCTCGTCGCGGCCAAAGCGTCGCCGTCCGACTCCCGCTGGCTCGACCTGTACCAGCGTACACGCCGTTGTGCCGACGCACTCGGATCGACCGCCTCTGCCGAGCCCGCATCGCTTCGCCCGGCCATCGAACAACTGAGCAAAGCCCTCCCCGGGAGATTTGCCGCGCCAGAAACGCTACTTCAGGAACTGGCCCCGCTCGAGGCCAGTTGGCGAAAGTGCCTGCCTGCCGTCGCCAAGGCCGATCCGGAATCGTTAAAGCAGGCGGCCGAACTTCAGCGGCGAGTTCAGGACTATCGCCGCACGCTCGTGCTCTCAGTGGCCGGCATGAAAGCGTTCGTCGACTCCTGGCCGGCGGTCGATCTGATCGCCGAGTGGCAGTCGCAATTCGCGACGCTCCAGCATGACCTGCGCCACCGCGATCGCTTTGACAAGCATGCCCCCGAGACACTGCGGCCCGAATCGCTCGTGGTTCCAAGCGACCGGGATCCGCTGG
>JANYKD010000026.1 GCA_025361735.1 Phycisphaerales bacterium
CGACCGCGTCCGCTGAAGCGGACCCTACATTGTGTTACTCCGCAATCATCAGCCGCACTGGGCCGAGCAGGCCGGACTCCATGGGCTTGCGACCCTTGGCCAGCACGATGTTGGTCTTGGTCAGCTTCTTATCGGCCGGGAGATCCTGGTCCGCGAGCACGCGGTTCAGCCAGCCGTTCACGACGTCTATTTCAAGTTCGTTCCCGCCGGGTTTCACGGCCGCCGTGATGTCGCAACGGAACGGCGGTGTCCAGAGCACACCGAGATCTTTGCCGTTCAGCCTGACCTGCGCCACCACGGCCACCTGTCCGAGTTCCAGCAACACCTGCTGCCTGGACGGGTCCACGCCCGGCGGTAGATCGAATGTCTTGTGATAGGTTGCTTTGCCGGAGAACGCCCGGATGCCCGGCTCGCTCCGGTCAGGCCACGATACAAGCTTGTCGAACTCGGCCGATTCGGGCGCTCCCCTCTTCGGCGGGAACGTCACGCGCCACGGCCCGGCAATCTCGCCGGCGGCCCGAAGCGTGCGGAAGTTGCTGCTGGCGGTTCCACCAACATCGGCTCCAATGGCCTTGCGCAACACCACGAAGATCGAGGCACTCGCCGGCAGCTCGAGCGGCACCAGCGTCCGTCCATTCTGCTGCGTGAACGCCTGAGCCGGCCGGGTTTCTCCGCTCACTGCATCCCACAATTCCGGCTGCTTCCCGCTGACCCGCAGGCTGGCAACGAACACTTCTGCGCGGGGCTGGCGGTTGGCGATGAAGTAAAATTCGGCATCGCCCGCCCGGCGGTGGATGTAGTCAAGCTGTGTATCCGCCGCCGCACCGCGGATCTCGAAATCCGGGCCGATCTTCAACGTCGCCAGTACGTCTCGGGCGGGAACATTGGTGAAGACCTTCCCTTTGCCCACTGTGTGCGGCGACGACTTGCCCCACAGCTCATCCGCGATCGCGGCCAGGTCCTTTTCACACTGGGGATAGTTGGTGAGCGTGACCGTCCGCACCGGCCGCGGGCCGAGAATGGTGGCGCCGTCGCGGGCGAGTTGCGCGATCTTCTTCGCGGCGTCCATTGATAGAATCGGCTTCTCCGGCAGGACCAGCATCGCGTAGCTCATGCCATCCGGCAGCATCAGCCGGCCATCCTTCACGCTCATACGCGTGAGCATCGCCTCCTCGTTGATCACGTCGTAGTCGTAGCCGGGCAGGATCTTCGCCGGATCATCCTCCTTGAGCCGCACGAAGCTCGGCACATGGTCGCCGTAGTAGTAACACACATCCGCCACGAACTGCCCGGCCAGCATCATCTGCTGCACTCGCGTGAGATAGAGCGTCATGGCCCGCGACTGCTCCCACCAGGTGATCTGCGGGTCAAAGTGCGTACCGGCAAAATATTCCTGTCCCGGAATTCCCATCGCCGCCGGCGAACAGGTGACCGCATGCCAGACGACGCGATTGAGCCCGGCGCAGATTTCCCGGTCAAACGGCGTCTTCACATGCACTGCGGGGATCTCATCCCACTGGGGGCCGATGGAGGTCGGACCTTCGGCATTGACGATGCGCTTGCCGTAGATGTGTGCCGCCGACGCGGCCTGCTTGGTGAAGAAGCGGTTGATGTCCGTCGCCCGATGCGGCGAAGGCGCCCAGAACTCGTTCATGGGCACGTCGCCGCGGCCGAGGCATTTGAGCGCATCCACCGGAGCCCCGTGCGGACCGCCCGATTCCGGGTGCGTCCCCATTCCGTGCTTGTGGGCCAGCTCCGCCATCACCGCGTAGTGATTGTCGGCCACCAGGTCGCCGACGGTCTTGCGCAGATCGGCCAGGAACCGCACGGACTCATCGCGCGAGTTGATGATCTTCCCACACATCACCGGCAGAAATGGTGTGATGTCATAGCCTCGCCGCTGGCGGAATTCGTCGGCGAAGGTGTCGGTCCAGTTGGTGCCGCCGAGTTCCCACGAGTCGGTGTGGACGTACTTCAGCGTTTTGCCCGCGAGCGGCCCCGCATCGGCAATCAGCGGCGCGACCGACTGCTCCCAGTAGGTCCGGAACGCCTTTTGGGACAGATGATCCAACGCCAGGCCTTTCCAGGTATCCGATGATGTCGAGACCTGCGCCCCCGTAGGCGTGTATCCGATCCGCAGCACCGTCCACTTTCCGGCCGGCACGTCCCAGTCCAGCTTTCCGGTCTTGTCCATCTTCGCCGTGAGGTTGACGATATCCTTCGTCGTGCAATCCTCCTCGCCCGGCGTGCCCGGCAGATCTTCCAGCAGCGGCCAGGTCACGGGCGCGGAGAAGCCGACTTCCTTGAACACGGCCTTGTCCGCGAGATTCACAATCGGCCGGCGGCCCGCGGCCGCCGACGGAAACGCGAGTGCAGGCCCCTTCAGCGTGAGTTCCGCGATCTGCGCGTTCCGCGGCGTATTGGGCATGCCTTTGTCGAATGCCCGGGTGATCACGACGCGAAATTGCGCCGCCTTGGTCTTTTCGAACTTGACGATGGCCTCCTTGCCATCGGTTACCGCGAACGCCGCCAGCTTGCGAAACGCCTTGCCATCGTCGGATGCCTGCAATTCGCAGTCTCGCGGCGAGTAACCCGGCCGGCCCAGCAGCGTCAGCGTATCGGCCTCGACCGCCTCCTTGAACGACAATTGCAGCCAGTGCGGCTTCGCGGGCGTCGGCCCGTCGCCAAACTTCTCGCCCTGCGAAACCCAGAAAGTTTCCCTGTCCCCGTCAAACGCCAGGGGCGGCAGATGCGTATCCTGGGAGTTGTTCGCGGTGGCCGCGTCAAATGGCGTCGTCGATGCCGCCCCGGCTTTCACCGGCCAGGCCAGCACGGCGATGTCCCGATAATAGCCCAGTCTTGCCTTCGGCTCGGCCAGCAACCGGCTGATCTTCCCCGGCCCGGTCACCATCGTCTCCGAAAACGTGACAGTCTTGGACGCGAACTCCGGCGTCACACCCGGCCCGCCCAGGTTCCAACCTGACTGGATGTTCACGCTGATTTCCAGCCCCAGCCGGTCGGCTTCCTTCACAGTGTGCTTGAGCAGTTCCCGCCACTCGGCCGACATGTACATCGGCCCCGCAGGTACGGGATGGTGTCCGCCCTGCGTCGCCCCGCCAGCGTCGCAGATCAGCGCCCCGCCGAAATGGTTGGCTTTGAAGGCCTCCAGGTCTTTGGTGATGGCCGCCTTGTCCACGTTACCGTTGAGCCACCACCAGTACGCGCGCAAACCAGCCTCGGGCGTCGGCTTCGCAAACACGTCGTCCAGCGGATCGGCCGTGGCATATCCGGAGAGCATGCCAGACAGCAACAGTGCCGCCAGTGTCCTCACTGGCGGTTTCTTCGTAGTGTGCGCGTACGCAGCTTCCGCCGTTGAGGACACCGGCGGCACTGCATTCAGTTGGCGTGAATGGCGAATGGTCATCGTGGTATACTCCTTGGCGGCATTGTAATCTCAGTTGGTCGATTTCGACGAGTGCGCGTGTCGGGCGTAAGTACAGAATAAGGAGAACGCGATGAAAACACCCCGCACCCTGCATCCTCTCTTCCACTTCGTGCCTGCGTGCCTTCGTGCCTCAATGCCTCTGGCCATGCTCGCATTCTTCTCCTCCTCAGCCCCGGCCGCCGAGCCCTCGGCGAAATTGGCTGATGATCTCGTGTGGACCACCCACCGCATCGGCAACTTCCGCTCCGAGACGGTCGGAGTCGGCGATTTCAACGGCGACGGCAAGCTCGACATCGTTGCCGGGGCTTTCGTCTATCTCGCTCCCGACTTCAAGCCCGTCAAGATTCGCACGCTCAAAGGCAGCGTCGATGAACAGGGCAAGGGCTATCACTGGGATTTCATGAACATCCCCATGGACGTCGACGGCGACGGCAAGCTCGATGTCGTCTCCTGCGACTGGTTCCAGAAGAAATCCTCGTGGTTCCGCAACATCGGCTTATCGGGCCAGGAGTGGCCGGAAACCACCGTCGAGACCAACGGCAACTTTGAGTGCGGCGATCTCTGGGACATTGTCAGCGACGGCAAGGCCAACCAGATCCTCCCGCATGTGCAGCGAACCGTCTGGTATGAACTGGCCAAGGACGCCGACGGCAAACAGTCGCTCCGCGTAAACAAAGTCTCCGACCGGCTCCACGAATACGGCGGCGGCGTGGGCGATATCAACGGCGACGGCCACCCCGACATCATCCGCCCCGGCGCCTGGTACGAAGCCCCGGCCGACCCGCGGACCGGCCAGTGGAAGGAACACCGCATCGTTCTCGGCAGCCTCAAGAACGACAAGCCCGAGCACACCGCACAGATCTGGGCGTACGACGTCAACGGCGACGGACTGAACGACATCATCTGCTCATCGGCGCACAACTACGGAATTTTCTGGTACGAGCAGGTCCGCTCGGGTGGCAAGATCACGTTCAAGCAGCACATCATCGACTCCTCCTGGTCGCAGGCACACAGCATCGTCCTGGCCGATCTCGATGGCGATGGCATCCCCGAACTCGTCACCGGCAAGCGTTTCATGGCCCACAACGGCAGCGACCCCGACGAAACCGGCGCGCTCGGGGTATACTACTACAAACTGCAGCGCAAACCCGAGGTGAAGTGGACCAAGCACGTCATTTCGTTCAACGAGGGCATCGGCTCCGGTGTGAACCTCTGCGTGGCCGACGTCAACGGCAACGGAAAACTCGACGTGATCGTCACCGGCAAATTCGGCGGGCCGGTGTGGTTTGAGAATCGGGGGAAAGCCGGAGCCGCGGGACGTTGAAGCATCCCACATAGTGCTGCCAGTGCCCTCACTGGCAGAGGTTGCGCCGATGAACCTGCCAGTGAG
>JANYKD010000062.1 GCA_025361735.1 Phycisphaerales bacterium
TGAACAAGCTCAAACGCTGTGACGTCAGGAAGGCCAACGGAAAACCGCTGAAACTCGGAATTCGTCTCAAGCAACAGGCCTGCGGCTGGAGTCATAAATTCTTACTTGAAGCACTCTTGGCCTAAATGCGATAGCCCTGCAATTCCTTGGCCCTGCCGGGCGACGCAACCAGATAGACCGGCGAACCCGTCAGTTTCGCTGGCGGGCCGTCCAGTTTGCGGCCCATCGCGTCCATCCAGGTCAAACCCGGCCCGGCGGGCAGCTTCGGCTTGCTGCCATCGCCACTCGCCTGCCAGAACACCAGCACCGACCGCTCAGGCGTTTCGAAGGCCACACAGCAATCCGGGCCGCTCAGGTTGCGTTCGCCCACGCAGGACGGCGCCGGGCCGAGCAACTGCGTGAGCACCGCCAACGCCGGCAAGAGCTTGCGGGGCGTCCCGTGAACCAGCAACGGGCAATCTACGTCCGTGTCGTTGGCCTTGCCGTTGCCGCCGTCGTGGAGAAACACCTTTTGCACGCCACGGGCCAGCGCAATCACGAAGAACCGCGTCGTGTAGTCGGCGCACTGGCGTTCGCTGTCCAGCAGGCGGGCCTCGGCCCAGGAGTTGTCGGCCGGGTTAAACGGCCGACGGGAAAGGTCGTCAGCGCCGTAATAGGCGAACTCGGTGATCCAGATGGGCTTGCGGCCACCGTGCGCATCCATCAATGCCAGCAGCTTGGACATCTCGGCCGCGAAACTCTCGGGCGCCCGCAGGCCGGGATACATATGCAGGTTGAAGATGTCGATTTGCTTGAGAATGCCGGCGTCAATGACCTCGCGCGTCAGGTATGTCGGGCCACTGCCGATGCCGCCGACGACTTTGCACGAGGGATCTGCCTTGCGCATGGCCGTGGCCGCGACCTCCAGCAGCGACACGTAGTCCGCCGGCAAGTACTTCCGGCCGCCATAACGGTTGGTGCTGTCGGCGGGCAACGAATAGTCGGTATAGATGGGCTCGTTGAGGAAATCCCAGATGTGGATGCGGTCCTTGTACCGCAACACCGCCTGAGAGATGAATCCGGCCAGCTCGGCCGGGTCCTTCGGTCCCCACGCCTGGCGAATTCGCACACCCGGATATCCGCGCGTCGACAATCCCGCAGGCGCCTCGCTGGACCAGTCGGCCGACGGAAACGGCGGCAGCAGCGGCAGCACCGAAGCGCCCTCGCGCAGCACGCGGTCGATCTGTGCATCGCCCAATTCCCAGTGGTACTGCCCCTTAGCCGGCTCCATGTGTTGCCATTTGAGCGACCAGTCGCGATACCAGGTCACGCCCCCCCTGCCGGCCAGGCGAATCAGTTCCGGCGACACGAAGGCATGGTTGACGCCAAGGACCGAATCGGTTCCGGTGCGCCGCGGGACGATCGCCAGCCGCACGTCGGCCGGGAAGGACTGTATCGCCCCATCGGCCGAGGCGACCACGCGATAATACCCGCGCCAGTCGGCCGGCAGTTTCACGGGTCGCTGCACGTTCGACCGCGCCGGAATCTCCAGCGTCTGCTCGGGCAAAGCCGCCGGAGCGTCGAGATAATCCGTGGCCGACAGCCGGACGGTTACCTTGGCCGCGGCATCGCCGTGATTGGCCGCCCGGAGAATCAGCGGGCGATCTTCGTTGTCAAAGGACACGCCGCCCGCGGCCGCCGGCTCGATGCCGAATTCCACCGCGCCGGCCGGCGCGAAAGCCGTCGCCTGCTCGCCCTTCTCCAACTGGACCGCGTCCACATCGACATCGACGCGCTGTTCCTCAGCCAGATCCGGCCCGGCGTAGACAAACACATACCGCTGTTGCGGGCGAAACGTCACCGCATACCGCTTCCACTCGGTCGTAAGCTTCACCGCCAGCTTGTGATCCTGCGACGCGCCGGCCGGGTCTTTGGCTCTGGCGCCGAGCAACGCCGGGGTCGCGTCCTTCGCACACCGCATGAAGCACGACAGCGTGTAGGCCTCGCCCTTCTCGACGCGGATCCATCCCCGGCTGGCGGCCAGCGGACGCAGTTCTCGCCGAACCACCGGCTCGAAATAGTCGAACGACAACACCGGCGTTTGCCCGTCGCCGAGCGGAATCCGCAGGAAGTTGCGCCCGTGCTGGCCGCCGGTACTCTCGATCGACCCATGCAGCCGATGCAGATCACCCCAGCCGACGCCCGCGCCCATCGACATCCAACCGGCCGGGCCAACCTCGAACGAGCCGTTGGGCAGCAGGTTGGTCGCGTGTGTCGGCGGCACAACCTCGGTGAATTCCACTTCCTCCGGCCGCGATTCGACCAGCCGCACATCGCCGACCCAAAGCGTGCCCGGCTCGGCAAACCAGATCTGCAACCGGTTGGCCGGCCCGACATCGCGCGAGGCTCGGAAGACGCGCCGGAACGTGCGCCACTCGCCGCCGACCGGCGATTGTGCCTCCAGCCCGCAGTTGGCCCAGGCCTTGGTGTCGCTGATCGCCACCGACACGCTGCCACCCGCGAGGCCTTCGCTTCGCAGCCGGCAGGAGAACTCATATGTCTGACCTTTGACGAGCCGCAGCACGCCCACCTGGGCCAGCATCGCGTGCGCCGACGGCGCCCCGGCCTCGCAACGCGTGCAGACAAGTTCCGCGCATGCTTTCCCGGCCGCGTCGCGGACGACGCGCAATGTCTGCGTGACGGCCTTGATGTCGCCCGAGGTTTCCCATTGCTGCGGCTTCTCCCCGGTTGCCACGGAGAAGTCGCCATTGGCAATCAGATTGACCGGCACATCAGCGGCCAGCGCTGCCAGGCACACGCTCATGAGCACCAGGCCCGACACGACCAGCGTCATCCGCCTCAGGGCGGCCGCACGGCATTGATGGCATTTGGACATGACTGATCTCCCAGGCAAAGCTGCGATCACTTGGACTGGCTGTTTATATTGTCTTTAAACCTCCCACCTGAAGATGTTGCCGGAATACCGTGTCGTTAACGGCGATCCAGTCGAACAACCCGCCCATGAGACTCCCAATTGGCTTGCGCATCACTTACATACAGCTAAGGCGCCGGAAATATTCGCCCACGATTTCCATTTGGACCGGACGCTGCCGCACAGGTATACTGCCGTTACCAATCATGGAGTAGACCATGCTGTCAGCCCAGTATCGTGTTGCCGTTTTTATTGCGTTTGTTGTCGTTGGCTTTACCTGCAGTGCGGCGGACTTGCCGACGCCGCTGGCGCCCAGAGCGGCGCTGGACCGCTCGGATGCGGGGTGCATCCTCTACACCTGCCACGAACTCATCACGGTGCCCGCACTCGGAGTCAAGCCCGTGCCCATCCCCAAGATTTACGCGATGACGGCCGATGGCCGGGCGCAGCGTCCATTCATTGCGCCGGGCGGGAATTTCGGCTTTGTCGAGGCCCGGCAGGCCGCCTTTTCGCCGGACTACACATCGGTCGTCTTCACCTCCAACTTCGAAACGGCCCGCAGCGCCATGTTTACGGATGTCTTCAAACTTCACCTCGCCACCGGCAATGTCGTGAGACTCAGTGGTAACGAGTGGTCGGCCGGGGATGTCAAAGGCCGCGGAACCGTGTACGGCGTGGTGCAGATGGGATTCACCGAGGTAGCGCCTTCGGCGGTGAACATCGCGGTGCAGGGAATGAACGGCCAGACATTCAGGCTCAAGGGCGAGTTGGCCAACGCGCAGGGCCAGGTGCAGCAGGGACAGTATACTTACGTGATCGAGAACGTGCCGGCCGGGAAGGTGTGGATCAAGTGCTGGCACTCACGCCACAAGGGGGATCTCAAGTTCGTGGATGTCTCGGCCAACCAGCAGAATCCCGTGGCGACGATGCACCTCAACGAGGGCAACTGGCTGGCGACCAATCCGTCCATCTCCCCGGATGGACGGCTGGCGGCGGTCCTTTCGCAGCACGCCTGGTTTGTCAATCAGCCGGCCGGCCTGGCCAAACCCGACGACCCGCGCGGCGTCCAGGAACAGGGATTTGACACGCTTGCCCTGCTCGACCTGGCCAGGGCTGGCCAGTGCGTCTTCATGTGGGAGCCAACCAAGATGCGCGGCCAATCCGCCAAGGATCCCCGACTTTCGCCCGATGGCCGGTTCGTCGCGTTTACCATGGGCGAGATGCCGGCCGAGTCAATCGCCATCGCTTCAGTGGATTCGCTGCTCAAGGGCATGCCCGATGTGAGGATCGTTGCCGCCGGCCAGAAAGCCCTGGCCGTCGGCGCTGTCGGCTGCGGCCACGCCGCGTGGTCGCCCGATGGACGGCGGCTGGCATTCATCCGCGTGCAGTCCGACCTCAATCTGAACTTCACGGGCAACCTCTGCGTGGTCAATATCGACGGCACGGGCCTGGCGCCAATCACGCAGGTGCGCGTGAACCAGTGCGTGGCCAATCCCTGCTGGTCGTCCGACGGAACGCAACTGGCATCCGGCCTGATCACCAGCCGCCGCCAGGCGCTCAACGCGCTGGATCTGCTCACCCTGAACATCAGCAGCGACATCTGGATTCTGGGCGCCAACGGAGCGAATCCGCGCCAGCTCACCAACGACGGCCGGAGCGGCGAGCCGGCGTGGGGAAAATAACCCGTTCATTGAAAAAGGAACCCCCTATGAGTCAATATCCTCCTGCCATGCAGCCGGGCCAGCCGGTCTCCATACCTCCAGTGCCCAGGACCAGCGGGCTGGCCGTGGCGTCGCTGGTATGTTCGCTGATCTTCTGTATTCCGCTGCTGGGACTGATCGGGGCGATCATGGGGATAGCGGCACTGGGCGCGACAAAGCGACCGGGCGTGCGCGGGCGGGGCCTTGCCATCGGCGGCATCATTGCCGGCGTCCTGGTCACGTTCTTGTGGATTGCCGGGGTCGTCGGTATCGCGGCTGGATTCAGCCAAATCCTCGGGGCCGCCGACCAGCCGGTCAACGCGTTCATCGCCGACTACAACAGCGGCAACGACCGCGCTATTTATGACGCGGCGTCGGCCGATTTCCGCAAGAGTGTCAGCTCCGCCAAGCTGCACGAGATCCTGGAGGCAGCGCGGACCCAATGGGGCACGGGCTCGAAGATGGGGACATGGGAAATGATGACCGGCGGCGGATTCAATGTGAACATCAACAACGATCGGATGGAGGCGAACCTGCCGCTGCGTTTCGCCAAGGCAGGGCCACGCAAGGTGGACTGGACGTTCAGGAAGGAAAATGGCCAATGGCTGATGACCGGCGTGCGATTCGAGTCCCTGACATATGATACGACCCAGCCGGTCGAACGCTGAACGCCAAGCTTGTATCCGTGACGGCGTTCGAGCCCTTTCGTGGAGGAACACCGTGAGACACCTGATCGCAGTTGCAGTTCTGTCCTGCCTGCTGTGCAACGTCGCGGAGGCTGAGGACGCGCCCATCGTCGGCCAATGGCTGCTGCGAACCGCTCAGTTCGAGTTCCGTCTCTCACTCAATGCCGATGGAACGTTCGACCGGGTCACCCGGGCCGGCGGCCAGGAGGACAAACTGCACGGCACATGGAAGCTCGACGGCGAGCGGTGCGAATTGTCCGGCGACGATGGAAAGAAACTCCCGTTCAAATGGAGATTGAACGAGGCGGGCAACCTCGAACTCAAAGGCGACGACAACTCGGCACTGCAACTCGTCCGCGTCGGCGAACGGCCGGCGCCGCGGCCGGGGCCGGTTGTCCGGAGGAATCCGCTCTTTGGGCCCGCCTACGGACCGGCGTTCCAGCCCCGGCCCGCTGATGCACCTGTGCTCGACTACCTGAAGGGAGTTGCCCCGGATCTGACCCGGCTCGACAAGTCCGCTTCCGGACACATTCTCTACACGCGTGTGGAGTCGATCCGCATTCCGCTGGCGAACGCCACTCTGCCGGCCGCCAAGACGTACCTCATGACCGGCGACGGCGAGGGACAAGTGCCGTTCATCCATCCCAGGGGCCTTGATTTCGTTTGGGGTCCGGCCTGGTCGAAGGACGGCCGGAAGGTGGTCTTCGCGAGCAATTTCGAGTCCACGCGCAGCGCGCAGTATATCGACCTGTTCCTCGCGGATCTGCCCGGCGGCATGGTCCGCAGGCTCACCGGCGTGGAGGCATTTGCCCCGGTTAAGGGCCGGGGCACGTTGACGGTCACCGTGGTCGCCGACGTCAAGGGACAGGGTGCGCCGTCCTCACCCGACCAGATCAACATCGCCGTGCAGACCTGCGACGGCCGGCTGTTCAAGTTGCGCGAGCAGCGCAAGGTGCCCGATGGCTCGCCGCCGGCGTTCTTCACGATCATCCCCGACTGCCCCGCGGGAAACATCTGGGTCAAGGCCTGGATGAACCGCCACATCGGCGACGTGACCAACATCGTCCTGCCGACCGGCGGCAGTGAAGAGTGCGTTCTGAATCTGTCGGGCGGCAACTACATGTCCACGCTGCCGCAGATCACGCCCGACGGGCGCTATGTGGTCTACGTCGCGGAGAAGACCCAGTTCGCCAATGTGCGCCAGGTTGACTGGGCAAACCCCCAGTCGGCTCCGCCGGCCTCGCCCCACCAGGGCTACAGCACCATCGCCGTGTTCGACATGCTGGCGGATTGTCCGGTGGCGAACTGGCCGGGCGACAAGCTGGGCATCGCGGGCGATCCGAAGATCTCGCCTGATGGCCAGTCGATCGTGTTCACCAGGGGTGTCTTCCGCGACGAGAACATCGCCGTCTGCTCACTGGCGAGCCTGCTGGCCGGGCAACCGATGGTGACGACGCTGGTGAAGAACGAGTGGCACCTCCAGGAGAACCCGCTCTACTCGATCGGAAACTGCCAGCCAACCTGGTCCCCCGACGGCCGGCGGATCGCATTCATCCGTTACACGATGGGCCCGCCGGCGGCCGGCAACATGCCGGCCTTCACGGGCAATATCTTCCTGGTCAACACCGATGGTACTGGCATCGTCCGCCTGACAAACCTGCCCGCGAACGTGTTCCCCGGCTGGCCGACATGGTCGCCCGATGGCAAGCAGATCGCCTTCCAGCTCATGGTGGGCAAAGGCAGGATCTTTACGCTGCTGGAGCGCGGCGCAGCCGGCACGCCAGTGGATGTCTGGTCGATCAACGCAGACGGCACGGATCTGAAACAACTCACCAAAGACGGCGCCAGCGGCGAACCAAGCTGGGGGCCGTAAGGCCACGCTGCCTACTTCACTTCGATCGTCATCGTCGAGCTGTTGCTGGTCTTGACCTGGGCGTTCACGTCCTTGCCGTCCTCGCCCTTCACTTTGACCTCGGCGCTGACTTCCATCGTCCGCTGGTCCGCCTGGGCGAGTCCGGTCTTGACGTCCACGCGCAATATCGACTTCTCCGCCACTTCCAGTTTGTTCACGGTCACGTCGATTCCATTGATCTTCGACGCCTTCGCGCTGGTGTTCTCGTATTTGCCTTCCGACGCGATCACGGCCACCTGGCCGCCGGCGGCGGCGTCCACCGACTGCAGCTTGCAGTCGTAGCGGGCCTTGATTTCACCGATCATCGGCAGATCCACGCGCATCGAGCCCTTCCAGGTATCGTTGGCGGACACCGCGTTCTTCGGGGCGACGCACTCCAGTCGGCGGAGGGCCTGCTCGATGGCCTTGTCGCCCAAACCCATGCGTGTCTCGACGAGGATGGACTTCTCCTCGGGCGTCCTGGCCTTGTCGGCCAGCTCGTTCCACAGCTTGTCCAGGCCGACGACCTCGACGACCGAATCGTCGCTGTCCAGGACGATCTGCACGGGCAGGCCGATCAGCGGCTTGTAGGCAAACGCCTTGGCCGGGTCACCCTCGGCGGGCTTGTCGCTGTCGAATGACGTGGTCTTGTCGCTGATGTCGGTCGTCTTGATGCGCACGAGCTTGAGCGTCGCCTTCTTGTCACCCTTGTCGTTCGGTTTGGCGACGGCCAGTTCCCACATGGCCGTCTCGGACGACTTGTTCTTTATCACCTGGCCGGCAATCGTGGTCGTCGTGTCGCCCTGCTCCGTCTGGGTCATGGTGTAGTTTCCGGGCGGAAAGGCGATGTGAACCTTGATCTTCTCGCCCGTCTGGGCCAGCGACAGGGAGGCAGACAGCAGAATAACAATAGCGGCGAAACTTGTGCGGCGTAACATGAAGTGCTCCTCTTGAAAGACCGTGTGGGTGAATAGCGTAAGTCTTCCAACGAAAAACACAAGGCGACCACGGAGCTCACGTCCAAGACCTTGCCGAAAGCTGCTATCAGGGCGCATCCGGTCCATCCTGGTCATTCAGAGCGAAGCGAAGAATCTCCGCGTCAAACGGCCAAGACCGTTGGCATCGCTCAAGGCAACGCCGGCCGGCATTCCGAACGGACTCGCAAAACTTCTCGGCATTCCTGTGATTCAGGCGTGCGTGCCGGGCACTCACTGTATTCGAGGGCAGAGATGCTTCGCTTCGCTCTGCATGACGCACTTGGTCATTCCGAGCACCATGAGGAATCTCTGCGTTCCGTGTCCGAATCGTGCGAGTACAGAACTCGATTCGTTCCCACGCAGAGATACTTCGCTTCGATCAACATGACAATTCCCGCCCACGCGTCGCAATGAGGGTCGTGGACCCGCCGGAGTGCGGTGCGCCCGCGCCAATTGCGTGAGCATCTTGGGCTACTTCGCCCCGTTCGTCCCGCCGCCCCAGGGCCACAGGGACAGGCCCTGCTCCGCGCGCCGGCGGAACATGTCGAAGGCAAACTCCGCCATCTTCACGCGGTCTTCAGGCGGCAGCGACTCCATGAATTGTTTCATCTCCAGGGCGCTCACCGTCGCCGGCGGGGTACCATTGCCCGCCATCTTGGTCGCAAAACTCTGGAGCTGCCGTTGCTCGGCGATCAGCTTATCCAGATGCGCCTGGCGGGCCGGACCGGCGGGCAGGTTGAAGTAGTTCGCCATCTCAATACGAGCCCCGCTCTTGATCCCGTTGCGTACCGCAAGAACCTGCTCCTCGCGCGAGAGCTTGCCGCTCTCGGCCGCCGCCGCCAGCGTCTTCATGTTCGAGCGCAGGGTTCGCAGGTATGGCTCGCGCTGCGCCAACGGCAGCGCCGCGAATTCCGGCGTGGCCGAGAACTTCGCGATCGCCACGGGATCGCCGTCCGGCAAGGGGACACGCCGCGCCATCGTCCGCCAGCCGATCACGGCCACGCACGCCAGCAACACCGCCACGGCGATGGTCACCGTAACCAGTCGCCGGCGATTCGGGGTGGATCCGCCGGCTTTTGCAATCGTCTTTATCTCGGCCATGTTTGTTCTCCTTCATTCGCCAACGGCGCCAACGTGCATATCACCAAACAGATGGTTCATCGACCCGGCCTCGCCAGCCGCGCCATGAAAGGGCTCGTACTCGTCGATAATCGTCACCAGTTCCGGATGCCCCAGGTTGTAGGGCGAGTTGGCCTGCGTGCGCGTCCCGGCCAGCATGGCCAGGAACGGATTGTATTGGTAGCTCGATGTTTCCCGCTCATAGTACGTCTCAAACCCCGTCGGGACATTCTGCGTCACCTTGGTGATGCGATCCGCCGGACAGCAGAACACCTTGACCGCCGACTTCACGTAGGGCTGCAACAGCTTGGGCAGCGACGGTGCGTTATTGGCCGGCGGCTTGACCGAGGGCATGGTGTTCACGGCGGGCAGCATGCCCTTGGAATCGGTCATGTACATCACCATGGCCGCGCCCACATCGCGAAGCTGCGCCCGGCAGGATGTCCGGTTCGCCTGGCGCCGTGCCCTGGACAATGCCGGCAACAGAATCCCCGCCAGCACGGCGATGATTCCGATTACCACCAGCAGTTCGACAAGTGTGAATGCTCTTCGCATGAGTCTCTCCAATCTGGCGGCACGGCCGCGACAACGGACCCGGGAGGGTCGTTCTTCCGCACGACCGGGACGGCCACTCCGCGAAACGGCCGCAGAGGACTGCGGCCCTCCCGTCGCAACGGCCGCGCGGGACGACACTGTAGCCCAACTCGGTTCGCGTGTGATGTGGCGCAGGTCATGCCCGGGGTCATGGTCTGGCCATGACCTGCCGACCATGACCTTTGGCACATGACATCCGCCTATACCCGGAATTAGAATCCTCGCCATGATCGCCCCGTCCAGTTCCGCCGACCAGCCTCTTCCGCAACCCGGGCTCAACCCGCTGAGCGCTGCGCCGGCCGATTCGGATCTGGACCGCCGCAAGAAGCTCGCCCTGGCCGTCGTGCTGTTCAGCATGGCCGCATTGGTCATCGTCGCGGTCACCGGCGCGCTCATCACCGGCGCCGGCCGGCTCTCCTTCGGGCGTCTGATCGCCCTGCTCGTCGCGGCCGCCGTTTATGTCGCCTGGAGCCTGCATGGCACACGCCAGGCCGTGCAGTTTGCACTCCGGCATCACCAGGCCACTGCGGGCCCGGCCTGGCCGCCCGAGCCGCACATTCGTTCGGCGCTGTATCTCTGCCTCCAGTTCGCGATCGCCGAACTCATCGTCTGGCTGGCCGGCCCGGCGGGCATCCTCGGACTCCTCTGGCTCGTGTTCCTTCCTCCGATCGGGCAGAGCATCATGCGCCTGCGCTGGCCGGGCATCGCGGCCGTATCGCTGCTGAGTATCGCCATGCATACGCTCAACGTCGCCTGGTGGCACGGCACGCCAGCACTCACTCAGGCCCTGCCCGGCTTCTCCATCGCCGTGCTGTTCACCCTCGGGCTGACGCACATCGCCGTCAGCGCGGAGCGGGCCCGTGGTGAGGTCGAGCGATTGGCCGGCGAACTTTCCGACGCCAACACCAAGCTGCGCGAGTACGCGCTGCAGGTCGAGGAACTGGCGGCCACGCGCGAACGCAACCGCGTCGCGCGGGAAATCCACGATGGGCTTGGCCATTGCCTCACCGTCGTCCATGTCCAGCTCGAAGCGGCGCGCACCACGTTCGAACTCAATCCCGCCCGCGCCATCGAAGCCCTCGGCAAGGCACAGGCACTCACCCACGCCGGGCTGCAGGAGATCCGCCGCTCGGTCGCGGCCTTGCGCGTCTCGCCGCTGCACAACCGCCCGCTGGCCGAGGCCATCGGACAACTGGCTGCGGAAAGCCGGGCGGCCGGCCTGGAAACTGAAATCCAGGTTCTCGGGCAGGCCCGGGCTGTTTCTCCCCAGGTCGAACTGACGCTCTACCGAGCCGTTCAGGAAGGCCTTACCAATTGCCGCAAGCATTCGCAGAGCAACCACGCCCGCCTCCAACTGGACTATCAGAACCCCGCGGCCGTCCGCATGACGCTCAGCGACGACGGCGTAGGCGCTTCCAATACGACCGACGGTTTTGGCCTGCTCGGCCTGCGCGAACGCGCCCTTCTCCTGGGCGGCCGGCTGTCGATCCAGACCGCCCCGGGCCAGGGATTCACACTCGAACTGGAGGTCCCTGCGTGAGCCCCATTCGCCTCCTGCTCGTGGACGACCAGGCTCTCTTCCGCGAGGGCCTGCGTACGCTTCTCTCGCTCCAACCCGACGTCGATGTCGTCGGCGAAGCCGCGCATGGCGAGCAGGCCGTTCAGCAGGCGAAGGCACTGCGGCCGCAGGTCGTGCTCATGGATCTGCGCATGCCGGTGCTCAATGGTGTCGAAGCCACCCGCCGCATTCGCGCCCAGAACCCCGAGTGCCAGGTCATTGTCCTCACCACGTTCGACGATGACGACGATGTCTTTGACGCCCTGCGCGCCGGCGCCGTGGGATATCTGCTCAAGGACGCGCCGCAGGAGAAGCTCATGGAAGCGATCCGCCTGGCGGCCCGCGGGGAGTCATTTCTGCAGCCCTCGATCGCCACCAAACTGGTGGCCGAGTTCAGCCGCCTCTCGAGTACGCGGCCGGCCGATCGCAAGCTGGTCGACGCGCTCTCGGAGCGAGAAATCGAAGTGTTGCAGCACCTGGCCCGCGGCATGAGCAACAAAGAGATCGCCACCGCCCTCTACATCGCCGAAGGCACCGTGAAGAACCACATGACCAGCATCCTCGGCAAACTCGGAGTCGCCGACCGCACGCACGCGGCGCTCAAAGCACGCGAACTGGGGATCGCGTAGAGAGGACTGCGCCCGCCGCGGGCGACAGAACCCCCAAGTGGTCGTGCAACAACAATTCCTCGCTCCTCCTGCTCCCTCTCCCTCCGGGAGAGGGTTGGGGTGAGGGCATTCCGGGAAGTTGTTTCTGCACGCTTCCCAACAACGCTGCCCATCGCGATTCGCTCGCCAACACCACGCCCCGCTTCGTGTCTTCGTGACTTCGTGTTTAATCTTCTTTCGCCGCAGCCACGCCGCGCATCACTTCGCCGCCGCACCCTCCTTGATTCGATACAACTTCCCCGCCGTGCGGATGATGAAGCTGTCGGCGGTGATGGCGGGCGTGGACATGCAGGTGTCGTCCAGGGCATTGCTGGCGAGGACTTTGAACTCGGGACCGGCGGCCACCACGGTCGTCAGGCCCGATTCGCTGAGGCAGTAAACCTTGCCGCCGCAGGCCCAGGGCGAGGCGGTGAAGCCGCCGCGGCCGCCGATTTCCAGGCGCTGGCGCGGGTACACCTCGCGGCCGGTGAGGGCGTCGTAGCAGTTGAGAAACCCGCGGTCGTGCAGCACGTAGAGGTACTTGTCGTAGACCAGCGTGGTGGGATTGTAAGGGGCGATGGTGGGATTGGACCAGGCGATGAAGTCGTTGTGGTCTTCGCCGGCTTTGAGCGTGATGTCGCCGGCCGCGCCGGGGCGGATGGCGTAAAGGGGACGCAGCTTGTCGCCCACGTAGCCCGAGGAGATGTAGAGCAGCCCGTTCTGGCTGTAGGGCGTGGCGATGGTGATGCTGGACATGCCCTTGAGGCTCCAGAGCTCGTTGCCGTCCAGGTCGTACGAGATCACGCGGTTGCTGGCGGGGACGATGAGTTCGGCCCGCTTGTCGTTCTCCCAGACCAGGGGCGTGGACCAGTTGGATTCCTTCTCGCGCGGCTTGCGCCAGATTTCCTTGCCGGTGGCGGCGTCGAGGGCCATGAGGAACGCACCTTCCTCGTTGTCGCTGACCAGGTAGATGCGGTCCTTGTGGAGCACGGGCGACGCGGCCGAGCCCCAGCCCCAGCGGTAGTTGAAGGGGCCGATTTTCATGGACCAGAGGCGCTTGCCCTCGAAGTCGAGACAGACGAACTGCCCGGCCTGGCCGAGGTAGG
>JANYKD010000075.1 GCA_025361735.1 Phycisphaerales bacterium
TGCGCGACCGCGAAGCACGGCTTGCAGTAGACAAGCCGTGGCACCCGAAACGGGAGAACCGACAGCAGTTCCTTTGCCGGTTCTTATGCGGCCGGCAATGTCCGGCCAAAATACTCCATCCAGTTGCGCCCCATGATGCCGGCCACATCCGCGTCGCTGAAACCGGCGACGGAGAGTTCATCCGCCAGCTTGGGCAGGTCGGCGATGGTGGTTAGTTCGTGGGGACTATCCTCACGACCGAATCCGCCATCGAGATCCGTGCCGAGGCCGAGTTGCCGCACGTGGCCGAGGAGATCGGCGAAGTACCGGGCCTGACGGACGGCGTCGGCCAATTTCGCGGGCCTCTTTCCGCGTTCGTCGGGCGGTACGAGAAACCTGCCGAAAAGGTTGATGCCGATGATGCCGCCGCGTTTTGCGATGGCACGGGCCATGTCGTCGGACAGTTGCCGGTCGGTGGGGATGATGGCCCGGGCGTTGGAGTGCGACGCGATCAGGGGTCCGCTCGTGAGATCGAGCAATTGCCAGAACGATTCTTCGGCCAGATGCGATACATCGTGGATGACGCCGGCGCGATCGAGCGCGGCCGCAATGGTCCGTCCCAGCGGCGTGAGCGGCCCGGGTTCGCCGGTTCCGCCGGCGAGCAGCGTTCGTTTCCACGCCAGGCCGACGATGCGCAGGCCCTGGTCCCACCACCAGGCCACGTCCGTCTCGGATCGCAGGGCGTCGGCGCCTTCCATGAGGAGAATGAAGGGGGTAGGGTCTGCTTTAGCGGACGCGAGCTTCTGGTCACCGGAGCGCGCCTCCGCGTCCGCTGAAGCGGACCCTACGCGTTGTGCGCTGAGTGCAGCCTCGCCCAGGGGCAGGTCATTGCGATTTCGTACCCATCGCATCCGCCCGGCCGCAGTCTGCTCGTTGTACCATTGAAGGTGCCGGACACATTGCTCGTGCGCCTCGTCGGCCGTGTGATATCCGCCGACGGCGTTTCGCGACGCCAGTTCGATGAAGATGGTCGCGCATACGAGTCCCACGCCACCAGCGCGAAGATCCGGCAGTCCGACGGTGGGGATTCCCTCGTCATCAGGTTTCTGCCGCGCTGCTGGCAGCGTCAGATCCCGGCCGCGCAGGGCGTTGTACGACAGGTCCAGATGGGCATCGACGATGAACATGGCACAAGCGTCGGCGGCGCGGGCGGAAAGTCAAGATCTGGCAAGTTACACCGGAAGCGGTCACTCACGCAAGCGTAACGGAACAATGATTAGTTGAGGCGAGGCAGCCGTCAATTCGACGGCCTTCTTTTCATAGCCGGCGGACGTGACCGTGAATGGAGCGCAGATATTCCAAGTGATCTCCACGCTGTCAATCGTATGCCGGGTGAGCCGCCACACGCATACCGGTTCGCTGATCACAACACAGTCTTGCACGCCAATGGGCAGAGGGCGGCTCGTTGCGGCGTCAACCACGCGCACCACGGTGGTTCGACAAACGGGCGCAGCGATGGAGAAGGCGTGTACCTCACAATAGCGGTGGTGCCCGACTTCTCCGCTGGGGCCTACCTCGGTGACCATCGACACGGCAGGCTTTGAGCAGTTCTCACAGCGGAGAGGCACGGGAAGATGCTGCTCTTGGAGAAACGCCTTAAGCTTTTGGGTGATTGAGCCCGACGATCCGAGGGATGTATCGGCGGGTGTTGCTGGTGCGTGCAATCCGCAATAGTGCCCCTGGACCAACTCGCCGCCACGGATTTCAGTAACATGCACGGGCGCGTATTTACCACAGATCTCGCATCTCATCTGCGATTCTCCCGATCGATACAGCGCGATCCGGCAGCCAGCGCATTGCCGTTACAGCGCTGGCCGTCCATACGCAGCCCACAACACGGCGTTCTTTAGCAGGGACTGCGCGTAATCCGGTGAGTAGCCGAGAATCGGATACGTGCTCGTGCCCAGCAGAGCGGTGCTGACATCGAGCGGGCAGAGGATCACCGTGCCTTTGCCGGATGTGAGAGACAGGATCGGCGGGACTTTCTGGCCGAGCGTCTGCTTCGCGTATGGCCGCAGGATCGGCGCGGCGAACTCGGCCATGCCGGGGGTTGTGCTGTGCAGCAGCGGGTGCGCTGGCGCCAGCGGCTGAAGCTTGGTATCGGGGAAGGCTTTGGCGAGCATTCCAGTGGCGGAATCGACAAACGCGGTTGAGCCGCCACAGGCGTCGATGAAGAGGACGCCACCGGCATCGACGTAGGCGCGTATTCGCTTGAGGGCCTTTTCATCCAGCGCACAGGCAGCGGTGCCGGTCAGATGGGCCAACGGCCGGTCGTCGGCTGAAAGATCGCCGAGGTCCACCGGCGATGCGGTGAGTTTCCAGCCTGTTTCCCGGAAGAAGAACGTGCCAAATCGCGTGAACGAATAGGGCTCGGGATCCCAGGCGCCGGTGTAGCGGACGCGGGCGATGTCCACCGTGTGCCTCGGCCTGGCCGTTGGTTCGGCAAGGATCGGTGAGGCCAGGCGATTTCGCAGGTCGGGCTTGCCGGCGGCGTAGACAAAAATGTTCACGCCCAACTCAAAGTTCTCGCGATGCGTCGCGTCGCGGAGCTGCCATGTGCCCGCCATGTCGTACGGCGCGTGCAGCCAGAGGATCCGCGTGCCGTTGGTGATCATCTGCATTTCCGGCTTGAGCTTGATGGGGAACTGCAGGTTGTAGATGGGGTGGTTCTGGGGGACGCGCGACCAGGCATAATTCGGAAAGCACTTGCGGCCGAGCGTCATTACCGAGGATGTGAAAGAAGTCGAGTTGCCGTCGGCGTGTGAGAAGATCAGCCCGCCGGCCTCGGCGAAAGCGCGGAGCCTGGCCAGCTCGGCATCGCTGATGTGCGGCGAGATGTGGCCGGAAATGTAGAGCACGGGCGAGTCAAACCAGTCGGTCCAGTTGCGGGTGATGGGGACGATCTGCCAGTTCAACTGTCGTTCGAGTTGACCGGAAGCGAACGCCGTCAGGTGTGCCGTGTCGCGGGCGCGGTTGCACCAGGCGCCGTCGTAGCGGAGCTTGTTGAACAGCACCGGATGCCGGCCGGTGGAGAGGAACAGCAGCGTGTATGCCGTCTCGATGACGGCATCGGGGCCGGAGCTCTTTTGGCTCCAGGAACCGTTGGCCCCCTGCTCGCCCACGACTTTGGCGGCCAGCACGGCGTACCAGTCATTGCCGCCGAAGTACTTGTTGCCCGACATTTGCCCGACACGAGCCAGATTGAACAGATTGTAGCCCTGGTATCGGGTCACGCCGCGCGTGGGCCGGACGGAGTTGTCCTCGCTGTCGAGCCACGCCAGGCCCGCGGACAGCCCGGCCACGTACGGCGGCCGGCCGGTTGAGTTGCCCAGCACCAGCGCATCGAGGCGCTCGTGGGTGTGCAGAAGCGAAGCGATGCCGGCGGTGCTCATGGCAAATGACGCGGTCTTGCGATTGTCGTCATAGCCCCATTGGCCGGTGCCAAGCTGCTGGGCCAGGAAGTGCTTTTCGGCCGACCCCCAGAACGCCAGAGGCACGTCAAATCCGACGTCGGCAGCGGCGGCCAACGCCATGACCGCCACCTGGGTGTTGGAGTTGTCCCACGAAAGTGTCGTGGTCTTCGTATCCATTTGCAGTTGCTTGATGTCCGGGAACTGATTGCCGTTGCGATAGGCGTTGAGTGGGATGGTTCTGTCGGCTCCGGGCACGGTGGGCACAAGTCGTTCGCCGTTGTGATAGAGCACGCGTGGTTCCGCCGACGGCTCGTTGAGGTAATACAGTTGCCCGGGCGGCGCCGCCGCAGGGCCTATGTACGGCCGGTCTTTGTTGAGGCGTTCCAGGTCGGCCTTGCTCAACTTGTCGTTGTAGGTAAACGCGCCGTCGACCTGCGCCGCCAACAGCCAAGCCATGTCCGCGGCAATGATCTTGCGATCTTCCGGCCGGCTGTAGACCGTGAGCGCGGCCAGGCGATACGCCCGCGCATAAGTCACCGGATCGTCGAGATGCACGCTGTCGAGGAGCATCAGGTGGTCCTTCATCCGCTCGATCATCCCGCGCATCAGCGGGTGTTTGGGATTCAGGCGCGGATCGCTGGTGGCCTGCCCAGCCTTGAGCAAGGCGAAGACGACCAGGGCGTTGGCACCTTCGGTGTAGGTCTTGGTATCCGAGTTGGCCAACTGCAGCTCGTCGCCCTTCATGTTGGAGAGGAGGAACTGGACGCCGTGGTTTATTGACTGTCCGACGGCCGCGTCGAGCGTATCAACGGGCGGCGTCGGCAGGGGCTCTGGCGTGGGCAATGTTGATCGGACCAGGAGCGGGCGCGTCGTCGGCGCGACGGCGAGCGGCCGGGTTGTCGGCAGGAGCGCGACGGGGCGGGTTTCGGGCAGGAGCGCCACCGCGACCGCCGGGCGCGTCGTTGATGGAAGCGGCACCGGCTCAACGGCCGCCACGGGCGGTTCGGGAGCCGGGCTGGTCGTCGGCAGTGGCAGACGTGCCTCGATCATCGCCTTGCGGCTGGCGAGCAACTGGTTCTCCTGCTGTGCCAGGAGGATGGCGTAGACACGATCCTGATCCTGCTTGGCCCGCTCGAGCATGTCCCAGAGTCCCGTGTCGGCGACATGCTTGCCCGCCACGAGTCGTTCAATCTCGCGGTATTTCTCGTGTGCCTCGTTGGTCCGGCCTTCAATCACCAATTGCTCGGCCTGTCCCTTCAGGGCGATGATGCGCACGGCCGAGGGATCATCATGGGACTGCCGCTGCGGGGTCGCCGACACCGGCGAGTTGCGCGCCCGGACCACGAACATTGCCACGATCACCAACAGACCCGCCGCCGCAACCGCCGCGACAAACATCAGCTTCGATCCGCCGTCGTTTGAATCATCCTGACGCATCGTTGGCTCCTTGGATCAGGTTGCGTCGTGTGGGATGCTGGATTTCAAATTTCAAATCTGAGATTCCAAATTCCAAACCTCGCGTCCCGACACTCGTCATCTGGCCGCGGCCTCGCCGGTCTGGCCTCCGTCCATCGCCCAGAGAATAACATTCTTGAGCAGACCCTGGGCATAAGCCGGTTTGTAGCCCAGCACACCCCAGGTATTGGTGCCCAGCAATCCGAAGGTTGTGTCCACCGGACTCAAGATGACCCGGCCGTTGCCGAACTCCAGCATCTCGACCCTGGCCGCCGCGCGCCCGAGTTTTCGTTCGGCGTACGGCCGAAGTTGCGGCTTGCCCAGGTTGTCCATCCCCTCGCCGCCGCCCATGAAGATCGGATGGGTGTCGCCCAAGATGATCGTGGGCTTCCCCGGAAACGCCGCCTCCAGCAGTGATCCATGCATGCTCGTGGAGAAAAGCCCCGAGCCGCCCGCAGCGTCGATGTAGAGCGTACCGCCCTCTTCGACGAACTTGCGGATGACCTCGATTTGCCTGGGCGATGGCGTGAACGGCGCGGTACCCGTCATTACCGCAATCGGCCAGCGAACCGCGCGCAGGTCCTCCATGTCCACGACCTCGCGCTGCAACCCGTATCCGGTCTGGTACTGGAACAGGGACGCGAAGCGTTCCAAGGCCGCAGGCTCGGGATTCCAGTTGCCCCCGTAGCGAACTTGTGCGATGACCACGTTGAATCCCGGCGCGTCGCGCGGGGGTGGAATCACCGACGACGTGAGCCGATTGCGCAGATCGGTCTTGCCGGCGGTGTAGATGAACAGGTTGGCCCCGAACTCGAAGACCGGTTTGCGCGTCTTGTCCGCCCGCAGTTGCCACCACTGCGAAATGTCCTCTGGTGAATGGACCATCAGCAACCGAACACCATTGGAAATGCAGCGTAGCTTCGGCTTGACGCCGATTGGGAAATTCACGCTGTAGATCTCGTGGTCGGCCGGCAGGTCAGTCCACTCATAGTCCGGCGTGAGCTTTCGCGCCAGACCATGCACGAACTGGTTGAACTTGTCACTGCCTCCGTCGGCCTGGGTGAAGAGCAGTCCGCCCGAGTCGATGTACCGCCGCAGCTTCACATAGTCCTGCTCCTTGAGCGGCACCGGGACATGCGATGCGAGGTAGAGGATGGGCGAGTCGGTCCAGTCCGTCCAATCGCGCGACAGCGGCACGACCTGCCAGTTCAAGGGCCGCTCAAGCTGGGCCGAGGTATAGCGGGCCAGGTTTGCGACGTCGCGCGGGCGGTTCGCCCACGCTCCATCAAAACGAAGCTTGTTCATGAGGATCGGGTGCCGGCCGCGGGCCAGGAACAGCAGGCAATACGCGGTCTGAACCGCGCTGTGCTCGCCACCGAACCGAAGGCCGCCCCAGCCCACCCGCGGGCTCTGGCTGTCGATGATTCCTCTTGCCAGCTCGCGATACCAGTCATGATCGCCGAAATACTTGAAGCCCGATGCCAACCCGACGCGCTCGATCCCGTAGAGCGTGTATCCATCGGCGTTTCCGGGCAGCACATTGTTCCCCGTCTCCAGCCAGCTCAGTCCGCGGGCAAGCGACTTGGAGAAAGGTTCTCTTCCCACGGCCGATCCAAACGACGGCGCATCGAGGTAGTCGTGGGTAACGAACTGCGAGGCGATTCCGGCCACGGTCATGGACAGGCGTCCGGCACTGGCGCCGCCATTTCCATAGCCCCACTCGCCGTTGGGGCATTGGTTGGAAGTCCAGTGATCCTGGACCGCCGACCAATATGATGCGGGGGCCTCGACGCCCACTTCCGCTCCCGACCAGACGCCCAGCAAACCGTATTGCGAATTGGAGTTGTCCCAACTATGACGACTGGCCGGCCGCGAGTACGTGTAGGCTCCGCCGTTGTGGTTGGCCACCAGCCAAGCCACATCCGCCTTGAGTTGTTTGCGGTCTTCCGGGCGGTTGTACAGGGCCAGGGCCGTGGCGCGAATGCCCCGGGTGTAGGTTTCCGGACCTCCGCCGACCGGCATGTCGCGCATCGCCGAGAGCATGTCTTTCATGGCCTTGGCGCGTACGTTAAGCCGCTCGTCGGACACGGCCTGGCCGGCCTGCAGCAATGCGTAGACGCACAACGCGTTGACACCCATCGAGGTGGGATCGTCCGGCCGCGTGCCATTCATTACCGACCCGTTCATCTGCCCCAGGAGGGTGTTGACCAGTCGCTCAATCGCGCGGCCGATCTCCTCGTCGCTGAGGCCCGCCTGTGGGATGCGCGTCGGCCGGACGGGCGGGCGCCGCGGCAATATCACCACCGGTTTCGCAACCGGAGGAATAGCCGGTTTCGCAACCGGAGGATCAGCCGGTTTTACGACGGGGGGAATGATCGGTATCAAAACAGGGGGATCAGCCGGTTTCACGACAGACTGCGTTGCCGGGATGGGCCGCCACAGTTCCGGCAACTCCACCACTGTGGTGGGCCGGGTGCCGATCACTGGATCGGGTGCCACAGTCGGCTGTGCCGTGGAGTCGGGCCAGGGTGTTACCGCAACCGGCGGCTGGGTCGTCTGCCGGGCGGCCTGGCGCTTCAGCAGTCGCTCAAGAACAAGTCCTTGCGCCTGTCGGGCATCACTGAGAAGCGCCAGGATCTGCGGATCATCCCGCAGGTCGAGACTGGCCGCCATCTCCTGAAGCGACTGGTATTGCTGGTGAGCGGCCACAATATCCCCGCGCGCCAGGCTCTGGTCAGCCTGAGTTTTCGTCGCCAGCAGCGCGGAACGTGTGGCGTCGGGGATGACCGGCGGACGATCCTTGAGCAGGAAGACCACCACGAGCGATTCGACCACGAGCAGGCAAAAGAGCAGAGTCGCCAGGGTAGGCCGGCGCCGGCTTGGGTGCATTTCCTGAGGCCGGGCGGAAACAGCCGCCGGCGGCGACACGGGAATATCGTAGACCGTATCGTCCAGTGCCGTTGTCGGAGCGACTACTTCGACCGGTTCAAATGCCTCCGGAGGCAGGTAGGGAATGCGCGTCGAGTTGCCGCAGGCCGGGCAGAGAACGAACTTCCCGCAGTCATCCTGGAAAATGTGCAGGGACTTTCCGCAGGCCGGACATTGTGTCTTGCGGCTGATGGGCATTGGCTCCGTGCTCATGGCCCATTCCTTCTTTCGGCCGATTCTCGGTTCAGAGCGCGCGCCTCAGCGTGTCTTGCGAGCGGTTCCGCATCAAGACAAGCCCAGGCTTGAACTCCGAACCCGGGCAGCCGGTCATATGCGGTTACCCCGGGGGCATTCCTGTGCAATTGTCCTGCACCGTTCGGCTGCAACATGCTATCATCCATACCCGATGCCGGTCTATAGCCGTCCGGCCAACTTGTCATGTCGCAAACACCCGTACATTCCGTCCCTGTCATCGGCTTCTGTACGGTTGTGTTCTCACTTTTTTCGACCGGATTGGCGTTGGCCCAGGCAACGCGTCCCACCGAGGAATCGCTGATCCACGCCATCGCCCAGCTTGGCGACCCGGACTTCCAGCAGCGCG
>JANYKD010000078.1 GCA_025361735.1 Phycisphaerales bacterium
TTGCCCAACCCTGGGCTGGAATCCTCGACCCCGTTGGGGTCTATGGCGCCGGGAACGTCTTGCGCTTTGTGATCGCCACAAACACGCCGCGTCGAATCGCGGTATGATGTAATGCGGATCGTGCCTCAAGGAGAATCTCGATGTTCCTGGAACTGACCAATTTGAAAAAGCACTATCTGGGCCCCGACGGCTCCCAGACCCCTGTCGTCGACGTCCCGCATTTCCGCATCGAACATGGCCAACAGGTGGCCCTGGTCGGCAGTTCGGGGTCGGGGAAGACCACGCTGCTGCACCTGATCGCCGGCATTCTCACGCCCGATTCGGGATCTGTGGTGTTTACGGCCCAGCCGGCCGCACCAACGCCGGCATCGCCCGTCATTGACTATCGCAGCGCACCCGGCCTCGCGCCGGCCGGCACGACCTATCCTGTTTCCCAGATGTCCGAAGGCCAACGCGACGTCTTCCGCGGCCGCTACCTCGGCTACATCTTTCAGACGCACCATTTGCTCGGCGGACTGACCGCGCTGGAGAATGTGCTGCTGGGCATGAGTTTCACCGGCCGGCCGGCCGACCGCGGATGGGCCAAGCACCTGCTCACGGCCGTGGGTCTGGCTGACCGGCTCAATTATCGCCCCGCCAGGCTTTCCCTGGGACAACAACAGCGCGTGGCCGTCGCGCGCGCGCTGGCCAACGGGCCGGCCATCGTGCTGGCCGACGAACCGACCGGCTCACTCGACGCCGTCAACGCCAAACAGGTCGTCGAGCTCATCCGCTCGCTCTGCCAGGAAGTAGGGGCGATGCTGCTGCTGGTCAGCCACGACCCGGCCGTCACCGGACAGTTCCAGACCGTGATTCACCTGACCGATATCAACCGCGCGGCGGCGCCCGTGATGACTTCCGCCTAGCCCCGCTCTACTTCGCGCCTCCGTGCCTTGATGCCTCAATGCCTTCGGTATCATTATGAACTTCATCGAACTCATTCTGAAACAGATGCGACAGCGGGCGCTCTCCAGCACGCTGACGATCCTGTCGGTGCTGCTGGGTGTCAGCCTCGCCGTGGCCATCATGATCCTCCAGCGCGAGAGCCACAATCTCTTCGCGCAGAGCGATTTCGGCTACGACATTCTCATCGGCCCGCCCAAGGGTTCGCCGCTGCAGTTGACTCTCAACACGGTCTACCACCTGGACGTCAGCCCGGGCGTGATCCCCTTCCAGATTTACGAGGACATGGCCCGCAAGGTCCCGGCGCCCAAAGGGCGCGCGGACTATCGCCAGTATGTTCGAACCGCTGTCCCCTTCATGGTGGGTGACACGTTTGCCGGCCGCCGGATCGTCGGCACCTCTCCGGAAATGTTCGCCTTCGACGACACCGGCCAGCCTGTCACCAAGAACCCGTTCCAGTACCGCGTGGACAAGAGCTACGAACTGGCCGCCGGCCGGGTCTTCGCGCCGCGCAAGTTCGAGGCCGTCATCGGCAGTGATGTCGCGCAAACACTGCATATGCGGCTCTACGACGACAAACTGAGCGAAGAACAGAACGAGAAACAAGGCGGTGCATTCCGGGCGACCCATGGCATGCCCCGGCCCACCGAGACGCCCGACATCCACAGGCCGAAATGGCACGTCGTCGGCATCCTCAAGCCCACCCACACCGCCAGCGACCGCGTGCTCTTCGTTCCCTATATCAGCCTCTACGCCATCGCCGAGCATGAGGACGCCTTGATCACCCAGACGCTCATGCGGGCGAAGATCGATCCCGCGAAGATCCCGCCCGAGCGCCTCGATGAAGTGCTCCAGTCGCTCGGCATCGACCCGCAAAAAGTGCCCGAATCGCTGAAGAAGAAGTTCAAGATGACCTCGGCGACCCGGCCATCGGCCGCAGCCCCCAAGGACGTCGGCGACCTGCTCCAGGATGCCACCGTCACCCCGGCGACCGAGGCCAACAAGCCGGCGGCCAAAGAGGAGGAAGACGCCGACGTCTACCACCTCGACGACCATGGCGACATCGTCCCCGATCTGCCAAAGGAAGAATGGGAACTCTCGGCCATCCTCGTGCGCTCGCGCGGCGGGTTTGCCGCCATGCAACTCATGTACAACTTCAAGGTCGTCGACGACCGCGCCACCGCCGTGAACCCGGCCACCGTCATGCGCGATTTCTTCGACACCTTCCTGTCCGGCAGCACCAAGCTGCTGCTGGTCATCTCCGCCCTGGTCACGGTCGTCGCCGGCGTATCCATCCTGGTCAGCATCTACAATTCCGTCGTCGCCCGGCGCAAGGAGATCGCCATCCTGCGGGCCCTGGGCGCCACACGCGTGCGGATCCTCCTGCTGATCTGCTGCGAGGCGGCCATCGTCGGGATCGTCGGCGGCGTCCTGGGCATGCTGCTCGGACATCTTCTGGGCTTCGGCGGGTCGGTTTTCATGGAACGGCTCATGGGCCAGGGCCTCAACTGGACGGCAACGGCATGGCCAGAGTGGCTATGCTTGGGTATGGTGGTGTTGCTATCGGCACTGGCCGGGCTGGTGCCCGCGCTGGCGGCGTATCGCACCCCTGTCGCGACGAACCTCGTAGGTTCGTAGTACCGCCTTCAGGCGGCTCTTCAGACCGCCTAAAGGCGGTACTACGAACGTGTGATGTCCGGAAGTCGATATTGTCATTAGAGGAATGTGAACATGCGAAAATCAACGGCGATCATCATCGCCCTCATCACCTCGCTGGCGGCGGTTTGGTATGTGCCGGCCCGCGCGCAAGCGGTCAAGGAAGAGCAGACCGTCGCCCGCATGGAGAAAAATGCAAATCTTGCATTCGACCGCCAGAGCTACACCCAGGCACTGGCGCAGTACCAGAAACTGCTGACGATGCTGCCCAAGGACTCCGCCCAGATCAAGCCCATCGAAGAGAAGATCCGCGTCTGCCAGAAGGCCCTGGCCGACCAGCTTCTGGCCAATCCGCAGACGCTGCTGGGCAAGAATAACGACGCGGTCGCGAGCAGTCCCGAAGAACGCAAGGCACACGTAAAACCCAAGGACGGCGAGGTCTACGAACTGGCGATCAAACAGCTCGGAAACTTCGAATTCGACGCGGAAAAAGGGGGCAACATCCCCAAGGACGTGGTGGCGTTGAACGGCTCGACAATTCGCACGCGCGGGTTCATGCTGCCGCTGGACCAGGCCGACCGCATCACCGAGTTCGCGCTGGTGCCGAGCCTGCTGGCCTGCTGTTTCGGCCAGCCGCCGCAGGTGCAGCACACCCTGGTGGTTCGCACGCCCAAGGGAAAGGCGGTAAGCTATTTTCCCGACGAGATCCTGATCGAAGGAACGCTGACCGTAAAAGAACGAACCGAGGACGGCATGGTGGTCAGCCTGTTCGAAATAGCCTGTACCAGCGTGAAGCCGGCCCCGACTCAGAAACCGCAATGAGGAACGCGCCATGACGTCTCAGGTGAGCCCATCCATACAGCTTCCATGGACGCAGCGGATCAATCTCCGCCTCTGGGTCCTGCTCGCCGTGGTGGTACTGGCAGTGGGATATCCGCTGTACCAGGGCCTGTCACTCGCACTGACCGGCGGGATCCTCAGCGGCAGCGACGAAAAGGGGGCGATCCTCAAGGTCGATTTGAAGTCCATCAGTCTCTTCGAAATGGACCAGGAACGGGCCGAGTCGGCCGATATTCCGAAGAAGTGGCGCGATCTCGACGGCAAGCGGGTCGAGCTGGCCGGTGAGATGTGGCTGGGCAACCAGACCGGCGGCGAGATCACGCGTTTTGACCTGGTCTATTCCATCACCAAATGCTGCTTCAGCGGCCCACCGAAGGTGCAGCACTTTGTCCGCTGCACCGCCGCTCCGGGCAAGCCGGTCAGCTACTACGGCAACCTGGTGATTGCCAAGGGCATCCTGCACGTCGGCATCGAGCGCGACGAGGAAACAGGGAAGGTACGGTCGGTCTACCGACTGGACGTGGAAAGCCTGCGGCCGGGGTGAGTTGCGTAGCACAGGCGTCTCGCCTGTGTCAATGTGCTCGGACACAGCCGAGACGGCTGTGCTACAAAATCGTCCCGGAGAACCTTCGCATGATCATCGAACCGTCAATCACCGCATCTACTCTTGTCAAACCGCTCGGGCATCTCTTCGATCTGGCCGCACAGAAGGTGCGGGATCTCGATCGCACCTGGGACGCTTCGCGCGGCACGCCGGTCTTCACCGTCGATGGCCGCTATACCACGCGCGGCTGGACTGAGTGGACTCAGGGGTTTGTGTACGGCAGTGCGATCCTCGTCTTCGACGCCACCGGCGAGCAGGATCTGCTCGACCTGGGCCGGCGCAACACCGTGCGGTTTATGGCGCCCCATGTGAGCCACACGGGCGTCCACGATCACGGTTTCAACAACCTCAGCACCTATGGCAATCTCCGCCGGCTCATGCGCGAAGGCCGCATCCCGCACAACGAGTGGGAGCTGGCGTTCTATGAGATGGCGATCAAGGTCAGCGGCGCGGTGCAGGCGGCGCGATGGTCGGGCGTCCCGGCCGGGAAGCCTTCGCCAAAATCCGCAGGCACATCGAGCCTGGGGTACATCTATTCGTTCAACGGCCCGCATTCGCTGTTTGTCGACACCATGCGGACCCTCCGCATTCTGGGTGCCGCTTGGCAACTGGGCCACAAGCTCATGCACGAAAACGACAAGGCGGCCGACCTGCTCAAGCGATCGGTACTGCACGGGCTGTGTACGAATCAGTACATCGTCTTCCATGGCGATTCAGCGCACGCCTACGACGTTCGTGGCCGGACGGCTCACGAAGCCATCTTCAACCGCAACGACGGGAACTTCCGCTGCCGCAGCACGCAACAGGGATATTCCGCGTTCAGCACCTGGACGCGCGGGCTGGCGTGGGCCATCCTCGGTTACGCCGAGGAACTGGAGTTCCTCGCGTCGATCGACGCCGAGCGGTTTGAGGCGTCGGTCGGCTTGGCGAAGCGCGATGTCATCGCGGTATACGAGCAGGCCGCCAAAGCCACGGCCGACCACTACATCAACGACTGCGCCGCGGCCGACGGTATCGTCTACTGGGACGACGGCGCCCCCGGCCTGGCGAAACTCGGTGACTGGCGAAGCCGTCCCGCCGATCCCTACAACGACCACGAGCCCGTCGACTCCTCCGCCTCCGCCATCGCCGCCCAGGGCCTGCTGCGCCTGGGCCGATACCTCGACAACAGTGCCGCCGGTGTCCTCACCGGCGGAGGCCTCAACGCGAAGACTGCCAGTGAGGGCACTGGCAGCACTTCTCACCCCTACACCCGGGCCGGCCTGACCGTCGCCAAGGCCCTGCTGGCTCCGCCCTATCTCTCGGAAGCTCCGGCCCATCAGGGCCTCCTGCTCCACTCAGTCTATCATCGCCCCAACAACTGGGACCACATCCCGCCCGGCCGAAAGGTTCCCTGTGGCGAGTCGAGCATGTGGGGCGACTACCACCTGCTGGAACTGGCTGTCTACCTCCGTAGACTGGCAACCGAGGGCGCGTACCTACACTTTTTCGACTGAATCGTGTACTAATCCTTCTGTAGCCGCGATCGCCCATCGCAGCGGGCCGTTGGCAGACCGCGATCGGCGATCGCGGCTACAGAAGGAATAACATGGAAACACGCACCATCGGCATCATTCTCAGCGGCGTCACCGGCCGCATGGGCACCAACCAGCACCTCGTCCGCTCGATCCTGGCGATCATGAAACAGGGCGGCGTCAAGGTCTCCGACGATCTGCGCCTCATGCCCGATCCGATCCTCGTCGGCCGCAATGCCGACAAAGTCCGCGCGCTGGCCGAGGCACACGGCCCGGCCGTCATCGGCAAGCCTTTGAAATGGACGACCGATCTGGACAGCGCCCTGGGCGACGACAAATATGGCGTCTTCTTCGACGCCTCCGGCACCCTGCAGCGTGCCGCCTTCGTCGAAAAAGCCGTCAAAGCCCGCAAGGCGATCTACTGCGAAAAACCCACGGCCACCACGACAGCCGAGGCCCTGCGCCTGGCCAAACTGTGTGAGGATGCCAAGCTCAAGAACGGCGTCGTGCAGGACAAGCTCTGGCTTCCCGGCATGCGCAAGATCAAGCAACTCCGCCAGCAGGGCTTCTTCGGCAAGCTCCTTTCCGTACGCGGCGACTTCGGCTATTGGGTCTTCACCGGCCACGACGAAGACCAGCCCGCCCAGCGGCCAAGCTGGAACTACCGCAACGAAGACGGCGGCGGCATCATGATCGACATGTTCTGCCACTGGCAATACGTCATCACCAATCTTTTCGGCCCGATCAAGTCGCTCGTGGCCCACGCCGCCATCGACCTGCCAGAGCGCGTTGACGAACGCGGCAAGCCGTACAAAGCCACGGCCGACGATTCGGCCTACGCGATCTTCCTGCTCGAAGACGGCACCGTCTGCCAGTTCAACTCGAGCTGGTGCGTCCGCGTCCGCCGCGACGACTTGCTGACCATCCAGGTGGACGGCACCAAAGGCACCTGCGTGGCCGGCCTGCGCGAGGCCTGGGTGCAGAGCATCAGTGAAACCCCCAAGCCCGTCTGGAACCCCGACATCCAGCAGCCGATCAATTTCTATCAAGGCTGGCAGCAGGTGCCGAGCGCCGTCGAATACGACAACGCCTTCAAGATCCAGTGGGAGCTTTTCCTGAAGCATGTGGCCGTGGATGCCCCCTTCCGCTGGACGTTGCGCGAAGGCGCCAAGGGCGTACAACTAGCCGAACTGGGTTTGCAGAGCTGGAAAGAACGGCGGTGGATGGATGTCCCGGCGATGTAGCTAAAGAAGGGCCAGCGTCCTCGCTGGCCATCCGCAAACGACAACCAAAGAGGAACGGGTCCAAGCGGGTGAAGCCAAGGAGACTGGACTCCAGTTCCGTTCGCCTGCCCACGCGCCTCAACACTGATTCACTCGCCGAGAATTTTACGCCGTGTCAGCAACCATCGCAATACGTAGATTATTATAGTCACCACAAAGCCCCAGAGTAGGCTGGTGACAATGGGAGTCGCGAGGTATAGGCTGTAAGCAAGGACTGGCGAGCGATTGCCCCCTATGACGTTTGGCATCGGCAATCGAGGCGATTCGAGAATGCGGCAGACTTGCTTCCATGTATTAGCACGCACGGTATCAGGGATACTGTCATAGACGAAGCAAGCAAGCTGATGCGCTGCCCCATGCACGAGCGCCATCGCGGCGACAGCGAGCACGAAGGAAACCATAGGTGGCGGCTGGCGCTGCGGCTTACCCTCCGTCACGGGCGCTGCATAGTCCAATGCTTTCGGCTTCGCTCCCGGCGGTTGCTGTCCTTCCCTGTCGCTCATGACTGCCCATTCTAATCACTTGCCGAGTGGGACCAAACAAACGGGACCGATTGGGTCCGGACAAAGGGTCATCCGGAAAAAGGGGTCATCCGGAAATCCGGAGAAAGGGCCCGGAAAAAGGGTCATAAGCTTTTCTACGTATGATGCCATCCTTCCGTCGCTCCCCAAACCCCCGCCTCGCGCCCGCCTTGTCTCCGTCACCGCCGCCCGCACAACAGCCACTACCAGCCCCATCCCGCGAACGCCGCCATTTCTTCGGCCAACGTGACCCGCAACACCTCCCTTCCCCATCCAGTAATCTCTCACAGAGGCGAACCCCGCGAAGCGAATGAAACGCATCGCCCTCATCTTCTTTGCAGCCGCATTACTGGCCCTGGCCGGCTGGGCATATCATCGCGCGCCGACGCGGCTGCCCCCGGCCGAGGCCCAGCTGAAATCTCAGCGGGAAATCATCGAACATCTCGAAATACGCTCGGGCACCGTCCTCGATGGCCTCCAGCAACTCTGCTCGGCTCTTGGGTTGCGCCTCGAACTGATGGGAAAAGCCACGCAGGATTTCGCCGGCCGGCGAATGGCCGGGCCGATCGTGCTGGACCATGTCAGCCGGCGGGCGGTGTTGGCCATTGTGCCGCAGTTCCTCGTGGGCGGCCGCCAGGCCGCGGTTGTTGAAGAGGGCGTGCTCTATGTGGGCTCCTTTCCCGACGTGCGCCCGCCGGCCAACGGGCCGGTCGTGTCGAGGGTGATTGATGTCGCCCCGCTCCTGGAGAGGGCCAAGGCGTTCACCGACCAGGCCGATTCCCTGGTGATGCGATTGTACGGCCATGCTTCCGATCCGCCGATGCGATCGAATCATGTACGCCGCGGATACTACACCGGCGGCCGCTATGTCGCCGCGCAATCTGCCGAGCAGTTTCTCCCGCGCATATTCCTGTTCGACGTTCATCCCTGCCGTTCTACGCGGCCGGTTTCCCTGCGGATTGTGGGCGAGCGGCTCATGGTCGTGGCGGCGGCCCAGGATTGCCGTCGCGTTGAGAACATCGTCGGCCGGTTGATGGCGCCCCCCGGGAGCCCGCAAGCGTGGCCCTGCGCCGCCGAACTCGAAAGCCAGACGGATGCGCAACTCGAACAGGTGCGAGTGAAGACGGGCATGCAACTGCTGCCCGGCCCGCACCACGATGCCGATGGCCGCGGCTGCCACTGGCTGGTCGAGGAGGATCTCGCCGCTCCATTTACGGATCGCTATACCGACATCCATTACACACGCATCTACGACGTCCGCGACCTGATCCTCCAGCGTATCGCAAAGTCACCCCGCCCCGAGTCCGCGCCGGCGGCTGATGCGGATCCGCCCACCGAAACCACGGCTGCGATTGACTTGTACGCCAGTTGGCAATCGGATCAGAGCATCATGTTCGCCCACTACATCGCCGGCCAATGGATCGTTCAGGCAAGGCTGGCCGACCACGCGCGGATCGAAAGGATGCTGCTGGAACTCCGTCGCAACCGCAACGGGAGCGAGTAAATCCGGGATAATCATGGGATCAGGTGCAGCCACACAAACAGAAACACGAGCGCAATTATGCACGGGACGAACAACAGTGTTGCGCCGATCGCCAGCCGACCACGCGGGACGTTATCTTCGAGTACCAGCAGCCAACCGGCAGGCTGTGCCAGAACATAGCACACCAGCGGCAATCTGCCGCCACACCGAGCAACCAACGACGGCGGTAAGCACGCCAGCAGAATAATGCCACTCGTTGCCGACAGGATGACCAGTAATAGTCTGGCTCCTTGTGAATGCTTTTCGCCATATCCCTCACCCGTGTTAGGGTGCCCATCCGCGGAATTTGCCATAAGCCCCGAACAAACCAGCACTTCCACATTGTGTGTTGCGCGCAGGTGTTGCGCGCGCGGAAGAATCTCCATTTTCACAAAGCATACCCCCACAGCGTACACTCGCATTTTGCGCTGCGCGCTGTTGCGCGCCAGATGCTTCTGGCGCGCAGCGCGCCCGTTAATAGGGAGGCCCGACTTTCCAGTTGCGGAGTAATTGCCAGTTGCCAGTGCCAATCCCGCATTCGTCCTCCCACTGGCAACCAACAACTAACAACTGGCAACTACTCCGGGGAATTGACGTGGGACCAAAGGGGACTGAACGGGACGTGCTTTGGACGCGGAAAGGACGGGGTTCTTGTGAATCGCCTCCACGCTGCCCCGCGAACGTAAGTTCTGGAAAAATAACCATTTACGCCAAGATTGCTCGCAACGGGCACGATAAGGACATGTTTTATCCTCCCAGGCCACCCAGCCTGACAGATTGTGACACAAACCACCATGCCTTCGCCGTGAGCGGAGTCCTCTCTTGGCTACCCCGGCTCCTTCCTTCACTTCGTGCCTCGGTGCCTCATTTCCCTCGGTCGCGGCTATCCTGCCCTGCCTCTTCATTTTGCATTTTGCATTTTACATTTTGCACTTTTCCGCCCCTTCCCTATTCCCTGGTTAAGATGAACATCCCATGACCGGCAGCACCCACGTCAACCTGCACTGTCATACGGCATTCAGCGATGGCACCCTCGCACCCGAGCAACTGGCCGAGCGGCTGGCGTTTGCGCGGGTGGCGTTTGCGTCGCTCACTGACCACGATACCGTCGAAGGGCTCGGGCGGTTTCGACAGGCCCTGGCCCGCCGGGGCGTGGGGTTTATCTCCGGGCTGGAGATGACGACCCGGTGTGGCGATGCCGAAGCCCATCTGCTTGCATACGGCTTCGATCCGGCCCACATCGAGCTGCGGGCCACGCTCGCTTCCATACGCCAGGCCCGCACCACCGAAGTGGACGGCATCGAGCATTCCATCCGCCTCCTGGGCGTTCGCCGCGAGGCCTCGGCCCGCAGCGCGGCGCCGGATGGACGGATCAGCACGCAAGACGCCATCGCGCTCATCCACCGCGCCGGCGGCCTGGCGGTTCTGGCTCATCCGCTTTTCCTGGAAGCCGATCCCGCCCGGCTTAAGGAGCTAATCGCAAAGCTCAAGGAGCAGGGGCTCGATGGTGTCGAGGCCATCTACGCCAAGTTCGAACCGCCCCAGCGCGACATGCTGTGTGCGCTCGCCGATGAACTGGGCCTGCTGGTCTCGGCGGGCACCGATTTCCACGCACCGGGCGACGCCGCCGCCATGGGCATCGACATGCCGGCCCAGCGGTGGAAGCAGTTCCGCGAGGCGATGTGCGCGACCGCCGCGATCCGTGGGCCTGCGGCATCGGCCGCGACTCCGCGGCACGGGCCCCAGCGGCCCAAGCGCTGGCATTCGCTTTTCCATATCATCGTTCCCACGTTGCTCGCCATCGCCTTGTTCGCGATCGCCATCTTCGCCATTCTGCTGCCCAAGCTCGAAGGCGTGCTGCTGGACCGGAACATCGACGATGTGAAGCAGGAAATCGGGCAGATCAAACGGCACATCGTACCGGCCGCCGTCGCCATTTCCGCGGTCCTCGCGTTGCTCCTGCTCTACGTCATGCGCGAAAGCCTGCGTCTGGAGCGCGAACGCCGCGACGCCGAGGACCAACTGCGGGAATCAACGGAGCGCTATCGCTCGCTCGTCGAGGCCGCCACCGAGGGCACGCTGCTCGTGCTTGACGGCCACTGCCGCTACGCCAACCCGATTCTGCTGGAAATGCTCGGCTATTCGGAACAGGAGATGGAACTGCTCGAGCCGGCCGACCTGATTCCTCCGGGCGAAAGCAACGATGTGGCGCGCGACAACCTCTGGCGACTGGCAAAAGGCGAGGAACCGGCCGGCGGATTCGAAGGGGTTCTGCGGCGGCGCGACGGCTCGCTCGTCGAATGCGTCCTCGCGCTGAGCCGCATGTCGTTTGCCGGCAAGGACGGCTTCATCCTCCTGGCCCGCGAGGCGCGGCCGCGCTTGTGGCGCGGACTGGCCGAGGATCCCGGGCAATTGTTGCGGCTGGGCAAGGTCGCCGATGGTGTTCCGCTCGCAGTCTTCCGGGCACGGGCCGTGCGCTGGGGCGCCATCGTCGACGCCAATCGCGAGGCGGCCGAGCTGTTCGGCCCACTCCGCGAAGGATCCAGCGAATGGGCCCGATCCCTGGCCGACCTCTTCGCCAGCGAAGATGAGTACGCCGCCTTCGTTCGCACCCTGGAAGGCGAAGGTCACGCCGAACGACGCCTGCAACTCACCGGCCATGGCGACCGCCCGCGCACCATGTTGCTGCGCGCCCGGCTCACCCCGCAAGAGGGCAATGGCCCGGCGTTCATTGACGGTGCCATCGGGGATGTCAGCGAAATCGCCGCACGCGAATCGGAGCGCGACGCCGCCATCCAGCGGCTCGGCACATCGCTGCTCTTCCTGCACGAGCCCATACGCCAGCTCAGCCGCCTGGCCGTGACCTGTTGCCCTGACACGCCCATCGAAAGTGCGGCCACAGTCATGGCCGCCAATGCCTCGACCTGCATTCTCGTGCGCGAGTCCGGCGTGGACATCGGCATCGTCACCGACCGCGACCTGCGCGACCGCGTGCTGGCGCTCGGTCTGTCGGTGGACGAGCCCGTCCGCCGGATTATGAGTTCGCCGTTGCTGACGATCCCCGAGCACGCGCAGATCTACGAAGCGATGCTCACCATGCAGCAGCGCGAGGTGCAGCATCTGGCTGTTGCCGATGTGAACGGCCGGGTCGTCGGGGTCGTCCGAGGCCAGGAACTCCTGCAGTTCCCCGGCTACGGCGCGATCGTGCTGGCGCAGGAAATCGGCCGGGCGAGCACCGCGGAAGAAGTGGCGATCTGCTGTCAGCGCGTGCCGGCCGTCGCCAGGATGCTGCTGAGTTGCGGCGCGCATCCGCGCAATATCACACGCATGGTGGCCGCCGTCTGCGACGCCGCCACCGAACGCTTCGTCGCGATGGCGGTTGGCGAACTCGGACCCGCGCCGTCGGCCTTTGCATTTGTGGCGCTGGGCAGCCAGGGCCGCCAGGAGCAGACACTGTTCACCGACCAGGACAACGCCCTGATCTACGCCGATACCGACGGTCCGGACGATCCGGACGCGGCAGGGGGGTACTTCCGCGAATTGGGCTCGCGCGTGTGCGGCTGGCTGGCGGACGCCGGCTATGCGTTCTGTCGCGGCGGGATCATGGCCAAGAACCCGAAGTGGGTACAGCCGCTGTCGGCGTGGAAGCAGTGTTTCGACGCCTGGATTTCCAAGGCCGAACCGCAGGAGTTGCTGGAGTTCTGCATCTTCTTCGATCTGCGCTGCGTGTGCGGCGACGGTGAACTCGTCAACGATCTCCGGCGGCATATTCGGGCGACGCTGAAAGACGCGCCGGAGTTCTTCCCGCATTTCGCCCAGAACGCGCTGCAGTTCCGCCCGCCGCTGCGGCTCTTCGGCAAGATCATCGGCGCCGCGGCCGCCGGCGACAGTTCCCACCTGAATCTCAAGGATGCGATGATGCCCATCGTGAATTTCGCCCGGCTCTACGCGCTCAAGGGCGGGATCACCGAGACCCACACGCTCGACCGCCTCGACAAACTGGTGGAGGCGAATGTCCTGCCGCAAGCCAGTCGCGACGAGATCGCGGCCGCCTACGAGTTTCTCATGCGGCTCCGGCTGCGCCAGCAGTCGGCCGCCATCCAGGCTGGCGCGTCACCCGACAACACCATCAACCACCGGAAACTCGGGCATCTCGACGAAGCCGTGCTGAAGCAGTCGTTCACGCAGATTGACGCCGTGCAGAAGCGGATCAGCGCCGAGTTCCTGGGCGGCACGGGATGATCGCCAAGTTGTGGCCGCGATCGTTGATCGCGGTTCTTCGTCCGCCAAGGCCGTATCGACTCGCTCAAGTGAACTCTACTGAGATGATCGCATCACTTGGCTGGCGGCGGTACGACGGTGACCTCCGCCTCGGGCAGTGCCTCGACCTTCACATCCATGCCCTTGAGGTTCTTGTCGAAGAAGGCCTTGATCAGTTCCCGCACCGCCGGCTTCTGGAAGACCGGCCCGCCGTGCCCGCCGCCGGGGAACTTCTGCAGCGTCACGGCCACGCCCGCCTGACGCAGGGCGTCGGCCAGTTCCACGCTCTGGGCGAACGGGACATGCACGTCGGCCGTGCCGTGCAGGATCAGGAACGGCGCATCGTCCTTGCTGACGAAGTGAACCGGGCTGACCGCATCGCCCTTCTGCTTGTCGGATCCGAGATCCACGCCGATGAGCCCCGAATACGGATCGCTCGGCGTATTGAACTTGTAGATGCTCTTGTCCGTATCCGCGGCCGC
>JANYKD010000105.1 GCA_025361735.1 Phycisphaerales bacterium
GGCAGATTGCAGGGCGCCGAGGGGCCGCCAAGGTTGACGTTGATCGACTTGATTGCGCCGAAATCGCCGTGCCAGCACGGGTCGACCGTTGACCGGTAGTCGTCCATCACGCGCTGGCTTCCGCCGGAGACGACGCGGGCGTAGCGACGGGCCGCCTCGACCATCTGACGTCCTTCGCGAATCGTCAGCGACTCGGGCTTCTGGCAATAAACGTCCTTACCCTGGCGGCAGGCGTGGACAACGATGACCGCGTGCCAGTGGTCGGGCGTGGCCACATGCACCGCGTCGATGTCCTTGCGGGCGAGCAGTTCGCGGAAATCGTTGTATGTCTTCGCGTCCTGATTGTCGTAGCGTTTGTTGATGCGGTTCTTGCAGCTCTCGCGGACGGCTTCCTTGACGTCGCAGACGGCGACGTATTGCACGTCATCGCGGCCGAGGTAAGCGCCCTGGTCGCCGCCGCCCTGGTTGCCGATGCCGATGCCGCCCATGACGATGCGTTCGCTCGCGGCCGGGCGGGCTTCCTTGCCCAGGACCGAGCCCGGAACAAAAAGCGGAAAGGTGATGGCGGCGGCCGAGGCCTTGAGGAAACCGCGGCGGCTGTTGCTCGGGCATGTTGTATTCTTTTTGTTATTCATTGCATTATCTCCGTTGCGATACCGTAGTCTCGTTTGCAGTCCAATGGTGGGCAGTGTCCACCCTACTTGATCTTGTCGAGTGCGGTCTTGGCCTTGTTGCGCGTGCCGCCGTCGGGCGACTTTTCGACAACCTTCGTCAGGGCTTCCTTGGCAATGGCGGCGTTGCGACCGCCCAAGCCTTCGGCGATCTTCTCGTAGGCCGCGTACGCCTCGCGTTTCAGCGCGGCATCTTCGAGCAGCGGCTCGACCGTCTTCAGGGATTCGACCGTGCGAATCTCCGCCAGGCCGGTCAGCACCTGCTTCTTCTCATCCGGCCGGGTGGCCAGATCCAGCGCCTGCTTGTACGACGCGAGTTTCTGTTCGGCCCGGCCACCGGCCAGCGGGACCATGCGGATATAGCCGCGCAGAGCCAGGATCTGGCTGGTCTTGTCCTTGTCTTCCCTGGCGATGGTCAACACATCCGCGATCGGAGCCGCATCCGGCCAGTCGGACAGGGCACGCACGGCCGTCTTATGCACGTCGGCTTCGCCGGCGAGGGCGGCCTTCACGGCCTTGAGCGACGCGTCACCGCCGAAGGTCGAGAGAATCGTCAGCAGGCGAATCTGCGCGGGGGCGTCGGCCTTGGCAATGGCCGCCAGCACCGGCTCGCAGCGGGCGGTCTTGTCGGCCATGCGGGCGCCGACGCCGGAAATCGCCTGAGCGAGCACATCGCGGTCAGCGTCATCCTTTGCGGCCAGCAGCATACCCACCAGTTTGGGCAGATCCTCATTCGTTCCCAACGCCGCCAGCGTCTTCAGCGCGGCACGACGGACCGTGGCGTCGCTGTCCGTGCTGCTCTTGCGGACGGAGGGCAGGGCATCGGTCTGGCCACGCTGGGCCAACACGCCGAGCACGGCTTCACGGACGGCCGGCTCGCCGGCCTCCGACAGTTTCACGAGGGCGGCGCCCACGCCGTCGGCCCGGAGTTCCACGAGCGATCGTGTCGCCTCGGCACCCACCGGCGCCGGCTCTTTCGTGGCGGCCGACAAAACGGGGACACTGGAGGCACCACCCAGCCGGGCCAGTGCCTTGATCGCGGCCAGGCTCACCGCCGGGTCCTTATCGGCCACGAGTTTGTTGACAGTATCCGTGGCACCTTCGGCATCGCCACGGGCGGCCAGTTCGCCCAGCAACATGACTTGATCTTGCGGCCTCATGGCGCCCATCGCAGCCACGAACGCCTTGGTCGCCGCGTTGCCTGGAAGCGTGAGGACACACCCCGCCGCCGCCCGGCGCAGCAGCGCTTCGGGCGATGACAGAGTCTTGATGATGAGCGGGACCGCCTGTTCCTTCTGGGCCTGTGCCACCGCCGGGAAAGCGGCCGCGCGAACGGGCATCGGATAGTCGCCATCCAGCAGAGCTTGATACATCTTGGCCGACCGGGCCGCGTCGCTCGCGGCCAAACTCTGCGCCGTCTTCAGATACGCATGAGCCCAGGCATCTTTGAGCACATCGCCGACCTTGGTCTTGTCGAGCAGGTCGGCCGCCGGCGCTCCGCCGGTCTTGCCGATGGCGTTGAGCACAACCCGGCTCGTCGGTTCATCGTTGCCGGCCAGCAGCGTCGCCAGAGCGGGGAGCGACTGCACGTCGCGGCGATCGCCGATGGTGTTGACGATGCCGATGCGCAGGTTGCCGGTCGTCTGGCCGATGGCCTTTTGCAGGGCATCCGCGACGGCCGGATCGTTCATGCCCAGGAAGACCTGGCGGGCGACATGCGAAAGTTTCTCGTCGGTCAGGAGCTTGGCGACGGCCGGCACGCACTTGGACGATCCAACGGTGCGAAGCGACTGGCAGACGTACTGCTTGGCGGGAAACGTGGCATCCGGCGCTTCCAGCACCGCCAGAAGTTTGGCCTCAATCTTGGCGTATTGATCGGGCTTGGTCTCGCCGATTTCCTTATCAATGGCGGCCAAATCCTCGGCGTTGGTGCCGAAATCGCGTTTGATAATCGCCTGATACGGATCTGCGGCCTGTCCCTGTGCCGAGGCGGCAAAAATCGCCCCCCAGCCGGCCAGTGCCAGCAACATGCAAGTCTTGATTCCGAATCTCATTAGCGAAGTCCTTCCTTAGTGACCGGTGATAATGCGGGATACCGGCGGGAAAGGCAAGTGTTTACTGGGTGGTCAGTGGTCCGTGGTCCGTGGATTTGGTTGCCAGTTGCCAGCGAGAAGTGGGGCCGGCATGTTGCCGGCCTGGGCCAGCGTCTCGCTGACCTGCCTGAAGCGCGAGTCGTCTGACAATCCGGGCCAGCAAGAATGTTGGCCCCACTGTAGAACAGTTCCCAATGAAAGTCCCCGCTTGGATGTGGCGGTCTGATGTCGTAGCATTGCGCGTACGAGATGATTGGAGACCGTTATGGCGAGACGCGTGAGTTCCGATGAGTTGCTCTCCACCTGCGAATTGAGTTGCTGATGCGCCAATACGGCATAACGCCGCAGATCACAGCAACGAAACCGAGCCTAACTCCGTAGGCCCTGTCCCAAACTGTTGCCCAGTGTCTTTCGTCCCGTTCATTTGTCGTGCGGCTATTGCGCGTGCCCCACACGACCACTGCATCCCAGTCACGAAAGTAAGGGACAATTGGCTTGTTGGGTATGGTCCAGCCCGTTCCCCGCTCGATCGATTGCGGGAGCTTTGTCTTGAAGCAATAGAGCTCGATCTGCCCTTGATTCAACCGCACGACGCGCGTTGAGCCGTCAGATGTGTCCCAGATGTAATGATCGGTGTTCGAACAACTTCGCAGCCCGAGTGCGATCGACATCAGGACCACGAAAGATGACAGTAGCGAGAGGATGTTGAGGAACCGGCGCATCACGGCATCACATTGTACCGTGGACTTCAGGCCATCAGTTGCAGTATTCCGAAGATTCCGGCCACCAAAACATACACCGTACTCGTGTTGCACGGCGTGTCCGCGCGCAACCCCGATGCGCTGCGTTGTGGCAATCACGCCGATGCGCCCGGCGAGGGCTGGGGCGTCGTTTGTCGGTTATGCTTCTTGATGGCCAAATCGACCGCCAGGGTGATCGCCGCACGCATCGAGCCGGGGTTGGCTTTGTTGCGACCCATGATGTCAAACGCCGTGCCGTGGTCGGGTGAGGTGCGGATGATGGGCAGGCCGATCGTGCAGTTGACGGCCTGGTCGAAGGCCAGCAGTTTCACGGGGATCAGGCCCTGGTCGTGATACATGGCGACGACGGCGTCGTACTTACCGTTCTTGGCCGCGAGGAAAATCGTATCCGGCGGATAGGGGCCGGTGGCGTCGATGCCCTGGTCGCGGGCCATGAGGATGGCCGGGGAGATCAGGCGTTCTTCTTCGTCACCAAACTGGCCATTTTCGCTGGCGTGCGGGTTGAGGCCGCACACCGCGATCTTGGGCTTGGGGATGTCGAACCAGTCGACGAGCGTCTGGTGCATGAGTTCGATCGGCTGGAAGACCGCGCCGATGTTTAGCCGGCCCCACAGGCCGTTGAGGGGAATGTGGACCGTCGCCAGCACCACGCGCAGCGGGCCGCCTGTGAACATCATGTTATAGCGGCGGCAGTGGGTGCGGTCGGCGAAGAGTTCGGTGTGGCCGGGGTAGTGAAACCCGGCGAGTTTCCATGATTCCTTGGCGATGGGGGCGGTCACGACAGCATCGAGGATGTTCAACTTGGCCGCCTCGATGGCGTCGAGGCAGAAACGCATCGACGCCTCGCCGCCGAGTTTGCTGGGGGCACGGACGGCGTGGCCGAGGATGCTGTAGTGGTCGTAATCGACGACAACGACGTCGTGCGGATACGCCCGCACCCGGCCGTTGTACTGGTCGCGCCACCAGAAGACGTCGAACTCGGCGAGGTCCGCGGCGTAAGCCATCATCTCGTTCATGCCGTAGATGACGTAGCGTGCCCGCCGGCGCAGGACGGGGTCGGCCAGCGCCTTGACGATCACCTCGGCCCCGATTCCAGCGGGGTCGCCCATGGTGATGCCGATGATGGGACGATAGTCTGTCATGCTTCGCACGCTAGTCCGTAGTCCGTAGTCAGTGGTCCGTAGTTTGTGGTGCTACGGACCACTGACTACGGACTAC